>CADCTQ010000510.1 GCA_902805615.1 uncultured Cytophagales bacterium
GCGGGAAAGGGCCGCGTCGCGGCTCCCCTCCTCGGAGGGGCCGGGGGTGGGTTGACCCATAGCAGACAAGTTATGGGAGGATCACCGCCCGGGCAAAACACTCGGGGTCCGAACCTTTCGCAAATTCACGCTTGCAATGGATTGTTCCGGCGATGATCCCCCTATCACGCGAGGCATATACGTAAACCCACCCCCGGCCCCTCCCAGGAGGGGAGCCGCGACGCGGCCCTTTCCCGCCATGCGGCCCCTCACTTTAATCCTTCCTGACCACTAGACCTTTTTGGTTCTTTTTGGGGCAATGCCAAAAAGAACAAACTCCACTTACGCACCATCAACCAGTCCCCATCCTATCTTCACCTACCCCTCACAACCAACCCCTTACCACCCAGCACAACCCACCCCTCACCAACCCTAAGCCCCTCAAATACGCATATCCGCTAATCACCTACTAGCCGGAAGACTACCCCCAGCGCGTACCGGTACTTGCCATTTCCCCAATGCAACCTTTAACCCGGGTGCCCTCAGCCGCGGCGCCAAGCACATACCAACCGGTTGCGCCCCGGAAACGGCCCGGTCAGCGCGCCAGTTGCGTAACCAAAGTATACACGCCCATCCAGGCCAGGACCAGGACGGCTACGATGCCCGAGACGGTCAGCCACAGCGGATGTTTATATTCCTTCACCAACTCTTTCCGGTAGGCGGCCACCAGGACCGTACCCAACGTGATTGGCAAGATCAACCCGTTGAGGGCGCCGGCCAGCAGCAACAACTGCACCGGCCGGCCAACGGCCACGAAGATGAGCGTGGAGACCACAATGAAACCAATGATCACCCCGTTCTCGTGCCTTTCGATCTGCCGGTGAAAGGACTTGATGAACGATACCGACGTGTAGGCCGAGCCAATCACCGAAGTAACGGCGGCCGCCAGCATCACCAGCCCGAACAACGCGTAGCCGACCGAACCGGCCGCCTGTTTGAACACCGAAGCCGGCGGGTTGCTTGCTTCCACGGGCAAGCCCTGGCTGACCACGCCCAGCGCCGCCAGGAACAGGAAGACCCGGATCACCGAGGTCACGCCAATGCCGGCAACGGCGCTCCGGGTGATCCGGCCCAGCGCCGCCGGCCCCTTGACGCCCGCATCCAGCAACCGGTGCCCGCCCGCAAAGGTGATGTACCCGCCCACGGTGCCGCCCACCAGGGTGATGATGGCCAGTACGTCCACCTTTTCCGGCACGAACGAGCGGACGACGGCCTGTCCCACCGGCGGCGCGGAAATGATGGCTACGTACACGATGAGCACGATCATCAGCAGGCCCAGCAGTTGGGCTACTACATCCATCGCTTTTTTGGCTTCCCGCACCAGGAACAGCCCGACCGAAACGGCCGCGGCGACCAGGGCTCCCGCTTCGGGGGTAATCCCGAACAACACGTTCAGCCCCAGCCCGGCCCCGGCCACGTTGCCGATGTTGAACGCAAGCCCGCCCAGCACGATCAGCGCGGCAATGGCGTATCCCAGCCCCGGCAGCACCTGGTTGGCAATGTCCTGCGCCCGCTTTTCCGAGACGGCAATCACCCGCCACACGTTGAGCTGGACCACAATGTCGAGGACAATCGAAGTGAGAATGACGAAGCCGAAGCTGGCGCCCAGCGATTGGGTGAATACCACCGTTTGGGTCAGAAAGCCGGGGCCCACGGCCGAAGTCGCCATCAGGAAGGCGGCCCCCAGGAGTACGTTTCTTGCTGCTTTCATCGGCGGCGTGGGCTCTTTAGGAATGGTCAGACGGCAACCTCCGCGGCTGCGGACGGATGTGCAGTCCGGGGTATACGTGCCGCAACCCCGCATGGGTGCGTCTGTAGTGGTCGCTGCACCGCCAAGATAGACCTAAGCCGTTTTCTTTTCTAATTCCCTGCAAAAACGCACCCACCACGCGGCGCACGACCACGACGGCATTGGTGAGGGGGAGGACGTGTGCCAGGAACAGGGCGTCCCTCCGGGACGCTGCCCATCTTCATTGAGGCGTGTTCCATTCATGTTGCATCCCGGCGGGACTAATTCGACTGCCATTGCTGATCCTACTCCCTTGCGTACCTGATGATGAAAATAATTTGCCGATATTGATTGGTTCATGCAGCCATTATGTCAATCCAATGCGTAACCTCATGTGCATGCCCGAATCCTTTCAACCACCTCTGCTCCATTCCCTTCCCATGCGTACTTACTGGCTACTCGTCCTGGCCGTGCTGCTGGCCCCCGCGGCTTTCTCCCAGAACCGGCCCAACATCGTCTTCATTCTCGCCGACGACCTGGGGTACGGGGACGTGGGAGCTTTCGGGGCGACCGACATCCGTACGCCCCACATCGACGGGCTGGCGAAAGGCGGCATCAAATTCACCGAGTTCTACGCCCCTTCCCCCGTGTGCAGCCCCACGCGGGCCGGTTTCCTCACGGGCCGCTACCCCCGCCGCATGGGGGTTGACGGCGTGTTTTTCCCCGAAAGCTTCACCGGCCTGCCCGCGTCCGAAGTAACGGTGGCGGAAGCACTCAAAGAAAAAGGCTACGCCACCGGAATTGTGGGCAAGTGGCACCTGGGGCACCACCGCCCGTACTTGCCGTTGCAGAACGGCTTCGACGAGTACTTCGGCATCCCCTACAGCAACGACATGCAGGGCGTGGTGTACCTGCGCGGCAACGACGTGGCCGACTACAAGGTGGACCAGCGGTACACCACCAAAGTATACACCAAGGAAGCCGTCGGCTTCATCGAGCGGCACCGGCAGCAACCGTTCTTCCTGTACCTGGCCCACACCATGCCGCACGTCCCCCTGTACGCTTCGGAGGCGTTCCGGGGCAAATCCAAACGGGGCCTGTACGGCGACGTGGTCGAAGAACTGGACTGGAGCGTAGGCCAGGTGCTGGCCGCCCTGCGCAAAAACGGGCTGGAACAAAACACCCTCGTGGTCTTTACCAGCGACAATGGTCCCTGGCTGGCCTTCGACGTGGAAGGCGGTTCGCCCGGCCCCCTGCGCGAAGGCAAGCAGACTACCTTCGAAGGGGGCATGCGGGTGCCCACCGTGGCCTGCTGGCCCGGCCGCATCAAAGCCGGCGCGGTCTACGACAACCTGGCGACCACGTTCGACTGGTTTCCCACGTTCCTGCGGCTGGCCGGCGAAACGGCGTACCAACCCAAAAATCCGCTGGATGGCGAAGACATCACGCCCCTGCTTGCCGGCACCGGCAAGCGGCAGGGCGACCAACTGCTGTACTACTTCAACGGGACCTTGCAGGCTTACCGCAAGGGCGACTGGAAGGTCAAGTTGCCCTACGCCGGCAACCGCGGCATGATGGGCATCAAAGACGTGGCCCCGCACGACACGCTGCTGTTCAACCTCAAACGCGACGCCGGCGAACAGACGAACCTGGCAAAGGCGCACCCCGAAAAGGTGCGGGAACTGCTGGCGGCGATGAAAGCGTACGAGGCCCGCCTGGAACTGACGCCTCCCCTGGTGCAATACATGCCCGCCGACAACAGCCACATCCAAAAGTACCAGCAGCGCAAAGCCAGGGGCTCCGGCAACGAGTAGTCACTTCCCGCCCTGTTGATTTTTGGGTACTTTGCCACCCGTTTTTCCGCTCATTGTCCTTCCGCCCGTCCCATGCCCACGTGCTCCGCTGATCCGTCCGGCTGCCCCCCGGGGGTGCGCCCCCGCCGGCATTCCCTGCTGCTCCTCCTCGCGGGTACGGCCCTCGGGCTGGCGGCCTGCGGCGGGAAGTACGGCCAGGAAAAGGCAACCTCCGACGCCGGCCCGGCCGGGACTGCCCCGGTGGCGGCCGTGGCCGATACGCTTTCCTGCCACGGCGGCGTACCGGACCGGTTTGCCGCCCGGCAGACGGCCGCAACGCCACCCCCCGGGGGAGGCACTGCCGCCGGGCGGGAGAAGGGTTCCCACAAAGGCATGGTGTGGATCGGGGGCGGCCGTTTTTCGATGGGCGCCGACGGGGAGTTGGCCCGGCCCGACGAATACCCCAAGCACCCGGTGCGGGTGGATGGTTTCTGGATGGACCAGACGGAAGTGACCAACGCCCAGTTCGCGGCGTTCGTGGCGGCGACGGGCTACGTGACCACCGCCGAACGGGCGCCCGACTGGGAAGAACTCAAAAAACAGTTGCCGCCCGGCACGCCCCGTCCCCCGGACTCGGTGCTGGTGGCCAGTTCGCTGGTCTTTACGGCGCCCGTACGGCCGGTTTCCCTCCGCGACTACGGCCAGTGGTGGCGGTGGCAACAAGGGGCCGACTGGCGCCACCCGGAAGGCCCCCGGAGTTCCATCCGGGGCAAGGACAGGCACCCGGTCGTGCACGTTTCCTGGGAAGACGCCCGGGCCTACTGCCGGTGGGCCGGCAAACGCTTGCCCACGGAAGCCGAATGGGAATGGGCGGCCCGGGGCGGGCGGCCGGAAGCCGTTTACCCCTGGGGCAATGAGCCCGTGGAAAAGGGACGGCCCAAGGCCAATACCTGGCAGGGCCGCTTTCCGGACTACAACACCCGGCAGGACGGCTACGCAACCTCCGCCCCCGTCAAGTCTTTCCCCCCCAACGGCTACGGCCTCTACGACATGGCCGGCAACGTGTGGGAGTGGTGCCAGGACTACTACCGCCCCGACTACTACCAGGCGCTGCACCAACAGGGGGAGGCGCACAATCCGACAGGACCCGCTTCGGGCTTTGATCCCCAGGAACCCACGGTGCCCAAACGGGTGCAACGGGGCGGCTCCTTCCTCTGCCACGATTCGTACTGCGCTTCCTACCGCGCCTCGGCCCGCATGAAAGCCTCTCCCGATACGGGCCTCTCCCACGCCGGCTTCCGTTGCGTCCGGGACCAATAGCCAACCCATTGCAGTACGGGGACCGCTACCAGGACACCCGGAAAACACCAGGCATAGGCATCGTGAACCTTGGTGCCTTGGTGTCCTGGTCGCAAATCATTTGGGTCTTCGGCCAAAGAGAAAATGATCCGGCGTATAATTCATTTATCATTTATATTGATGCGCAACCGGTATTCCCCAACGGGTTTTTACGCCAAACGCCATGTCAGCACAATTGCTCGGTCACCTGTCCAGATTCGTCGCCCTGAAGGAGGAAGACCAGGCCGGCATTCTTGCCTTTTTCCAGCGGAAGCACGTGAAAAAGAAGGACAACCTGCTGGAAGAAGGCCGGATCTGCAAACACCACTACTTCATCGAGCAAGGCTGCCTCCGCCTGTTTTTCGTCAATGAAAAAGGCGTGGAGCAAACCACGCACTTTGCCATTGAAAACTGGTGGCTCACCGACTACCTGGCTTTTCAAAGCCAGCAAACCACCGGGTTTTACATCCAGGCGGTCGAAAACACGCAGGTGCTGGCCATTGACTGGCACGCGCAGGAACGGCTCCTGGCGCAATACCCCTGCCTGGAACGGTACTTCCGGCTGGTGTACCAACGGGCGTACGGGGCCGACCAACTGCGCATCAAATACCTGTACGCGTTTTCCCGGGAAGAACTCTATTCCCATTTCAGCACGCATTTTCCCGAGTTCATCCAGCGCATCCCCCAGTACCTGCTGGCCTCCTTCCTGGGATTTACCCCCGAATACCTGAGCGAAATCCGGAAGAAAAAACGATCTTAAACCAGTTTAACTTTTTTGCCGGCTCCCGCGTGCACCTTTGTTGCAACCAAACCCACATGCAACATGGAAAAGCGAATCAACCTGCAGGAAACCCAGCCCCAAGCCTACAAGGCCATGTTCGGGCTGGAAGGGTATCTGAGAACGACCCAACTGCAACAAACCCACCGGGAACTCATCAAGATCCGGGCTTCCCAGATCAATGGCTGTGCCTACTGCATTGACATGCACACCAGAGACGCCCTCAAGTCGGGCGAAACACCCCAGCGGATCTTTTTGCTGAATGCCTGGAAAGAAACGTCCCTGTTCACCCGGGAAGAAAAAATCATCCTGGCGCTGACCGAAGCCATTACGCTGATCCACCAGCACGGCGTGCCGGACCCGCTCTACCGGGAGGCCGAAAGCGTACTCGGGGCCACTTACCTGGCGCAGGTGGTCATGGCCATCGTCATCATCAACGCCTGGAACCGCATTGGCATCACCACCAACCTGCAACCGGCATCCTGAGCTCACTGTACCGCCCGGACGTTGTCGTCCGTCTCCCAGTCGTTGAGCAGGTGGTTCGGGTCAATGCCGGCGCGGCCCGGTTTTTCGGGCACTTGGAGGAGGATCGTCTGCCGGCCGGAGCGGATGCGGTGCTTCCGGAGGTAGATTGCTTTTGCCGGCGCCTTCCCTCCTGCCCGCGGCGCGTACACGCCGATCTCGATCCAATCGTTCACCGGCCGGTTCGTTTCGATCCCGGTGCGGTCTACGGTCACCTTGCGCGCTGCCACGGTCAGCGTGACTTGCCACGTACCGGCCCCGGTTCGTGTTGCCGTCACCTGCTCCGTCTTCAGTTCCCAGAAGGTGTTGGCCGCGAAGAGGTCGTGCACCAGGGAATGGAGCGAATCGGGCGTTACCTCCCGCAGCTCCCGGTAGAAATCGAGCGTCGTCGGCAGCGGCGGGCCGGGCGCGCCGCCGGGCAGCATCCGCCGGATGGCATCGTTGACCCGGTCCTTGCCGATGTAATGGCGCAGGGCGAAGAGTGCGAAGGGTCCCTTGCGGTAGAGCATGAACGCGTCGCCGGCCCGCAGCAAGGGCGGCGCCGCCCGGGAACGGGGCACCTCGTACTCCCGCCGCATCTGCGACAAATACCGGAGCAGGTGCGCGTAGCCCAGCGTCTCCTCCACGACCTGCATGGCCGAGTACGTCGCCAGGCTTTCGACGAGCAGACCGGCTCCCTCGACCGCGGCGGGTGAAAGCTGCAAGCCCCACCACTGGTGCGCCACTTCGTGGGCCATGATGTGGTAAGGCAGGTCGAGGCCGCCCGGCGCCGGGTTCATCAGGGAATAGCCCTCCTGGTAATCAATGGTCATGGGCGCGGCGTGCATGCCGCGCCCGGGTCCCGGCCGCTCCAGCACGCGGAAGTGGCTGTACGGATACGGCCCGAACTCCCGCGCGTAGTACGCCAGCGCAGCCTGGGCGCTTTTCACCATCCGCCCCACGTTGGCGTCGTGCGAAGGATGGTGATACACCTGGATCGTAACCGGTTTCGCGGGGTTTTGCGGTCCCCCGGCCCCGTGGGTGCCGGCTTCCCGCGGCGCCGCCGCCCGGGGCTGCCACTGCGCCTCGCGTACGGCGTACCGGGCCGAGAAAAAGGCGTACTCGTGGTGGATCGGGGCATTGGTGACGTAGTGGAAATACCGGCGGTCCCCTTTCGTCCACGTGCGGCGCAGCTCGCCCGGCGCCACGGCAACCTGGTCCCCCGCGGTGCCGACCACGGCCTCGAAGTCCAACTGCCGGGCGTGACGGGCATCCCGGCGCGCGGCCACGTCGTGGAGCGGGGGTTTCTCCGGGCGCGGGGGGAGCCCGTGCGTTGCGCGGTCCACGGCATTGCGCAGGCGGCGATCCTCGCGGTAGCCGATGACGGGCATCCAGGCGTCGCTGGTCACGTGGGAACCGTTCGCCACGACGGCGGCCTCCACCCCATCGCTGCCGAAGCCGCGCGGCCTGATGCGTACTTCGAAGCGCATTTGCAGCGAATCGCCGGGCCGGAGCGGATCGGGCAGCGCGTAGACCCGGAACCCGAGGGCATCGTCGAGCACGACCGGCACCGCCCTCCGGTTGAACGCCGCGGCGATGTTGCCGGCCCGCGGGACGGTTGAAACGTAGAGGGTGTCAATGGCGACCGGGCTGCGGTTCACCAGGAAGTACTTGCTCCGGATGTCGGCCGACCCCGCATCGGGGTAGAGTTCCACGTGCAGTGCGGCCCGCACCAGATCAGGTTGCGGGCGGTACGCGTAGCGGCCGTAGCGCCGCTCGTATTCGGCGCGCATCGCCAGCCGGCCCGCCGCGTTTGCGTACGGGTTGCGCACGTTGGTGTTGTAGAAAATGAAACCACCCGTGCCGGCCACCAGGCCCAGGGCGATCAGCAAGGCCGGCCGGTGCCGGGGGAAGCGGTGCCGGGCCAGGCGCAACCGCGCCTTGAAGCCGCCTTCTTTGCCCCGCACCCGGAACACTGTTGCCAGCACCGCCAGGAGCAACGCCCACGACGCCCAGTAACCCTTGAACCACAGCCACGGGGTGATGAAGGGCCCGAAGCCGCGCATGTCGCTGTACGACCAACCGGGATCGGACGCGTACACGAGCAGCTTGTGCTCCACCCCGATGGCCGGCGCGAAGAGGAGGTACCCGTAGGCGCCGCACGCGGCCACGTGCCCGGTGTATTTGTGGTTCACCAGGACGTGGATTGCCAGCACGAGCGCGGCAAAAAGCAGGTAGTTCGTCAGTTGAATGCCGAAGAGCGCCTTCAGGTATACCCCGGTCTCGAAGTGGTGGTAGCCCACGACGAGTTGGGCGAGGATGCCGGCCCCCAGCAGGCAGGCGACCCACGCGGTGATGAGGAGCGCAAGCCCGGCGTACTTGCCCAGCAGCATCGCCCATCCGGGCACCGGCGCCGCGTCGGCAAGCTCACCCAGCCCGGCTTCGCGTTCGCGCCAGACGAGTTCACCGGCGTAAAAGAGCGTGAGCAACGGAATGATGATCCAGGGGGTTTGGTAGCTGCCCAGGGGCGGCGCGACGGTTCGCAACACCTCCTCCGTCCGGGCCAACAGCGGCACGCCCAGCCACTCCAGGTATTCGGGCGCAAACAGGCCGGTGCCGACGGCCAGCGCGGCGACCAGCGTCAGTCCGCCGCGGCTCGTGGCGACCACCCGGAAGGACGACCCGGCGATGGCCAGGGCCTGGCGCGCGTGGGTTGCCCGGGCAAAATCACGCGGAATCACGGGCACGCTTGCCGGGATGGCATCCCCACCGCGGGCACCGAATGCATCCGGTGCGGCGGCACGCGTCGTATCCCGCCGGCGCCCGAAAAGAACCGGCCCCGGTGCCGCGTGGGCCAGCCGGAACCGGAAGTACGTGAACGCCAGCGCCCCTGCCGCAACGGCCAGCCACGCGATGCGGTTCCAGAGCCACGTGCCTTGGGGCAGGACCAGCCGCGTATTCTTGTCGAGCGGCGTCCAGCCCTCCATCTCCGCGACGATGCCCGTGCCGAGCAGGTCCATCAGGCTGCCGAGCACCTTCCATTCGAGCAGGAACCGCACCGTCGTGCCGCCAAACTGCGAAAAGAGGATGAGCAGCACGCTGGCGACGTAGCTGGCAACGGCCCGGCCGGTCAGCGCCGCGCCGGCAAACTGGAGGGCCGTGGTGACGAGGACCGCCGGCAGGGCCAGGAACGCGTACCCCGCCAGGTAAGACGCGGGCCGGAACGGACCCAGCAGTTCGGGCTTCGCCCCGGGACCGTACTGCGAAAGCAGGAACCCGGCGTACAGGGCCAGCATCATCAACCCGTTCAGTGCCAGGGCCGCCAGGAACCGGGCGCCCAGGTAGCTTCCCTTGCGCACCGGCGTGGTGCAGGCCAGCGGGTGCATCCGCGTCTGCCGGTCCCGGGTCGCCGCATCGCCGGCCACGACCCCGCCGGTCACCACCCAGATCGTGCTGCCGAACACCGTAAAGAAGGCAATCGTGCCGGGCGCGTTCAGGTGCGTTCCGTCGGTCAATGTGACCATGCGCAGGATCACAAAGCCAAACGAAAAGAACCCGGCAAACAGGAGCCAGGTCGAAACGTGGCGCAACTGGTACCGGAACTCGAACCGAAACATTTTCCCGAACTTCATGGCTTTACCCCGGTAACATTATCCTCGGTCTTCAGGTCAATCAGCAGGTGGTCCGGATCGAGGCCGGCCCGGGCGGGCGGGTACGGCACGGTTACCCGGATCGTCTGCCGGCCGGTCCGGAGGCGGTGCTTGCGCAGGTACGGCTCCCGGGGCCCGCTCCCTTCGGCGGCAAACACGCCGACTTCTACCCAGTCGTCCACCGGCACGGCCCGCTCCCCGCCGGCGCCGTCGGCCACGATTTTGCGCGCCTGCACGTCGAGCGTCACGGCCCAGTCGCCCGACGGGGTCTGTTTGGCCGTAGCCCGTTCCGTTTCCAGTTCCCAGTACGTGTTCACCTCGAACAGGTCGTGCAGCAGGTAGTGCAGCGAGTCGGGCGTTGCCGCCCGCAGTTGGCGGTACAGGTCGAGCGTCGTCGCCAGGGGCGCCTCCGGCCGCCGGTGCTCCGCCAGCAGGCGCCGCAGGGCGCGGTTGACCCGCTCCTCGCCGGCGTACTCGCTCAGGGCGTACAGCGCGAAGGGTCCCCGGCGGTAGGAAAGGTACTGGTCGAGGCCGCGGAGCAGCGGTTCGCCCCGCCGGATGGCCGGGTACGGGTACGGCTGCCGCATGTAGCTTCGCAGCCCGCGCAGGGCCGCTTCCCCCCGGGCGTGCCCCACCAGCTTCATCCCGTAGTACCAGGCGAGGCTCTCCGACATCACCGGGGCGCCCTCCACGGCGGCAAAGGGCACCGTCCACTGGTGAGCCATTTCGTGGGCCACGATGGCGTACGGGTGGTCGTGGCTCCCGGGATCATTCCCGGGGTTCCAGTGGGTGAAGCCTTCCGCGTGGGTGATCATGCCGGCGTCGGCGTGCATGCCCGTGCCGTTCCCGGGACGCTCGACCACGCTCAGGTAGCCGCGGGGGTAGGGACCGAAGTTGGCCGAGTAGTAATCCAGGGAAGCCCGGACGCTGCGGAGGGTGCGGTCCAGGTGCCCGGTGTGCCCGGGGTGGTGAAAGACCTGGATGGCGACCCGCCGCCCCGGGCGCCGCGAATCAGCCCCCGCCCGGAGCGAATCCGCCGGGGCGATCCATTCTTCCCGGTGCACGGCGTACCGGGCCGAGAAAAACGCGTAGCCGGCCCCGGCGCCGACGGGCCCGTCGGTGGCGTAGTGGAAGTACCGGCGATCCCCCGCCTTCCAGGTCCGGCGCAGCGCCCCGGGCGCCACGGCGACCTGGTCGGCCCCGGTGCCCACCACCGCTTCGAAAGTGATTCCCTCGCCGCGCCCCTCCCGCGCTCCGGCGTCGTAGAGCGAGGCGATCACCGGGCGCGGCGCGAGTCCGTATTCCCGCCGGTCGCCGGCGGTGACCAGTTCCCGGCCCTTCCGGTAGCCGACGCCGGGAAGCCAGTCGTCGGTGAAGTAGGTGCCGTTGGTTGCCACCGAAGGGTCAATGCCGCTTTCCCGGAAGCCCCGCGGCGCGGCGTGCACCCGGAAGTCGAGGCGCAGCGAGTCGCCGGGCCGGAGCGGCTCGGTCAGCGCGTAAATCTGGTGGTGCAACCCCTCGTCGGCGAGCACGCGGGCCGCCGGCCGGCTGAACGCCAAGGCGCGGGTCTCGACCTCCGGCGCCGTCGCCACGTGGATGGAGTCAATGGCGGCGGCGCTACGGTTCACGAGGCGGTACGTGCCGCGGATCTCCACGGCCCCGCGCCGGGGGTATATCTCGACGCGCAGGGTGGTCGCCGCCAGTTGGGGTTGCGGGCTGTCGGCGTACCGCCCGTAGCGCCGCTCGTACTGAGCGGCCAACTCCTTCGTTTCGGCGGCGGTGCGGTAGTCGTTGCGTACGTTCGTGTTGTAGAAGATGAATCCGCCCAGCGCGCCGATGAGCAGCCCGGCCGTTCCGGCAGCTAAAGCCGTGGCCCCCGTGAGCCCCCGGCGCGCCAGCCGGAGCCGCGCGGCGGGGTGGTGCTCCCGGCCGCGCACCCAGAGCACCTTCGCCGCCACCGCGAGCAGCAGGGCCCACGCCGCCCAGTAGCCCTTGAACCACAGCCAGGGCCCGAGGGAGGGGCCGAAGCCGCGCATCTCCGAGTAGGTCCACGCCGGCGCGGCGCCGTAGACCAGCAGGTTGTGCTCGACGCCGAACAGGGGGGCCAGGGCAATGAACACGAAGGCGATGATCGCCACCAGGTGACCGACGTATTTGTGGTTCACCCCCACGTGCACCGCCAGGGCGAGCAGCGCGAAAAGGAGGTATTCGGGGAGCTGGAGCCCGAACAGGATTTTCCCGTACAGCCCGGCCTCGAAGTCCCGGTACCCCATGATTCCCTGGGCGAGCATGCCGGCCGCCGCCTGGAGGGCCAGGAACAGCGCCAGCACGAGGCCGAGCCCCAGGAACTTGCCCAGGAAAGGCGCCCACGCCGAACCCGGCACGGCGCCGGTGATCTCGCCCAGCCCGGCGTCGCGTTCGCGCCAGACCAGCTCGCCGGCGAAGTAGACAATAAGGAACGGGATGATCACCCAGCGGCTCATTTCGTTGCCCAGCGGCGCGGTCAGTTCGGCCAGGACGCGCGTGGTCGTGGGCACCAGCGGGACGCCGTTGGATTCCATCTGGTCGAGCAGCACGGGAACCGTCAGCAGCGGGAGGGCGGCCAGCAGGGCGAGCCCGGCCCAGCCCGTGGCAATCGCCCAAAACGCGTCCCGGGCAATGGCAAACGCCTGCCGCGCGTGCAGGGCGAAGCCGGACGCCGGCCGCACCCACGGCACGACCAGGGGCACACCCGCCATGACGCCCGCCCGGGCCGGGACTGTAACGGGCGCCGCCGGGGCCGCCCGGCGCCGCGCGAAGGGTCTCTTCAAGCGCCACGACGGGGCGCCCCCGGCCCGGTGCGCGAAGCGAAAGCCGAAGCAGGTGACGGCAAGCGCCACCAGGCCGGTGCCGGTCCACAGGAGGCGGTTGGTGAGCACAATGCCCTCCAGCGCCAGCAGGCGCGTACTCTTCTCCACCGTGGTCCACAAATACGCCACGTCCTCCACGATGAAGCGGATGCCGACCGGGTCGAGCAGGGTGCCCAGGCCCCGTTTGAAAAGCAGGACGGAAGCCACGAAGAAGCCCATGAAGACGAGGAGGAAACTGCCGAAGTTGGCGGCCATCGGCCGGCCGCTCCGCGCCGCCAGCGCAAACTGGATTGCCGTGGCGGCAAAGGCGTTCGGCAGCGCAATGTAGCCGTACGCCGTGAGAAAGGCCGCCGGCCGGAACGGACCGATCACCTCGGGATGCACGCCCGGCAGGTAGACGCCCAGCAGGATGCCCGCCGGCACGGCGAGCAGGATCAGCGCGTTGAGCGCGAGGGCGGCCAGGAACCGCCCGCCGAGGTACGCGGCCTTGCCGGCGGGCGTGGTGTAGGTGAGCGGATGCATGCCCGTCGCTACGTCCCGCGCGGCGGCATCGCCGGCCACGGCCGCGGCCATCACCAGCCAGACGAGGCTGCCGAACACCGTGGTTTTGGCGACGGCGAACGGCCCGTTGAGCAGGAAGTCGGCGTACAGCACCCCGGAGAGCGAGCCGTCGCGCGTCATCAGGAAGTCGAGGGCGAGCAGGACGACGACGAAGAGCCACGGCCAGGGCCGGCGCACCTGGTAGGCGAACTCGAAGCGAAAAATCGTCCACAACTTCATGATGCCCCCCCCTCCTGCCGCGTGCCCCCGTAGTAACCGGCCATCGTGCTGAAGTACACGTCTTCCAGGTCCGGCTCCACCCGCTCGAAGCCAGCGCCGGGCGCTTCGGGGCTGTACACGTGGACCAGCGTGCGCCCGGCCAGGAGCTTGGTCGAAATGACCCGGTGCTCGCGCTCCAGTTGGGGCAGGGTGCGCTTCTCGATCAGCCTGCGCCAGATCCGGCCCTTCAGGGACGCCACCGCCGCCAGGGGCTCTGCCTCCAGCAGGATTTGCCCGCGGTTGATGATCGCCATGCGGGTGCACAGCTCCGATACGTCTTCCACGATGTGCGTGGACAGGATCACCACGCTTTGCTCCCCCAGCTCGCTGAGCAGGTTGAGGAACCGCACCCGCTCGGCCGGGTCGAGGCCGGCCGTCGGTTCGTCCACGATCAGCAGTTTGGGGTTGCCCAGGAGCGCCACGGCCACGCCGAACCGCTGCCGCATCCCGCCCGAGAAGCCGCCCAGCTTCTGCCGGCGCACCTCCCACAGGTTGGTCTGCCGCAGCAGCGCCCCGACCACCTCCTTACGCGCCTGCCGGCCCGTAATGCCCTTGAGCACGGCGAAGTAATCGAGCAGTTCTTCGGCCCGCGCCTTCGGGTAGACGCCGAACTCCTGCGGCAGGTAGCCCAGCGTCCGGCGCACGGCATCCTTCTCGTTGAGCACGTCGGTGTCGCCGAGGCGGACGGTGCCGCTGTCGGGCTCCTGCAACGTGGCCAGGATGCGCATGAGCGTGGACTTGCCGGCGCCGTTCGGGCCGAGCAGGCCGTACATGCCGTTGGGAATGGTGAGGGTTACCGATTTGAGGGCCTGCACCCCGTTGGGATAGGTTTTGGAGAGATTGCTGATGTGTAGTATCATGTGCCCCGGGTTGTTTAGAATGCCATTGGTGTAATCAATGCTCGTTTTCTATTATCTTAAAGTACTTTGCAATTCAAAGCTTAGTGGTAAAAAAATATTGGTATCACCTGCATCGGGACTGCCGCTGCAACGGGCATGACCCCGGCGGAGGGGTAATCAATGCCGGCCGGATGGTAAAAACACGCATACATTTTTGAAAGTACTTTGGATTTCAAAGCTATGGCAGAAATTACAGTTGTGCAAGAGCATTGGGAGGAAAGGTTTGGGGGAGAAAAAGAATCTACCACGGAGACATGGAGAAAAGGATTTGAACCGCAGAGGGCGCAGAGAACACAGAGGAAAAAAAGGAGAGGAACTTAACCGCAAAGAGCGCAAAGGAGACGCAAAGACCGCAAGGCGTACGCGTATTCCCTTGCGCCCCTCCCCTTTTTCTCCGTGCCCTCTGCGCCCGCTGCGGTTCAAACTTTTTCTTTACGGCCTTTGCGCTCCTCCTTTGCGCCTTTGCGTGAAACCCACCTTAATTGTCGTGGAGCATCCGGTATTCGTTGGGGGAGTGTCCCACGCGTTCTTTGAAAAAGCGGCTGAAGTGCTGCGGGTACTTGAAACCCAGTTCGTAGGCGATCTCATTGACGGTTTTGCCCGGGTCGAAGATTTTTTCTTTCGCTACCTCGATCACCCTGGCCTGGATGTACTCCTGCGCGGACTGGCCGGTTTCTTTTTTTACCAGGTCGCCGAAATATTTGGGCGACAAATTCAACTCCCCCGCGCACCAGGCCACGGAAGGCAAACCAATCGTTTTGGGCTTGTCCGATCCGAAATAACTGCCCAGCAACGCGCCCAACCGCTCCAGCGTGCCTTTGATGACCGTATCCCGGGTGATGAACTGGCGGTCGTAGAACCGGACGCAGTAGTTGAGGAGCAGTTCGATGTTGGAGGCAATGAGTCTTTTGCTGTGCTTGTCCACGGCGTGTTCCAGTTCGTATTCGATTTTGGCAAAGCAATCCAGCACGATTTTTCTTTCCCGTTCCGACAAGTGCAGGGCTTCGTTGGATTGGTAGCCGAAGAACGTATAGTCCCCGATGTGCCGTCCCAGGGCCGTGCCGTGGAGCAGGTCCGGGTGAAAGACCAGCGCGTACCCTTTCGGCTGGTACGTCAAGCCGGGGGAGTCTACGCTCACCACCTGCCCGGGGGCAATGAATACCAGCGTGCCTTCCTGGTAGTCGTAAGTGTGGCGGCCGTAGCGCAGGTCACCGCATTTGACCTCCTTCAAGAAGACGGTGTAGAAGCCAAAGTACATGCCGGAAGCTTGCCGGGGGTCGGCCTTCGACAGGTCAATCACGTTCACCAGGGGGTGGCGGGTTTCCGCGTTGTTGAATGCGTTGTAATCGTTGATGGTCTCGAATCGCCGCAGGTTGTCCATGGTATGCTTGATTGTGCTTGCGTGAGCTGAGGCCAAGTTACCGATTCTCCCCCGGTTCCGGCCGGCAGCCCTCCCCGACCAGGAATATTGGTAGACAAATCAGGAATCCGTATACCATTTGGCAGCATCATACGGCAGAACTTTGCGAAGGAACGGATTACCGAAAACGATAACGACCTACAACCATGCAGAAAGCAACATTGAACAACGAGGTGGAAATGCCCCTTTTGGGATTCGGGGTTTTCCAGATTCCCGACCCGGCCGAATGCGAAAGAAGCGTATCGGATGCTTTGCAGGCGGGCGGGTGATCGTGACGGCGTCCAGCCGAAGCCAGCCGTAAACCCCGCCAGTAACCAAGAAACCCGAAACCGAACCGCTGATCCCATGAGCCACCACCGCATCAACAAACGCATCAACCCGTTCTTCTTAGCAGGGGCTTTGGCATTGTCCTGCTTTTACACCCACGCCCAACGCAAGCCCATCGTCATCCAGGACCAGGGGAGCTTTGCCGTGGGGGGCACCGTCATCACCAATCCCGGCACGTTTGATCCGATCAAGCGCACGCCCGAAGGCCAGACCTTTCACGGCGACCACGCCTACGTATTCTACCAGGTCCCGGCCAAGGCCCTGAAGCTGCCGCTGGTATTCTGGCACGGCATCGGCCAGTTTTCGAAAACCTGGGAAACCACGCCTGACGGACGCGAAGGGTACCAGAACATTTTTCTGCGGCGGGGATTCGGGGTGTACCTGATGGACCAACCCCGCCGGGGCAGGGCCGGCCGCAGTACCGATTCGGCCACGGTGGTCCCGACCCCCGATGAGCAGACGTGGTTCGGCACGTTTCGCCTCGGGATCTGGCCCGATTACTTTCCGGGCGTGCAGTTTGCCAAAGACCCCGAAACCCTGAATCAATACTTCCGGCAAATGACGCCCAACCTGGGCAGGTTTGATCCTGGCATGCTTTCGGATGCCACCTCGAAACTCTTCGATAAGCTCGGCCCGGGCATTCTCGTGACGCACTCCCATTCGGGCGGCTTCGGTTGGCTGACGGCCATCAAGAACGGGAACGTCAAAGCCATCGTGTCGTACGAGCCGGGCAGCGGGTTCGTCTTTCCCGAAGGCGAAGTGCCGGCCCCGGTGGCGAGTTCGGCGGGCCCGGTCGCCGCCGTGGGCCGGCCGATGGATGAATTCATGAAACTCACCCGGATTCCGGTTGTCATTTACTACGGAGACAACATCCCCGCCAGGCCTGATCCCAACCCGGGGGCGGATGGCTGGCGGGCGCGGCTCGAAATGGCGCGGCGGTGGCGGGATGCGGTAAACCGGCACGGGGGTGACGTCACAGTGGTGCACCTGCCGGAAATCGGCATCCGGGGCAATACGCATTTTCCGTTTTCCGATCTGAACAACCTTCAAATCGCGGACCTGATGTCGAAGTGGTTAAAGGAAAAAGGATTGGACAAATAGGGGGTTTGCCCTCAACGCGTAAGCATATCAGCATATCATCTACCACTTAAAAAAAACAGAAGCGATGCAAAAAAGAAAATTGGGGAACAGCGGCCTGGAAGTATCAGCCCTCGGCCTGGGTTGCATGGGACTGAGTTTCGGGTACGGCCCGGCAACCGGCAAAAGCGATGCGATCAAAGTCATCCGGGCGGCTTACGAACGGGGCATCACCTTTTTTGATACGGCCGAGGTGTACGGACCGTACACCAACGAGGAACTGCTGGGCGAGGCAGTGGCGCCGTTCCGCGACCAGGTCGTGATCGCCACCAAGTTTGGTTTCAAACTGGAAAACGGGGCCATGAAGGGTACCGACAGCCGTCCGGCCACCATCCGGGCCGTGGCGGAGGCTTCGCTCAAACGCCTGAAAACGGACCGCATTGATCTGTTCTACCAGCACCGGGTAGACCCCGACGTGCCCATTGCCGAAGTGGCAGGCACGGTCAGGGAGTTGATCGCCGAAGGAAAAGTGAAGGCGTTTGGCCTTTCGGAGGCCGGCGCGGGGACCATTCGCAAAGCCCACGCGGTACAACCCGTAGCGGCCCTGCAAAGCGAATACTCCCTGTGGTGGCGGGAGCCGGAAGCGGAAATACTGCCCACGCTGGCCGAACTCGGAATTGGTTTTGTGCCGTTCAGCCCCCTGGGCAAGGGTTTCCTTACCGGCAAAATAGACGAGCACACGGCCTTCGACAAAACCGATTTCCGCAACACCGTGCCCCGCTTTTCGGAGGAGAACCGGAAAGCCAACGGGGCGTTGGTGGATTTGCTCGGCAGGTTGGCAAAAGACCGGAATGCCACGGCGGCGCAAATCGCCCTGGCCTGGCTGTTGGCCCAAAGGCCGTGGATCGTCCCGATTCCGGGTACCACCAAACTGCACCGGCTGGAGGAAAACGCCGGCGCCGCCGACCTTACCCTAAGTGCCGGCGACCTCAAAGAAATCAACGAGGCCGTGGCAAAGATTCCCGTGCAAGGGGCCCGTTACCCCGAACACCTGCAAAAAATGGTGGGCCGTTAGCACGTTCACCCCGCGTGACCCAAAAACAAAAACATCCTCGATACATTGTTAGGAAAGTAGGTTGTGATTCTTAGGCCTCACCCCCCGGCCCCTCTCCCAAGGAGATGGGGAGGCCTAAATTTCTGTAAGTCAATTGTTTATACATCTTTTTCCCACCCCTCTCCTTGGGAGCTAATCTTGTAGGGAAAAATAAACAGTAGGCGCCACATGGCGGGAAAGCGTCGCGTCGCGGGAAAGCGTCGCGTCGCGGCTCCCCTCCCCGGAGGGGCCGGGGGTGGGTTGACCCCAATGAGAAGCGTTATTCAAGGTTCACCGCACCACCCTAACGCGAATCAGCGTAAGAGAGTACCTGCATAAGCTCCGGAAAAGACTTTGCATTGATCCCCAGGTAAGGCGTTTGATGGCAGTAAACCCACCCCCGGCCCCTCCGGGGAGGGGAGCCGCAACGCGACGCTTTCCCGCGACGCGACCCCTGACCGCCACGTGGCGCCTACTGTTTATTTTTCCCTACAAGATTAGCCTTGGGAGAGGGGCCGGGGGTGAGGCCCTTAAAAAAACAGCAACTTACTTCCTTTACAATCTACCCAATCCTGAACCTAAAAACACTCCATGAAAGTATCCGTTCTCGGTCTGTGTCTCCTCTTAGTGGGTATACAAGGGGCCTGTGCCCAAGCAAAAAAATGAACGCTTCTCCGATGAACCACGCAACGATGGAACAAGCACTGATTGGCCTTTCCAAAGAGAAATGGCGCTGGATGGCAGAGAAAAAAGTAGACAGCCTGGCCGCACTATTCCACGCAAAGGCCGTCTTTGTCCACATGGGAGCGACCTTCTCCCGGGACCAGGAACTCGACGTGATCCGGAAAGGCGACATTCAATACAAACAGGCCGACATTGAAGAAACGACGGTGCAGTTCATCGGCAATACGGCCATCCTGCTCAACAAGCTTCGCCTGGTCGCGGTGGTGGGCGGCAACGAAGTCACCAACCCCTTCGTGGTCACCGAGGTGTACGTGCAGCAAGGTAGCAAATGGCTGCTCGGCTCCATGTCGTTCACCCGGCTGATCGGCCAGTAACGCCGCTCCTGGTAGCAGACGAAGCATATCATTCAAAAGAAAATCAAAGCGCAAATGGAAGGTTTTATAGCCAAAGCGCCAGGGGCCCTGGTTGCTTTTTTACTCCAGGTATTTGTACTGGCAGGTTGCCATTCCGCTGCGGCGCAGCAACCGGAAATGATGGTGCGTATTTCAGAAATCCAAATAGACCCGGCGCATCTGGAACAATACAAGGCCATTCTGCAAGAAGAAGCGGCAGCCTCCATAGAACGGGAGCCGGGGGTCATTGCCATCTTTCCGATGTACCAGAAAGCAGATGCGGCACAGGTCAGAATTCTGGAAATATATGCCAGCAAAAGGGCTTACGAGCAACATTTAAAAACACCCCATTTTCAAAAGTACAAAACGACTACGCTTCACATGGTAAAATCGTTGAAGTTGGTGGATATGGAAGCGATGGATGCAGCAACCATGCCCCTGATATTCCGAAAATCAAAAGATCAGTGAAAATACGCCCTTGGGTCTACGCCGGGGCTTGCAGCGTGATGGCCGGGTTGATCCGGCTGGCGCGCAAGCCGTGGTACAGCGTGGTGAGCACGGCCAGCGCCAGGGTAATGAGGGCAGCCAGGGCCAGCGGCACCATGGGCGGAGGCATCCGGTAGACGAACGATTCCAGCCAGCGGTTGCCCAGGTACCAGGCCAGCGGCAGCGCGGGCCCCACGCCCAGCAACACCCGGGCCAGAAACGCCCGGAGCAGCAGGAAAACAATGCTCTCCCGGGTGGCACCCAGCACTTTGCGGATGCCTATTTCTTTTTTTCGCCGCTGTCCCGCCAGGGAAGCCATGGCAAACAGGCCCAGGCAGGCGGTGCCGACCGTGAGGGCCGCCCCCCAATCGAATACCCGCCGCATCCGCGTTTCGCCCGCGTACTGGCGGGCCAGGCTTTCGTCCAGCCGGCGGTACTCGAAAGGATGGTCCGGGAACAGTTGCCCCCACGCATGCCGGGCCAGCGCAAGCGTGCCGGCGGGGGAAGCGGCGCCGGTTTTGAGGAGGATCTTTTCCGGGATGCGCCCCCCGTACGTGAGGATCAGGGGTTCGACCCGCTGGTGCAGGGAGGCGAAGTGAAAGTTGTCTACCACGCCGATCACCTCCCCGGGACGGCCGAAAAGCTCGATCTTTTTGCCCAGCGGCGCCCGCCAGCCCATCCACCGCACGAAGGCTTCGTTGACCAGGTAGGCGCCCTGCGCGTCGGCGGTGCGGTCCTCGTCGAAGTTCCGGCCCTGCCGCAGCCGGATGCCGAGCAGGGGCAGGTACCGGGCGTCGCAATCCAGGTTCGCCACGACTTTTTCGCGCAATTGCCCTTCCTGTTCCACCAGGAACAAGTCTTTGTTCACAAAACTGCCCGGCTCCCCGCCAATGTCGCACAGGCTTACCCCGGCGACCCGGGGGCTGCGCAACAGCCGCTCCGCAAAAGCCCGTACCCGGGGGGCGGCCGCTTCGCCGCCCGGGGCCGCCAGCACCAGCACCTGGCCCGGACGAAAGCCCAGGTCCCGGTCGTGCAGCCACTGCATTTGCCGGTGCACCACCAGGGCGCCGCTCATCAGGGTGACGGCGCCGGCAAACTGCACGACCACCAGCACCGACCCGGCCCGCCCCCCGCGGGGACCCGGCACCCCTCCTTTCAGCACCCCGGCCAGGCCGGGCCGGTTTACCCGCCGGGCCAGGTACCCGCCGGTGAGTCCGCCGAGCAGCGCCACCCCCGCCAGCAGCCCGCCCAGCGCCGGGCTGGTCAGGACCATGCCCGGGGAGAAGCGTTTGCCGGCCAGTTGGTTGAAGGACGGCAACACCAGTACCGTGAGCAGCCCGGCCAGCAGCAGGGCGCCAGCCAGCAGCAGGAACACCTCGCCGGCGGCCTGCCCGCCCACTTGCCCGGCCGTGGCGCCCAGCGCTTTGCGCACCGCGGCTTCCCGGCCCCGGCCCAGGGCCTGGGCCACCGACAGGTTTACCGAATTGACCCCCGCCACGGCCAGCAGCAGGACGGCCAGGACCGCGCACACGTACAGGTACGCCTTGTTTCCCTTGGGCTGGTCGTACTGGCGGCCGGCCAGGAAGTGCACCCCGGGCAAGGGTTCCAGGTAATAAGTTGCCCTTAGGTTGGAGGCATCCGCGTCGTAGGAATCAAACAGGGGTTCCCGGGCAAACCCCGCCAGTTTCTTTTCCAGGGCCGCCGCGCCGGCTCCCGGCTCCAGCAGGAGGAACGTGTAACACCATTCGTCCAACCCGGCGTCCGGGTCGTCGAGGGAAAGCAGCGCCTCCACGTAGAGGTCCGAATGCGCGGGCACGTCCTCCATGAGCCCGGTCACCCGGTACGGCGCGCCGCTGACGAAAAGCGTTTTCCCCATCGGGTCTTCCGCGCCGAAATACCGCCGGGCGAAAGCGTCGCTCACCACCACGCTGCCCGGTCCGGCCAGTGCCGTGGCGGGGTTTCCCCGGCGCAGGGGGTAGGTGAACAGGGAAAGCACCGCGGCGTCGGCGGCCAGCACGTGCGGTTCGTTGAACTGCCTGGCCCCGTACCGCACGGCCTGCTTGTGCAGGCTGGGCATGATGCGCGCAAAACCGGCCACTTCCGGGTAGCGTTCCTTCACCCGGGGGGCCACCACGAACAGCGAGAAGGCCAGGTGGTCGTCCGTGTCGCCGGTTGCCACGCGGGTGGTGAGCCGGAAGAGCCGGTCGGCCTGCCGGTGGTAGCGGTCGAACGCCCATTCGTCGTGCACGTACACCAGCAGCAGCAGGCTGGCGGTGATGCTGACGGCCAGGCCGGCCAGTTGCACGGACGTATGGAGCCGGTTTTTCTTGCACTGCCGGAGGGCGGTGAGCAGGTAATTGCGCAGCATGGGGTCAGGGTTTGCGGTCGGTTTTGCGGCGTTTTCGCCCGGGCTCTCCCGGCGTCGCCCGCCGGAATTGGGTTTCCAGGGGACCGCTCCGCGCCAGGTCGAGGCTGATCTGTTCGTCGAGCGGCAGGAGTTGGTTGTAGGTTTGCCAGAACTGCGGGTTGTACGGGGCGTCCTGGAAGCCGACCGGCGCCTGGCGGTCCATTGCTTCGGCGCGGCCGACCGCCCGGACGGAGCCGGTGATCACCTCATTGACCAGCAGGTCGAGGCGGCGTTGCTGCGTGGAGCCGGCCAGGGGCCGGCCCGTTTCCCGGTCGAAGCGCCGGATGGTGTACGACCATTGCAGGTACTGCGGGTACCACTTGCCGCCGTATTCCCGGAACTCGTTGACGACCCGGTTGTGCGTAGCCGCGAAAAAGGTGGAATCGGAATCCCGCTTGTCGGAGGTGGTGATGAATGAATCGGTGGGCTGGCTTTCGAGCAGGTACCGGGCAATGGCGTAGCGTTCCGCGTCGATCCAGATGGTGACCTTGTAGCGGGGGTTGGTGGCCGTGACCACGTACACGGGCTTGCCGTTCCAGGCTTCGTCGGGCAGGCGGATGTAGCGGGCGTGGCGCCGGTTCCTGAGGTAGCTTTCGCGGTACTTGACGGCGTTTTGTTCGAGGAGGGCCGCCAGGTGGTTTGTCCACCGGTTGGGGCCGGTCTGGGGCTGGTAGCGGATGCCGCGGGCTTCGAGAAGCTGCACCTTTTCGTTGCCGAACCGCCCCCGCGGCTCCCGGTAGCCGTGGTCGTCGTAGAGCAGGGCGGCGGCTTCGGAAAGCGACACGTACGCCTCCCCTTCCCGGAGCGTTTCCCGGTAAAACAGGTTCAGGTTGTAAGGCTCCGAGGGGTAATTGCTTTCGATGCGGGCCACGGCCGAATCCACCAGCCCGGCCGCCGTCAGCGGGGCAGCGGTGACGGTGATCCCGGCCAGTTGCACCGTGTCGGGCGCCAGGGAGAAGCGGGTACGGCCGCCGGCCAGGAGTTGCGCCACCGGCGCGGCGTAGTTGCGGTACCCCAGGCGGGAAATCACCAGCGTATCGTCAGCCGGGGGGGCCGGGAAATGGAAGCTGAACCGGCCGGCTTCGTTGGATACGGTTCCCGCGGCCCCCCGCCGCAGCCGGACGGCGGCGAACGGGACGGGGAGCGCGGTAACGCCGTCCACGATTGTGCCCCGGATGGAGGAAAGCCGGGTGGCGGCGGCTTCCCGCGGCTTCAGGACGATCTGGTCGCCGGCCAGCGCGTACCCGATTTCCGTCCGGGCCAGCAACGTATCCAGCACGACGCGCAGGGGTTGGTCGCGCAGGTCCAGCGTCACGGGCTGCGCAAACGCGGCCGGCCGGCCAAAGTAGGTGAACGGAATCCGGTACCGGCGCCCCAGGCCCTCCAGCACCGTGCCGATGCTTTGCCCCCGGCAGGCCACCGAAACCGGTCTTTCCAGCAAACCAGCCTGACCGGCAACGAACGGGCCGGCCAGGTGCAGCAGGGTCCATACCCCGACCTTGCCCAGCAGTTGAACGAAGTTTCTCATTGGCGTTTGGATTTACCGCCGGCCTTGGGATTGCCGGTTTCGCGGAACTGGCTTTCGAGGGATTTTTGCCGTTCCAGCAACCGGGTCAGTTCCTCGTCGAGCGGATTCTCGCGGATGATGTTGTAGTGCTGCCAGAAGTCAGTGTTGTAGGGCCGCCGGGCTTGTTCGGCCATCGGCACCTTCGGGTGCATCGCAGTGCGGGCCAGCGCCTTGGTTTCCGCTTCGAGGCCCGCGGTTTTGACGTCGCTCACCAGCAGTTCGCTGAAAAACGCGTTCTCCTCCACCGGCTCGTTCGAGGCCGGGTCCACGAGGCGGGTCTGCCAGTCCGCCCGCAGGTAGCTGGGGTACATTTTGTCGCCGATTCTGCGGAAGCGGAGCGTATTGTCCACCCGCAGCAGCCGCCCGCGGCCCGGCCGCTCCCCCGGGCCGAGCCACTGAATGGCACTGCCTTCTCCTTTCAGGTCAATCCGGGCAATGGCGTAGTCGTCGTAGCCCACGTACAATGCGTACGCGGCCGGGCTGCCCGGCACGGCCACGCCGATCACGTAGAAGTATTCGTCATCCTCCACCACGGTTTCGAGCATCTTGTATTCCAGGTCGTTGGGAAACGCCAGTACCGGCGGGAACGCGTCGTAGTTGCCCCGCGCACCGTTGTAGCGGACGAAATTCTGGGCCAGCAGCCGGCTCAGCTTGTTCCAGGTATCTTCGGTATTGGCGCTCCGCCGGATCTCTTTGATGAACACTTTTTCGTGCCGCTTGCCCGCGGACGCGTACCCCGGGTCCAGCACGCCCACGGCGGCTTCCACCAGCGAAGGAAAGGGTTCTGCCCCGCCGGCCGGGTGCCTCACGGACCATTCGCGGTAGAAGCCATCCATCAGGTAGGGGCCGGCGGGGTAGTTTTCGGGGATTCGCCCGACGGCGGTTTGCACGATTTCCTTGGGGGTCAGGGTTTGGTTGGTCACCACGACTTCCGCCAGCGCCACGGGCTGGACCGCCAGGCGGATGGAGTGCGCGTTGGATGGGTCCAGCGTGGACATCACCGCCGCGTGCGTTTTGTAGCCGATGTAAGAGACGAACAGCGTATCGTCCGCGTACGCGGCGGGGATGCTGAACCGGAACTCCCCCCGGACGTTGGATACGGTGCCCAGGGTCCGGCCTTTGATGCCGATGGCGGCGTAGGCCAGCGGGGCCGCCGACTCCCCGTCGAGCACGGTGCCGCTCAGGGTCAGGAAAGCCGGCGGCGGGGCGGCTGCCCGGAGGATGACCTGGTTGCCGGCCACGTGGTAGGTGAGCCCGGTGCCGGACAGCACCTGCGCCAGCGCCTCCCGCAGCGGTTGCCCCTGCACGCGCACGTTCACCTTGGTTCCTTCGCCGGGCAGGTCGAAGTAGGAAAACGAGACCTGGTAAGCCGCCTCCACGCGGCGGAGGGCTTCTTTGAGCGGCGTTTCGGCCAGGTGAAGGGTGCCGGTCTTGTCCAGCAGGGACGGCTGCGCCCGCAGCGGGCCGGCCAGCAACAGGAGCACGGGAAGCAGGAGGCGTATTTGCATGACGAATGGCACGACGAATGGAAAATGACGAATGGGAAGGTTGAAAGACCGGCAACCCCTTACTGGCGGCAGCCGTTGCCGGAAAGCAGGTAGTGCTTTCCTTCCCGCCGGTAGGCAATGTCCCCGCCGACGGCAAAGACCCGGAGCACTTCTTCCAGGGTGGGTTTGCGGAAGACGCCCGTAAAGCGGCAGTTGAGCAGGTCGGGGTGGGCGGCCCGCACCCGGACGCCGAAGTACCCTTCCAGCGTGGGCAATACCTGCCCGAGCGGCGCGTCCCGGAAGGTGAGCGTCCCCGTTTTCCAGGCCAGCAGGTTGGGGTCGCCGTGGACGCGTTCCCGCAACCGGTTGCCCTTTTTGCGGAGAATGCCCTGCTCTCCGGGCGTGAGGGTGACCGTTTGCCCGGTTTGCCCGGCCGAAAAAGCGACCTTGCCGGTGACCACGACCACCGCCACGGCCGGCTCCCGGGCGTAACTGCGCACCGAAAACGACGTGCCCAGCACGCGGGTGGTGGACCCGCCGGCGTGGATCAGGAAGGGCTTTTTCTCGTTGCGGGCGACCTCGAAAAAGGCTTCGCCCTCCAGGAATACTTCCCGCTGCGGCCGGGTGAACGCGGCCGGGTAACGCAACCTGCTGCCGGCGTTGAGCCACACCACCGAACCATCGGCCAGTGGCAGCCGGCGCTGCTCGCCCGGCCGGGTGTGCTTTTCCACCCAGGCAACGGCCGGCTCCCGGACGAGCCGGTAGGTGTACACCCCGGCTGCCAGCAGGAGCCCCGCCAGCAATGCGGCGGCCACCCGGCCGGGCCAGGCAAACCAACCCGGCTTCCGGTGCGTTTTCGCGAGCACCGGTGCGGGGTTGAGGCGCTGCCAGGCCCGCTGCATGTCCGGCTCGAAGTCCTCCTCCCGCCCCCGGGAGGCTTCCCAGAGCAACCGGTACCGTTCAAACGCCTGCGCGTTGCCGGCACTGGCAGCCCGCCAGGTCTCCACGGCATTTTTTTCCGCCCCGGTGCATTCCCCGGCCAGGTAGGCGGCAACCAGTTGATCGTCCATGTGTTTTCCGCTTCGTTTTTTCGGCTTCCCAGGGGTAAGACAACGGGGGGCGGCGGGCGGCCTAAAGGCGGGGGAAAAAAAACAGGGCTTATGCAGCTGTTAGGGGCACCTACACAGGAAGACGGGTGATGCGGGCAGGTAAGTCCCGTAGGGACGATATATCGGTAGAACACGCCTCAATGGTATGAGCACCAGTCCCGTAGGGACGAAATATGGGTAGGGGCCTAACCGGTGAGACGATTGTCCATCGGGTAATTGGCCTTGCATCCGGTAATTGCCTGTGTGGAACAGGCTTTACCAATATTTCGTCCCTACAGCAGCAATTCCCGGTTTGGCATTTGGACGTGTGAAGAAGGGGTACGTTTTGAGAAAAGAGAAATGCCATGGGTGGAAGCGTTGTCGAAAGCCCCGGAGGGGCGTGCTGT
>CADCTQ010000511.1 GCA_902805615.1 uncultured Cytophagales bacterium
TGTCTACCTTCATGGCCAGGATGTTGTTGACCGTATCGAGCAGCGTTTCGCCTTTCTTGACCGAACTGGAGGAAGAAGAAAAGTTGATGACGTCGGCCGAAAGGCGCTTCTGGGCGAGTTCGAACGACAGGCGGGTGCGGGTAGAATTTTCGAAGAAAACGTTGGCAATGGTCACGTCGCGCAGTGAGGGCACTTTCTTGATGGGGCGGTTCAGCACTTCTTTAAACGTATCGGCCGTGTTGAGAATGAGTTCAATGTCGGCCGGGGTGAGGTTTTTGATACCCAGCAGGTGCTTTACGCTCAGTTGAGACATTTTTTGGAGTTAGGGGTAATTGTCAGAATCAGGATTTACAAGATTAAAGAATTTGCCAGATTGTGTCCGAATGAAGCTTTACAAGATCATTGGGAAAGGTTTGAACGGTAACCACGCTTTAAATTCTGTTGTGCTCCCCATCCCGGTAATCCTTTCATCAGGTGAATAGAGGTTCAGACATCAATGAATGAGCCAGATGGCGTCTTCGGCCGCGCCTTGTTCCTTCCATTCCACCAGTACGCGCTGCGAGAGGATGGTATTGACCTGCCGGCCCACGTAAAAGGGCTCGATGGGCAGTTCGCGGCTGTACTTGCGGTCTACCAGCACGAGCAATTCCACTTTTTTGGGGCGGCCGAAGGCGATCATGGCGTCGAGGGCGGCCCGCACGGTGCGGCCCGTGAAGAGCACGTCGTCAATGAGCACGACCTTTTTTTCCTCGATGATGAACGGGACGTGCGTGGTGTTGGGCGTGAGCGGCGACTCGCGGCGGCGGAAATCGTCGCGGAAGAACGTGGTGTCGAGGCGGCCGGCGGGCACGTGGCGCCCCGTCAGGTGCCTGAGTTTCTGCCCGATGCGGTCGGCCAGGAATATGCCCCGCGGCTGCATGCCCAGGATCACCGAGCCTTCGAACGTGTCGTGGTTCTCGATGAGCTGCTGGCAGAGCCGGTCAATGGTGATGTCGAGCGACTGGCTATTGAACAGGAGTCGTTTTTGCATAAGACGGTCGGTGCCCGCAAATATAGCATTCCCGGCCAAATCGGCGGGACCGCGCGGATGGGCCGCCCCGGCACTGGGCCGGAGGAGAGAAAAAAGTGGTCGTTTTCTCGAAAATAGCTACTCTTTTGCCCACCCGGGAGATTTTTCGAGGTTTTTTTACTCCTCCCGGGGCAACCCGTTTCCGGCGCCGGCCGTTCCTGTAAATCGAGTAAAAGAACTTTTTTCAAGTTTTTTTAACTTTTTTTCCGTTTTATTTTTTTATTGTTTTTCAAATTCTTTTACTTAGCAAAAAAAACGTAAACCCTCTCTTCAAAATGGCCAGAAGCATACAGATCAGCGATTCGGACCTCGTAGACCTACAAAAGTTTTACTCCCTGCAACTTGAACAAGCCGAACAGCGCGTTCAGGATTTGAGAAATACTTTGTCTAAGCTCGGTATCTCGGGCGAAACCACGGGAAGGCCGGCGGTTGCCGCCCCGGCCGCCAAAGAAGCTGCCCCGCAGGCAGAAGACGCTTCCTCCACCACCAAGGCCGGTAGAAAAAAAAAAGCAGCAAAAAAACTACTGAAGAAACCCAAGTGGGGTGAGTTCATCATGGAATTTCTCAACTCGCAGAACCGCCTGGTGCGGGTAGGCTCCATCATTGACGAGGCCCTGGCGCAGTACGACATCCCCGACGAGGAGCGCAAAGGCACGGAACAGGCCATTTACAACGGCCTCAACCGCCTCCAGAAGGTCAATGAGCAGGTCGTCGGGTACCAGATTCCCGGCAAAAAGGGACGCTACTACGGCGCTAAAGAATGGTTCGGCGAAGACGGTACGCCGAGAGAAGAATTTTTGGAGAATGTAGAAGCTTAGTAAACGGCAACGCCAACCGGCAGGTAGAAAACCTTTCGGGCCCCAATCCCTAAAGATTAGTACCGGCAACAAAAAGAAAGCCCGGATGCTGCACATCCGGGCTTTTGTTATGTACGCGCAGTTCTAACCGTTCTACCCTTTCGAAAGGGTGGTTTCTACCCGCGGGAGGCGGGCTATTTTTGTTCCGGCAACAGCGTGGAGGCTTCCGAACGGTAACTTAACTTGTTGAGGTAGAACACTTCCCGGTTGGGTTTTACGCCGGTGTCTTTCCCGTTGTAAATCTCCTGGAACCCCCACGAAATAAAGTAGGGACCGTACCAGTGGTCAATGCTGGCGTCTTCGGCATTAGTGACCCGGTCGCCCTCGAAATTCGTTTTGATGGTATATTTTTCTTTGGACTTGAGCACGTCGTTGCCCCGGATCACCTTGGTGTGCACGGTGCCCTCTTCGGGGTAGGCCAGCACGATTTTATCTTCTTCCACGGCTACTTCCACAATTTCGCGAAGCTGGTAGTTTTTATAATCGAGGATTTCGAAGCAGTTGTCCCACAGCAGGTTACCGGCTTTGTCGAAGCCGCACACCACGGCGTGGGTGTAGCGGTAGCCGTCGAAAATGCGGTCGTAGTAGCTGTTGCCGCGCATGCCCACGGGGTAGAATCCGTACGCCGAGTTGGAGCGGTACTGCGGAAAGTAGGCTTCGGCCACCACGATGTACTGGTCCTCCGTTTCGATGAGGTCGTGCATGAGGAACCGGTAGTGGAGCTGCATTTCGCGGCCCTTTTCGCGCAGGCGCGAAATGCGGTTCTTGATCCGTTCGCGTCGGCGGGGCTTCATGTAGTCGAAAAAGCTGCGGAAATCGTTGAACTGAAAGTACTTGATGTACTCCTGCTGGTTGTTGTTGAGTTTGGCCAGGTAGATTCCCTGCGAGTAGGGCGAATTTTTGATGGTGTAGTTGCCCAGCACGAACTGTTCGGTTTCGTTGAGCGAGGTGATCTTGGCCGTGTGCAGGGTCTTGTCCTTCTGGCTTTCGAGGGGCAGGTTCTTGGTGATCTTGCCCAGGTAGTCGAACGATTTGAGGTAGAGCTTGCTCTGGCGCCGCTCGGCGTTGAACACCACGATGTTGGCCACCCGGTGCGTGTTGTCGATCTCGATGCCCACCAGTTCGGAACGCGGCTCGTAGAGGGCCGGCAGCACGCGGGAACGCTTGTCGAGGAAGTTGAAGGCGATGACCACCGGCCGGAAGTTGACGGCGCCGCCCAGGTAGGCCGTGTTGCCGAGCACCTTGAAGTCGGTCACGTTCACGTAGGTAAGCGAACTGCCTTCGATCATCTCGTGCTCACCGGTGAGGTAATCCATCCGGAAAATCTTGAACTTGAGCGACTCCTCGCGCGTGAGCAGCACGTAGAGGAAGGCGCTGTCCTGGTACACCTGCGAGGGCTGCATCCCCCGGTCAATGTCGAATCGCTTTTCCCACACCTGGGTGAGCGAGGTGTCGTAGCGGGCAATGGTCCAGAAGTTGTCGCTGCCGTAGCTGGCGTAGCGGGGCTGGGTAGATACGAGCAGGCCCTTGTTGCCAATGGCCGTCACGTCGTAGAGGAGGTTGTCGTTGCCTTTGGGCGGATCAATCTCCAGCCGCAGCATCTGGTCGAGCTGGGCCCACACGGGGGACAACGCGCCGGGGGCTGCCAGTATGAGTAGGAAAAGTAGTAGCTTTTTCAATGTAATGCGCCGTGTAGTTTAATCCTAATTTACTTAATTCCCGGCGAAAACGATGCGTCCCCGGCGATTATTTAACGGTTGTTGAAACCGCGCGGCCGGGCAAACCGCCGGTTTTTCTTTCGGGCGGGGTGAAACTCCCGAAAAACTTACATTCCGGTTCCCGGCCGCCACTTAGCGGGGTTACCTCCCGTTTGAGGGAGCGGGCTAAAATGCGTATTATCGCACCACTGCTCCGACTCTTTTTGCCCGTTTTTTTGTTTCCGCAGTGAGGTCTTTTTCTCTCCCGGAAACCCCGAAATTCCAAACCGGAAACCACCCCGCATGTACGCCCGCAACAAATCCGAAATTCCGTCGTCCCGCATTGACTGGCTCACCGTCGGCATTTACGCCGCCTGCGTGCTGCTGGGCTGGCTCAACATCTTTGCCGCCGTGTACGACCCGGAGGCCAACCAGAGCCTGTTTGACTTTTCGCTCAACGCGGGCAAGCAGCTCATCTGGATCGGCTCTTCGCTGGTGCTGGTGATCATCATCATGGTGATTGATTTCAAGTTTTTCGAAGCCTTTGCGTACGTGCTGTGGGGCCTCTTCCTGATTGCGCTGGTGGCGGTGATCTTCCTGGCCCGCGACGTGAACGGGGCCAAGTCGTGGTTCGAGATCGGGAGCATCCGGGTGCAGCCTTCCGAATTCGCCAAGTTCGGCACGGCCCTGGCGCTGGCCAAGTTCATGGGCACGGCGGGGGTCAAGTTCGAACAGATGCGCACCAAGCTCATCTGCGGCGTGCTGCTGGGCGTGCCGGCCGTGCTCATCCTGTTGCAGAACGATACGGGCTCCACGATGGTGTTCGCCTCGTTCGTGCTGGTGCTCTACCGCGAAGGGCTGCCGGCGTGGGTGCTGGTGCTGGGCCTGGTGGCAGCGGCCGTGCTCATCCTGACGCTCATCGTCAACAAGTTCATCCTCTTCATCGGCATTGCCGTGATCGTGGCGTTCATCGTCTTCCAGCTTCGCCGCAAGACGCTGCGCAACATTGCCGCGGTGGTGGGCGGCGGCCTCGTGGTGGTGGCAATGATCCTGAGCGTGGACTTTTTCGTGCACAAGGTGCTCCAGAAGCACCAGCGCGACCGCATCATGGTGCTGCTCGACGACCAGACCGACAAAAAAGGGGTGGGCTGGCAGGTGTTGCAGTCGAAGATCGCCATCGGCTCGGGCGGCCTCATGGGCAAGGGTTTTCTGCAGGGCACCCAAACCAAGTTCGACTACGTGCCCGAGCAGAGCACCGACTTCATCTTCTGCACCATCGGCGAAGAACACGGCTGGCTGGGCAGCCTGCTGGTGATCGCCCTGTTCATGGGCCTCACGTGCCGGCTGGTCTTCCTGGCCGAGCGGCAAAAGGACCGCTTTGCGCGCATCTACGGCTACTCGGTGGCCTCCATCATCTTTTTCCACTTCTTCATCAACATCGGCATGACGGTGGGCCTGCTGCCCGTGATCGGCATTCCCCTCCCCTTCTTCAGCTACGGCGGCTCCTCGCTGTGGTCGTTCACCATCCTGCTGTTCATCTTCATCAAAATTGACGCCCACCGGACGGAAGTGCTGGGGAGAAACTATTAGTCGTAAGTCGCTTTAGCGTCGTAAGTCCAGCGTCGTAAGTCGTAAGTGGGATCGGGAAGGAACCGTTTCCGCTTACGGCTTACGGCTTTTTTTGGGGTGCGGCTTGCCGGGAGCAGCCGGCAAAGTCCCATCCCGATCCACTTACGACTTACGACGCTGGACTTACGACGCTTTCCCTAAACTTTTCCCCCTTGTATCTGGTTTGATAAGGATACCGGCACTAAACCCCGTTTGGGTTGCACAGCGCAGGGAGTTTGCTTAACTTGACTAAGCAGGCCCCCTTTTTCGTTATTTACCAGAAGCCACTTTACTACTTAACCCGGAACAGACCACTATGCTAGGCTACCGTTTCTCGCAATTCAAGCCCCAGCCTAACGACGGAAAAACGCCCTTCGAAAACCTGCTGAACGTGTTCATGCAGCTGCTCACCATCACGTCGGGCGACGTACAGGAGGCCCTCGAGTGGCTCAACAACCTCGACCGCCAGTACGGCATGACCTCCGACGAATACGGCATGGGCGACTTCATCCAGGACCTCAAAGACAAGGGATACATTTCCGAAGAGACGCCCGGCGGGGCCCTCTCCGTGACGGCCAAGAGCGAACGCACCATCCGCCAGAGCGCCCTCGAAGAGATTTTCGGCAAACTCAAAAAAACGCAGTCGGGCAACCACCACACGCCCGTGCCCGGCTCCGGCGACGAGCTGAGCAGCGACCGCCGCGACTTCCAGTTCGGCGACACGCTGGAACAGATTTCCATGACCGAATCCATCCGCAACGCCCAGATCAACCACGGCATCGGGGACTTTACGCTGATGGAAAACGACCTGGAGATCGTCGAAAAGGAGTTCAAGACGCAGACTTCCACCGTGCTGATGATCGACATTTCGCACTCGATGATCCTCTACGGCGAAGACCGCATCACGCCGGCCAAGAAGGTGGCCATGGCCCTGGCCGAACTCATCACCACCAAGTACCCCAAAGACACCCTCGACATCATCGTGTTCGGCAACGACGCCTGGCAAATCCAGATCAAGGACCTGCCTTACCTGCAAGTGGGACCTTACCACACCAACACGGTGGCCGGGCTCGAACTGGCGATGGACCTGCTGCGGCGCCGCAAGAACAAGAACAAGCAGATTTTCATGATCACCGACGGCAAGCCGACCTGCCTGAAGGAGGGCATCCGTTACTACAAGAACAGCTTCGGCCTGGACCGCAAAATCCTCAACAAGACGCTGACGCTGGCCGCCCAGTGCCGCAAGATCAAAGTGCCCATCACCACCTTCATGATCGCCTCCGACCCGTACCTGCAGCAGTTCGTGCGGGAGTTTACGGAAGTGAACCAGGGCCGGGCCTACTACAGCAGCCTCAAGGGCCTGGGCAACTACATTTTCGAAGACTACCAGCGCAACCGCCGGAAAACGTTCTGAGTCAATTAAAAATTGAAAATGGATAATGCCTGATTATCCGTCCCGTATGACTGCCATTCCGTACAGCAAGTTCACCTTATCCCAACTCGAAGTCCGCTACGGCGTGTCCTTCGTGCGGGGAGCGTTCCTGGCGGGGGTAACGCCCCTGCCGGTGCCGGAATGGCTGAAGACGTACCTGGAACTGTCGTCCGACGTTCCCCCGGCGCTGAAGTCGGAGAAAGCGATTTCCGAACAAACCATTGCGCCGGTCATGCTGGCGGTACGCGACCGGAACCGGCAAACCATCAACGTGTTCTCCGGGGAAATGCTGACCCACCAGGACCTGAGCGGCTACTGCGACTTCATCGTGACGGCCAATCCCGTTTCGCTGACGCCCGAAGCACCGTTCATCATCGTGGTGGAGGCCAAGCAGCAGGATTTGACGTCGGGCATTCCCCAGTGCGTGGCCGAAATGATCGCCGCGCGGCGGCTCAACGAGGAGGCGGGACTCCCCCGCGAGGTGCTGTTCGGCTGCGTGACCATCGGTTCCGAATGGCTCTTTCTCCAGTACCGCGATAACCAGGTGATGATGCATTCCCGGGTGTTCTACCTCAATGAAGTGGGCGAAATCCTGGGCGTGTTCCAGTGGATGATTGATTACGGGCACGGGCAACCTTAGCGGTACGGCCACGCCCGTATTTTTTGTGAAAACTGCATCAGTACGAAACAAAAAAGAGTATTCAACCTTTTAACAATAACCGGCTTACGGCACACAACGCATATATGAATTATCACACCATTGCCACCAAAGACCTGCTCAGGATCAAGACGCTGGGCGAACTGAAAGCGGCCGGTTACCGGCCCCGTTCCATCAAGCTGGAATTGCGCGAAAACCTGATCCGCAAGCTCAAAAACAAGGAAGAAGTGTTCGCCGGCATCTGGGGGTACGAAGAAACGGTCATCCCCGACCTGGAACGGGCCATCCTGTCCATGCACCACATCAACCTGCTCGGCCTGCGCGGCCAGGCCAAGACGCGCCTGGCGCGGATGATGGTGAACCTGCTCGACGAATACATGCCGGTGGTGGAAGGCTCGGAGCTCAACGACGACCCGTTGCAGCCCCTCTCCCGCCACTCCCGCGACCTGATCGCCGAACACGGCGACCGGACGCCCATCACCTGGATGCACCGCTCGGAACGCTACACCGAAAAGCTGGCGACGCCCGACGTGTCGGTGGCCGACCTGATCGGCGACGCCGACCCCATCAAGGCGGCTACGCTCAAGCTGCCCTACTCCGACGAACGGGTGATCCACTACGGCCTCATCCCGCGTTCGCACCGCTGCATCTTCGTCATCAACGAATTGCCCGACCTCCAGGCCCGCATCCAGGTGGCCCTCTTCAACATCCTCCAGGAGGGTGACATCCAGATCCGGGGCTTCAAGATCCGCCTGCCGCTCGACATCCAGTTCGTGTTTACGGCCAACCCCGAGGACTACACCAACCGGGGCAGCATCGTGACGCCGCTCAAGGACCGCATTGACAGCCAGATCATCACGCACTACCCCAAGAGCATCGAGATCGGCAAGAAGATCACCCGCCAGGAGGCCCTGGTGAAGGACGAACAGGCCCAGAAGGTGCAGTCCAACGAGATCATCGCCGACCTCATCGAACAGATCGCCGTGGAGGCCCGCAGCAACGAATACGTGGACGCCAAGAGCGGCGTGTCGGCCCGCCTCACGATTGCCGCCTACGAAAACCTGCTCAGCGCGGCCGAACGGCGGGCCCTGCTCAACGGTGAAAAGCAAACCAACGTGCGGGTGGGTGACCTGTGGGGCGTGGTGCCGGCCATTACGGGCAAGGTGGAACTGGTGTACGAAGGCGAACAGGAAGGCGCGGCCATCGTGGCCCAGAACCTGATCGGCAAGGCCGTACGGGCGCAGTTCCTCAAGTACTTCCCCGACCCCGAAAAGCTTAAAAAGCAGCAGAAGGACAAAAACCCC
>CADCTQ010000512.1 GCA_902805615.1 uncultured Cytophagales bacterium
AATGACGACCCCCGAACTGACCAGGGCTTTTGCCGCATCCAAGCGGGTAAAGGATACGAAGAGGACGAAGGCGGCGGCCGTCACAAGCGGATGCCCGAGCACGGACACGGCCCGGAAAATTCTCAACAAATAGTTGTCTTCGCTTTGCATCGTTTCGTTCTCCGCAAAGTTACTGCTTTGCCGAAACCTGTCGGGCAGGCTTGCCCACGGCCACCAGGGGTTTGCCGGCCATGGCCCGGTTGAACACTCCGAAGGCCAGCAGGGTGTAGCCCAGGCAGAACAGCACCGTGAGCAGGGCCGGGGAAAGGCGGCCTCCTCCCACCCCGTAGCGGTGCAGCAGGTAGCCGGCCAGCGGGAAGAGTTGCAGGGCGTGCATGCCCACGAAGTGCGCCGCCCGCAGGTCGCCGCCCATCGTACTCCAGTTGAGCAGGGGCAGGCCGGCCCCGCCGTCGGCCACGCCCACGCTGTGGGCATTTTGCATCACCATCACTACGCCGACCAGGCTGCCCAGCAGGAAAGTAACGAACCCCAGCCGGATGCCCCATAGGTAAGCCGGCGACACGGCCGGGAAGTTATCCATCCAGAACAACAAGGTGACGTAGCCGATCAGCAGGCTGTTCACCAGGATGAAGTTGCCCATCAGGCCGAACAGCAGGCCGTCGAAGGGCGTAGCCAGGTTGAAGTGCGACGTGACGCCGCGGACGGCCTGGACCTTGATGCAGGCAATCTCCACCACCATGCACCCCAGCACGCCCCAGCTTACCCACTTGACCGAGGCGGGATACTTGTCGGCCAACGCGTGGAGCAGCCAGCCCAGCGTCCACAGGTACACGGCCACGGAAAGATCAAACTTGAAGGGTTTGAGCCACGGGTTGACGCCCATTACGGTGCGGTTGTCGAAGGGCATGGAGGCGGCGGCCACCAGGGCCAGGGCCAGGAATGCCAGTCCCCCGTAGGCCAGCGGCCGGTTCCGCCCGGCCAGTTCGGTCCAAAGATCAAGCATTTTCATACGCTACCCCGTTTAAGATCGTTTTTCGCATCACGGCCCGCAGTACGTAGTATGTGAGCAGTCCCACCGGGCCAAGCATGAAGGTGAGGAACAGGCAGGGAATGACCAGGATGTGGGGGATGCGGTATTTCTGGGCGTTGCCCAGCACCCAACTGCCCACGAAGAGGTCGAAAGCCAGGTAGTGCACCCAGCCGGCCAGCAGGGCGTAGTCGTTTTCGAACAGGCGGCGCACCCCGGCCAGCGTCGAGAAATTACCCCCCGAGCCGGGCAGGCTCAGGCCGATGAGCACCAGGTAGCCGGCCGCAAGCACCAGGCTGACCGCCCCCGACTGCACGATCCGGGCCGTCCACCGCCAGCGCGGCAGCACGAGCAGCAGCAGCCAGCCGGCCAGGGCCAGCAGGTTGAAAAGGGAGAAAAGGGTTTCGGGTTGCATGGGAAAAGGCTTCTTGGATGCTTATGGTACCGAAGATACGAAAAGCCTTCCCCGGTTGCCTGCCGGGGCGGATGAAGCGAAAAAAACGGCGGGTGAAGGGTACGATTTGCCGGAAGGGGCGTACAATGAAAAAGCCGGCATGCGGCCGGCAATTTGCAAGTGCCTGGCGCGTAGGGCCGGTCGGCTACTGGCCCAGGTAGAAACTGACGCCCAGGTTCAAGGTGCTGGGGTGGAGTGAAAATGAAAATCCTTTATTGTCGCCGCTGGTGTCGCCCCGGTTGGTAAAGCTGTCTCGGTACTCGCCCGAAAAACGCGTAAAGCCAAATCCCAAGGAACCAAAGCTTGCCTCTACACCAATTTTAGGGGTAACAAAATAGGTGGCACCAATGCTTAGGAATGCACCGACCTGGTAGTAGGTGCCGCGGTTCCAAGACTCGCTGCGTGGTTGCTGCACGTCAAAGCTGCTGAATTCATTTCGGTAAAAGCCAAAGGCAGGGCCCGTCAGTTCGCCGAAGAAGCTGAACGTTTCGCTTACCGGGCGGTAATAACGCGCGAACAGGCCGATTCCGTAGTTTGTTAACCTGATTTCTTGTGTTGATAGTCCAAATTTTTGGTAGGCGCTTGAAAAATTCGGCGTCAGCCCTATTACCCATCGGTCGCTGATAAATATGCCGGCATTGGGGGAGGCCGAGAACTTGCGTTCTACAATGGGTGCCTGGTTGCTTGTGATGCTTTGTTGATTATCCGTAACACTGGCACTTAAACTTCCGCCCAGCAAAACGCGCCCTTTGCTTAGTTGGGCGTAACCGTGAAAACCGTTAAAAAGACAAAAAATGGCAAGAATGAAAAGGTTTTTCATAAAAGAAGATGAGGTTGAAAGTTGAAAGATGACACACCTCAATCAATTATTGTGCGAATCTCCGTGCTTCTTTCATAAATAACCCCATCTATTGTGTATTTCTATATTTTCAGCGACTCGCTGCGCAATTGCCTTACCGCAACTGCACCAACTGGTGCCACGCTTTCAGGTACTTGTTCAGCCGCTCGATGTCCTTCGCTTCCAGCCGCGGCGCCCGGCGCACGTCCATGTTGTCTTCCAGGTCGTTGAGCTTGACGGCAACCGCCAGCTTGCTCGCCTTGGTGCGTTCCACGAACTGGTCGTAGGGTTCGCCCTCCCGCTTGGTGAGGCAGTCCACGGCCTGCACGATGGGTTCGGGAAAGCCCTCCCGGCGGAGGTCGTCGAGGGTGGTGGGGGAATCTTCGACCACGTCGTGCAGCAGGCCCACAATGCGTTCGTCGTCGTTGCGTCCGCGTTCGGCCACGCGCATCACGTGGCGGAGGTAGGGGGCGCCGTAACGGTCCTGCTGGTCCTGGTGCACCCGGGTAGCAATGAGGAGGGCTTTGTGTAGCATGGGAAAACGGGGTTACGCGTGGGTGGTCGGCGGCGGCTACGGGACCGGCTTCCTTTTCGTACGCGTTTCCTGCGGCGGGGTTGCGGCAGCGGCTTCTTCCCGGGCGGAAGTTTTCGCGGTTTTCCGGGTCCCGGCCGCCTTGGCGCCGGCCGCGGTTGGTTTTGCTTGCTCTTTTTTGGCGGGCGGGGCGGGCGGCAGGGCTTCCCCGGCGGTTTCAGCTTCCAGCCATTTGCCCACCAGGTTCTCTTTCCGGGCGAGGCAGAAGCGCACGAAGGTTTCCTGCTTCACCAGCACCCGGACGGGCAGCGGCAGGCTTTGGTACACGGTGCCGAAAAGCGGGGTCAGCCGTTCGCTGTCGGTCACGAATTGCACGCCCTTCAACCCGTACGTTTTAAGGAAGGCGGGCATCTGCTCGGTGATGTGCTTTTGAATGGCCGGCAGTTGCGCCAGCAGCAGCGATTTGGCTTTGTCGGTAAGTTGCTCGATCATGGGAAGTGCGTTTCCGGAAGATACGACGCTCCCGAATGCGATTTCCGGCGGAGCCCGTACGGCCGGAAGAGGTAGGCGATGCCCGTACCTAAGAAATGCCCCCGGTTTTCCGTTTTTCCGCGATACGTGGTGCCGTTTGCCTGGTATTCCCACCTGCTGTCCGCCAGCCGGTTGAAGCCTACCTGCACGAACACGCTACTCACGAGGGCATCGCCGCGGGGCAGCCGCTTCTGCACGCCGAGCCCCAGGTGCGCGCCCATTCCCAGAAAGGGACCGGTTGCCGCCGAGGCCGTCCAGTTGTTGCTGTAACGCATGCCCTGGTAGGCGCTTTCCGTCCGGAACAGAATGGTGGGGCCGGCTACGGCGTAAGGTTGCACCACGTTAAGCAGGGGCAGCGACACGGCGCCCAACGCGTACCGCACGTGAACAGGTACCCTGAAATAGGTAAAACTTTGGTCGGAACTTTGGGTAATCCGCACGCCCGCAGGGGAGGTATGGCTGAATACGTGCCGGAAGCCGACGCCCGTCAGGTGCAAGCCGCTTTCCAGTTGGACCCGGTTGCCCGCCCGGTACTGCACCAGGAGCCCGCCCGAAGCCGTAGGCAGGTGCTCCTGGCGGTAGAAGTCTTTTACGTCGGCAGTGCTGGCCCGTTGGGCAATGCTGTACACGAAGGCGCCTTGCAGGCCGAACGTCCAGCGGGGTTGGGCAAAGCCGGCCAGGCTGCCCAGCAAAAACAGGAAAAGGAGTACGGGGCGCATGGAGCGGGTGGGTTAAGGTCCGTTACATAACGCCCCTCCCCGGGCAAGCCGCCTGGCAAACGCCAAAGAATTTTTACGCCCGGCTTACCGGTTCACGGCCAGCCGGAAGCCCACGCCGTGCACGTTCTGGATTTCGATGCGGGGGTCTTCGCGCAGGTACTTGCGGAGGCGGGAGATGAACACGTCGAGGCTGCGGCCCATGAAGTAATCGTCTTCGCCCCAGATGCGCCGGAGAATGTCTTCGCGGCGCAGCACTTGGTCGCAGTGGGTGCAGAAGAGGCGGAGCAGGTCGGCCTCCCGCTGCGTAATGCCCAGGGTGCCGCCTTTGCCGCGCAGGAGCAGGTTCTGGTAGTCGAACACCAGGTCGCCCAGCGGGTAGAGGTGGCCCGCCGCCTGGCCGTGTCCCGACCGCCGGAGGAATACTTCAATCCGCAGCACGAGTTCTTCGATGCTGAAGGGCTTGGTGAGGTAGTCGTCGGCGCCGGTTTTAAAGCCCGCAATCCGGTCTTCCTTCATGGCCTTGGCCGTCAGGAAGAGGATGGGTACGGCCTCGTTGCGCTGCCGGATGGCCCGGGCCAGCTCGAAGCCGTCCTTGCGGGGCAGCATTACGTCGAGGATGCACAGGTCGAAGGGAGCCGCCGCAAAGCCCTCCCAGCCTTTCTCCCCGTCGTCGTAGTGGGTTACGGCGAAGCCTTCCATTTCCAGGTTGTCTTTTACCACGAAACCAAGGTTTACGTCGTCTTCGACCAGGAGTATTTTTGCGCGTGCCATGGGGCGGGGGAATTGAGTATTGGGTATTGGGTATTGCCGACTGCGTACTGACCACTGAAAACCGGCCACTGACTACACCGGCAGCCAGATGGAGAAGGTGCTGCCGCGGCCGGGGCAACTGCTCAGGGCGGTGCGGCCGCAGTGCGTTTTCACGATGGACCGTACGTAGTGCAGTCCCAGCCCGAAGCCCTTCACGTCGTGGCGGTTGCCGGTGGGTACCCGGTAGAACTTCTCGAATACCTGCTTCTGGTGCTCGGGGGCAATGCCGATGCCGTTGTCGGTTACGCTCAGGCACACGCCGTTTTTTTCGTTGCGGGTCGCAATGCGGATGTCGGGCCGGTCGGGCGTGTACTTCACGGCGTTGTCGAGCAGGTTGTACAACACGTTGGTCAGGTGCAGCCGGTCGGCCACCACTGCGTCGGGCCGGGCCGCGAGATCGAAGGTCAGCGTGCCTTCCCGGCCGGCCAGCAGCACCCCGAACGGCTCGGCCACGGTGGTAAGCAGGTCGTGCAGCGAAATCGTTTCCTTCTTGAGCTTGATCTCATCCTTCTCCAGCACGGCCATTTGCAGTACCCGCTCCACGCCCTTCTGCAACCGGTCGGCCTCCTGGCTGATGATGGACGCGTAGTTGAGCAGCCGGCCCGGCGACTGCGCAATGCCCGGGTGCTTGAGCACGCCCGACGAAATGGCGATGGTGGCAATGGGCGTCTTGAACTCGTGCGTCATGTTGTTGATGAAGTCATTCTGGATCTCCGAAAGGCGCTTCTGCTTGAGGATGACGAACAGGGTGTAACCGAAAAAAGCGATCACCAGCAGCAGCACGCCCGACGAAAACCACCAGAAGCCCATCTGCCCGAGAATGGCTGCGTCCCGGTTGGAGAAGCAGACGCCGAAAAAGTAGCTGTCCTGCCGGAACCGGGGAAACGGTTTGAGCGACGTCTGCTGTGGGTCGTCGCCGCTTAGCGAGACGTAGTCGCCGTACACCATCTGCCGGTTGGTGCAGTCGTACACGCCGTAGTGGAAATCAACCCGGATGCCGCGCTTGCCGAGTTCGTTCCTGAGCAGCGGTTCCAGCAGGCCGGTCGGGATCACGTCGTTGACCATCACGGCGTAGTAGCCTTTGGACACGCGTCGCACGGGGCTGTCGAGGGGCCACGCCGGGTGGTTGTTGTACTTGAGGATGGACCGGGCCACCTGGGTCAGGGCGTCGGTCACGTTCTGGTCAAACTCCTTTTCCCGGAAATCAAAAGCCCGCTTCACCCAGAACAACTGGGTGACGGTGATGCCAATGATGGAAAGCGTGGCCAGTACCACCACCAGCCGGATCGTACTCCTTTTCACGTTTGGGGCTTTTTGGGTAAAAATAGCACAAAAACCGACCGGCGGTGCGGCTTTAACAACTTATTAACAGTCTTTAGGAACCCGTTAACAGCACCGCGTCCGCTAAAGACGCACCTTTGTTCCGTTGCCGGACCCCACTCTTCCCCCGTGCTCATGCGCCAACTGTTCCTCTCAGCTTATCATTCCGCCAGCCTGTTCGTCCGGCGGGACGGCCGCCGGCAGGTGGTGGCGTCACCCTTGTCGGGAATGGAGCAATTGCCATGAGCCCGAAATCTTACATGCACCCCGGATTCGGTCCTGATTTTTTTAAGGCCGTTGCCGTGTGCTCGGGGTTGTCGGCGCTTACCACGCTGGGCCTCATTTTCCTGCCCCGAACTTACGCGGCGCCGGCCGGGCTCGAAGAAGAGGTGGCCCTGCGGCTGAACGGGTTCTACCAGCTCCGGTCGCTGGTGTACTACGTGCACCCGTTCCTGGTGCTCACGGCGGCCTGGGGCGTGGTGGCCCGCAAGTTCCGCGAATCCACCGGCGCCGTCACCACGGGGTTCTTGTTTTTCGGCTGCTGGGGCTTTGCCGAGGCGCTGCAACAGGCCCTTTCATTGGTAGCTCTCAACCTCAACTGGCGGGAAGGCTACGCCCGGACTGCGGATGAAGCCACGCGGGAAATGTTCCGCACGCACCTGCTGGGTTTTGAGGCGGTGTGGGACGCGCTGTACCTGCTGCTGCTGACGGGTTTTGCGATGGCACACATTTTGTATGGCATCGCCACGTGGCCGGGAAGCGGCCTGGAACGGGTGATCAGCTGGGGCTTTTTCCTGGGGGCGGGCCTGACGCTGCTCATCCTATCGGCCAACTTCGGCGGGCCGGCCGTGCCCCGGGGGCTTACGATGTGGCTCTACCCGACCATCCAGCCCCTGTTCCGGGTGCTGCTCGGAATCTGGCTCTGGCCGCAAAAAGGGGCTAAAACTTACCTTTAACAGCTCTTTAACAACCCGGGGCGGAAAATTAACAAATTTCTTCAACCGACTTATGTATCTTTACATTACGAACTTTTCCAGAGAAAATCGCCTTTAATCAATAACATCAGTACACCAACAAATTCCCAAATTCCATCCGTATGAAGAAGTATCTGTTCTCCCTCCTGCTGTCCGGTCTGGTAGCCACGTTTACGTTCGGACAAACGGCCCCCGCGGGCACGGCCACGACGGTTTCCAACGCCAAGGCCGAAGCCAAGGCCGCCTTCAAGTGGTCAGAGTCTGAGCACAACTTCGGCGTAATCCCCCAGGGCAAGCCGGTAAGCACCACGTTCAGCTTCACCAACACGGGTAAAGTGCCCCTCATCATCTCCCAGGTACAGGGCTCCTGCGGCTGCACCGCCACCGATTACAGCAAAGAACCCATCGCCCCCGGCAAGAAAGGCTACGTAAAAGCGACCTACAACGCCGCCGCCATGGGTGCCTTCCACAAAACGGTTACGGTAACGGCCAACGCCGACTCTGCACCCGTCGTGCTGGTGATCAAAGGTGAAGTGAAAGCCGAAGGTACCACCGAAGAAAAGAGCAAATAAGGATCAGCCCACCGGCCTCCGGAAACCCGCCCGCGAACAACTTCGCCGGCGGGTTTTTCTTTTTCCCCACACCCGAACCCTGCGGCGAAGTCAATGGTCATTGGTACATTAATTAATATTGGGCGTAACGTATCCGCACCATTGACCAATACCGAAGCATCGAACCTACTCCACCACTTTCTGCTCCGGGTAGAGGATCACGAAACTGACGTTTTCGAACTTCCGGGCCAGTTGGCGGGGCATTTTATCGAGGGCGTTGTCGTAGGAAAGCGTGTCGGCCCGGGCGCTGACCACCACCAGCAGGTCGTCGGGCGTCACCTCGCTGATCAGGCCCACGTCCCGCGTCCAGTGGTGGTCCGTGCGGAACGTCCGCTCCACGTTGACGGGCGTACGGGCCAGTACGGCCTGCATTTGCCGCTGGGTGTCCTCGTCGGTGTACACCACCTGCGACACCCCGATCTGCTTGGCCATGCGGTGGAGGTCCAGCACCCACGCCCCGAATCCCTTCTCCAGCCCCGCGTTGGCGGGCGCGGCCACGATCATCCGGTTCATGGTGTTGAGCGGGTGCAGGATCTTGCACACGTACAGCATCTGGTAACTTCCCTCCAGCAGGTTGTCGAGAATGCTGCCGAACACGCGTTCCCGGGTCGTAAAAGTGCCGTTCCAGCCGATCACGACCTTCGTAATGAGCAGTTCGCGGATGGCCCGCAGGATGCCGCTGCTCACGTTCAGGTCAATGCGGGGCACCAGTTGCACCTGTTCGTCGGCCGCCGCCGCGTGGTGAATCGCCTTTTCCAGCATCCGGTTCTGGTTCACCAGTTGCGTTTCCGTGTCCGGGCCGTCTTT
>CADCTQ010000513.1 GCA_902805615.1 uncultured Cytophagales bacterium
AGATTGGCGCAGATTTCAATTGGGAATGTTTGTAAACGCGATAGGGTTCGATCCCGCTGATTAGGTGCGTACCGGTTTTGCTCGAAAGATTTTCAGGAGGGCCGTACAGTTCGATCCCGCAGATCAGATGCGGAACGTTTTTGCTCGAATGATCTTGGTATGTGCCGTAGCATTCGAGCAAAACCGGTACGCACACAATCTGCGGGATCGAATCCCACGACACCTACAGGACTTCCGCAGTCAATAACCAAGCGAATCAAAAATCTGCGGGATCGAACCCTATCGCGTTTACAAACATTCCTAATTGAAATCTGCGCCAATCTGCGCCCTTATCCGCGACAATCTGCGAGAAACCCTTTTTCCTTCCTGCATCACCAGCGAAATCAGCGAGAAACCCTTCTTTCCCCTTCCCCGAACATTCAACATTGAAAAAGCTACCCCACCCACCACGCGTACGCCCGGCTGCCGAAAATGATCCCCCCCACCACCACCGACATGAGGGAAACGATCAGCACGGCGCCGGCGGCCATGTCCTTCACCTTGCCCGCCAGCGGGTGGTACTCCGGCGAAACCAGGTCCACCAGCTTTTCGAGGGCCGTGTTGAACGTTTCGGCCGCCCACACCAGCCCGATCTGCATCAGCACCAGGGCCCACTCCAGGGAACTCAATCCCAGCAACATCCCCAGCGCCACCGCCGCCACCGAGGCCAGCAGGTGCACCCGGGTGTTGTTTTCGTAGCGGACCACCAGGTAAATGCCGTGCCAGGCGTAGCGGAAGCTGCGGAGGGTTTTGGTTACGCTCAGGGTTACGTTAAGAAGAATGCTTTGCAGCCACATGACCGGAAGGGGGTTGGAGGAAGCCCACAAAAGTGTAATAAATCAGCGTGAGCATCAAGGCGAACACGGCCGTCAGGCGCAGGGCCGTGGGGTTGGTGAGTTGCACCAGCACGTCGCCCAGCAGGCCCGCCGGGTTGGTGAGCAGGTCCCAACTGTTCCAGCGTTCGAAGCGGCCCAGGTAGACGCCGAAGCCCGTCAGCAGCAAACTGCCCGTCACCACCCCCCAGGCCGCCACCCGGCCCAGCAACTGGTCCATCACCCGGTGGATGAGGTACAGCGAAAGCAGGCCGGCCAGCAGGCCCACCAGGGCGTACGAAAACACCATCAGCGAATCGTACCAGATCGGCACCGCCGACCGCCTGGTGAGGTGCAACAGGTCGGTGATGATGTAGGGGGCGTTGGGAAAAAACAAGAGCCAGGCCGCCCAGCCCGCCAGGCCGTGGTGGCCGCGCAGTTGGCCCTGCCCCATCCGCCGGTACGTCAGCAGCGCAATGCCCAGCGGCACCCAGGCCAGAAACAGGTTCCACGACAGGAACATGAAACGGATGCTCCCCGAGTGGTACATCCGGAAGACCAACAGCCCCACGCACATCACCGACAGGCCCAGGAGCCGGACCACCTGCTCCCGGAAAGGAAAGGATTCATAAAAGCGCTTCAGTTTTTGCATAGTATAAAGTACTTTGAAATTCAAAGTTAGTAAAGATAAGCATACGAGTCAAGGGGGCCGGCCCATCCTTGCCGGAATACAACCCGGCGGCGTTTCCCAAACCTTACATGGCCTTGCGGCCTTCGGGCGTCGTTGGGGCAACCCCGGTCCGCGGCGGGAAGCCTGCCGTTGCAGGAGCAGCCTTCGCCCGCGTTACCGGCGTAACTCCCTACGGCTTTGAAACCCAAATATTTAGCGGGTACGAACATTCTTTTACAACCGTTCCATTAAAAAAATGATTATAGGGGGGGACGATGCCAAAAAAATTATAAAAGCACAGCGTGTTGCATCCATATCAATTTGCTTACTTTGTTTACGCGCCTGGTATATAGGAGTAGTTTGGTAAAAAACCGTTCGTGCTGCCAGCTACCCCCTGAAATTCAGCGCACTTTTATGTCATAAAATGGTCCTCGGCAATAACTACTCGGCTGGTTTTTACTACACATTGCTTCGGGAATACCCGGGTATCATTACCTTCCTTCAACCGGATTTTACCATCCAGTTCCAAAGCGCCTCTTTTTACGCGTACACCGACCGGCAGCCGGAAGAGACGCTGGGGGGCAACATCCTGCAAATCCTGCATCCCCTCGACGTGCAGCCCCTCGTAAACCTGCTGGTGATGGTAAAGGCCAACGTTCAGGCCAAACCGCGGTTGACGTTGCGCATCCGCAAGCCCGACGGCGACTACCTGGCCGTGACCACCACCGTTACGTGCGTCACTTCGTACAACCTCGTGGAGGGCTACATCCTCTACTCGCAGCGGCTGGAAAAGGACGGCCCGGAGGGCGACTTTGCGCCGGAGGAAGCGGTGACCGCCAAAGCGGCGGAGACAAAAACAACTGCCCCGCCCGCCAAAGAGCCGGCCCGGGTCCCCAACGGGTCGCCGGCTTACCCGGCCGAAGCGTTGAACGGGCACTTCCGGGCCGAACCGGACCGCAGTGCGTACCACGTGGAAATGGAGGTGTACAAGGACGTGCTGGACCGGAGCGTACTGGTCGCCATTGCCGATGCCGAAGGCAAGATCATCCGCGTCAACGACCTGTTCTGCCGCCGCACCGGCTACACCCGGGAAGAACTGACGGGCATGGACTTCCGCACGCTGCTCAACCCGGACTACCACCCCGACCCTTTCTTTGCCGTCACCTGGGACGAACTCACCCGCGGGCAGCCCTGGCGGGGCGACCTTTGCAACCTGGACAAGGACGGCAGTTCGTACTGGGTGGAAGCCTCCATTCAGCCCACCCTCCACCACGGCGAAATGGCCCGCTTCATCTTTTTCGGGTACGAGATCACCGACCGCAAGCGCCTGGAAGAAACCATCCGGCAGAGCGAAAAGCGGCTCCGGGAAGCGCAGGCCCTGGCCCACACCGGCAACTGGGAATACGACTTTAAAAGCCGGCACATGACCTGGTCGGACGAAGTGTTCACCATCTACGGGCTGGACCCGGCCGCCGGCGTACCGGGCCTGGAAGACCTGGTCAAGTACCACCACCCCGACGACTGGCCCGACCTGATCGAGGCCAGCATCAACCTGCGGGAACGCCGGGAAGTGCAGAACATTGACATCCGCATCATCCAGCCCGGCCAGCAGGTGCGGTACGTCAACCTCACCGGCAAGCCGCTGCTGGGGGCCGACGGGCAACTGCTCAAGCTCTACGGCACGGCCATGGACATTGACGCCCGGAAGGTGACCGAAAAAAACCTGCAATCGCACAACGAGGAACTGCTGCGGCTCAACCGGCAGCTCGACCGCTTCGTGTACTCGGCCACCCACGATCTGCGGTCGCCGCTCATGTCCATGAAGGGGCTGGTGAACCTGGCGCAGGTGGACGACGACCCCCACCAGCAGGAGAAGTACTACCAGCTCATGCTCCGCAGCATTGACAAGCTCGATAACATCATCCGCGACATCGTGGACATTTCGCGCAACCGGCGCACCGACATCGGGAACGACCGGGTCCACTTCGAGGTGCTCATCCGGGAAATCCAGGAAGGGCTGAGCCACCTGCCCGGCGCCGAAAGCATTGCCGTGCGGGTATCGGTGCAGGAAGACGGTGCTTTCTACTCGGACGCCAAGCGGCTCGGCGTGCTGTTCAACAACCTGCTCTCCAACGCCTACCGCTACAGCGACACCAGCAAGCCCAACCCCTTCGTGGAAGTAGACGTGGAGGTGACGGGCCGCGAAGCCCTCATCAAGGTGGCCGACAACGGCATCGGCATTGGCCCCGAACACCTCCACCGCATCTTCGAAATGTTCTACCGGGCCACCGAAACCCGCGACGGCACCGGCCTGGGCCTCTACCTGGTCAAAGAGATCGTGGACGTCCTCGGCGGCACCATCCAGATCCAATCCCAACTCAAAGCCGGCACCATCTTCACGATCACGCTGCCCAACCGGGGTGTCTGATGGTCTGAACCTTGATGCGCTTGATGAAAAGATGACCATGATGGGGAACGGTGAAGCCCGGTGCTCCCGGCAAAATATCGTCCCTTTATCAAGCAAATCATGGTTCAGACACTCAGACCATCAGGTACATCATAGTATACTTTTAGCCCGAATCTACCGGCATTTTTTGTTAATTTTGCCCCTAAAGTACGTTATAATGAACTTGGCGGCGGTAGGCACTTTGATTAAGCAACGGAGGGCCGTGTTGGGCATTACGCAGCAGCATCTGGCGGCCGTATCGGAAGTAGCTTTGGTTACGGTAAAACTGATCGAACTGGGCAAGGGAAATCCTTCCTGGCAAACGCTGGAGAAACTGGCCGGTGCACTCGGATTGGAAATTACGGTGGGCGTTAAAACGATGAATGTTGATGAAACGGGCCTGCGTGTACCATAATTCTGACCTGGCGGGCATCCTGGAAAAAACCACGGCCGGCTACCGCTTCACCTACGCGGAAGCGTACTGGCGCGACCCCTCAAAGGCGGCCATCAGCCTGACGTTGCCCAAGCGGCAGGTTGCCCACGAGTCGCCCCACTTGTTTTCTTTCTTTTTCAACCTGCTTTCCGAAGGCGTAAACCTGGCGCTGCAAAGCCGTTCCCTGCGCATTGACGAGCAAGATTACTTTGGCTTGTTGCTGGCAACGGCGGGAACGGAAACGATCGGCGCCGTACGGGTGGCGCCCTGCAACCCGGAATCCTGATGATGGAAATAAAATATTGCCCCGGCACCCTGGCCCCGGGCCATACCACCTACAGCCGGGCGTGCCTCAACGGGCTTTTCGGCGGCAAAAAGGTAAGCCACGTACTGCCCTACGCTGCCAGTACCGACCCGGACGATGCCGACCGGCTCCGCGAAAACCGCCAGCGCATCTCCATCTCGGGCGTGCAGGTAAAAGCATCGTTGCTGCTGGACAACAACCGGCTCCGGCTCACCGGGCCCGGCGAACGGGGCGGATACATCCTCAAGCCCATTCCGTACGACGTAAAGTACCCGGAGTACGTACCGGCCAATGAGCACCTGACCATGCAGATTGCCAAGCAGGTGTACAAAATCCCGGTTGCCGAAAATGCGCTGATCTTTTTTAAAGATGGCCCGCCGGCCTACCTCACCCGGCGGTTTGACGTGAAGCCCGACGGTACCCGGTACGGGCAGGAAGATTTTGCGTCGCTGAGCAACCGGACGAAAGAAAACGCCGGTGTTGATTTCAAGTACAAGGGCAGCTACGAAGGCATCGGCCGCATGGTCCGGCAGTACGTGCCGGCCGCCCCAATCGAGTTGGTTAAGTTCTTCCGGCTCGTCCTGTTCAACTACCTCTTCAACAACGGCGATGCCCACCTGAAGAACTTCTCGCTGATCGAAACCGCATTTGGCGATCACATTCTCTCCCCGGCGTACGACCTGATCTGCACGGCCCTGCACGTCAACGACAGCTACTTCGCCCTGGAAGACGGTTTGTTCGCGGAAGAGGACCCGGACGGCCACCTGAACACCCTTGGCTATTACACGGGCAGCGACTTCCTGCGCTGGGGCCAAAAGCTGGGCTTGCCCGAAAAAGCCCTTCAGGCATCGCTTGCGTTCTTCCGCACTGACCATTCCTTTACCCATGAACTGATCAGCCGCTCTTTCCTCTCACCAGACTTGAAAGCACAATACCGGCAAGCGTACCTCAACCGCCTTCGTGCCATAAACGTCTGAACCTTGATGTGCTTGATGAAATGATGACCATGATGGGGAACGGTGAAGCCCGGTGCTCCCGGCAAAATATCGTCCCTTTATCAAGCAAATCATTTCATCAGGCAAATCATGGTTCAGACCATCAAGCGAATCATGGTTCAGACACTCAGACCGCTATTGCCACTACCTTGGCCTGCGCTTCGCGCTTGCGGTGCACCAGTTGGCGGAAGAAGGCCACCAGGGCGTCGGCGTGGTAGTCGAAGGTGAAGAACTGGCGCTGCGCCCACACGTTTTCGCGCAGGGCGTCCATGCGGGCTTTGTCCCTGAGCTGGCTCCCCAGTTCTTCCATGTTGCGGAAAAACAGGCCCAGGTTCATGTCCCGCACCAGCGTCTGGGTAGCCACCAGGTGACCCGTGTTGTCGCGTTGCAGCATGGGCAGGCCCGCCGCGGCCAGCGTCGCAATGCGGGCCGGGTAGTTGAGGTCGTCCCAGTCGGCCCGCATGAGTTCGCCGCCGTTGCGGCTGGCAACGAAGTGCAGCCAGCCCGCGTCGTACTGCGAAAACTCCCGCACCCAGTTCTCCTGGCTCACGTTGGCGTGCGTGTGCAGGTAGCCCGGCGCCATCCGGTGCGTCTTCTCGATCCACTCCTTCCACTGGCCGTGCGTAAAGTCGCCGTAAAAGTGCAGGTGAATGCCCTGGGCCGCCAGATCCACCACCGTGTGCGGGTGCAACCCGATGGGCCGGCCCGGCACCACCGTATGAATCGCCCCGTCCTTTTCGGAGAGCCGGGGCGAACGGTCCTCCGTCAGCCACTCCCGCTTGGGCAGGTCGCCGTCGAGCAGCATCGTGTGCTCGGGGCGCACGGGCACGAACTGGGCGAACCAGTCGCGCATTTCGGGGCTGTTGTACACCTGCCCGTCCGACTTGGTGTGGAGGTCAATCAGTTCGGACCAGCTGCCCTTTTCGAGGCAGATGAACGGCCCTTCCTTGAAGTGCCACGCGAACGGGATGCCCGGGTTGTGGGTAAGCACCTCGTGGGCGAAGGGCACGGCCTGCCAGTTGAGCAGGGCGTAGATCACGTCGGGCTGAATTGCCTCCAGGGCCGCCCGCCACCCTTCGCGCGGGATGTCTTCGACGTGGCCGAACGGCAACGGTCCCACGGTGTTGTACCAATAGGGGTCTTTCATCCACAGCCCGTAGAGCTTATGACCCCGTTCGGCCAGGGCCAGCACGCGGTCGGCGTTGTAAGCCAGTTCGCCCACCAGCACGATTTTAAGCCGCTTGCCGTCACTGGCGGCCGGGTATTCTTTCTCCCGGAACGCCCGGTACTGCGACACCTCGTCGGTGAAGTTGCCGGTGGTGGTGTGGTAGCGCAGCGGCACGTTCACGCCGTAGTGCAACTTGTAGGGGTTGATGCCCCCGATGGGTTCCCGCAGGATTTTGTACCGCTGGTGCGGGTGGTCCACCCATTCGCAGGTAAGGGTGCCGGTGGGCACGAAAGCGCCTTCCGCTTCGAGTTTTTTCCAGTACATGCGGCCCAGGTCGTCGGTGACCAGTTCTTCGCGTTCCATCCAGCGGGCCGCCGACCTGCGGTGCAGCACCTGCACCAGTTGCAGCGCGTAGCCGTCAATAATGCCTTCGGCCAGCCGGTTGTAGTGGTGCCGCACGCCCGAGTAGGCCAGCACGGCGTCGGGACGGGACTCCAGCACATCGAGCAGCGACTGGAGGTGGTCCCGGTAGTACACGTCGTCGGAGGGCAGGTAAGCGACCAGGTCGTAGCGGGCGGCGGACAGGCCCTGGTTGAGGCAATGGCCCAGCCCCTCGTTGCGGTCGTTGCGCAGGTAGCGGACCCGTTGGTCGGCCAGGTAGGGCTGCACGAGGGCATGGGTGTCATCGGGAGAGCCATCGTTGATGATGATCAGTTCCCAGTCGCGGAAGGTCTGGGCCAGTAGACTGGCCAGGGCCCGGGTGATGAAGTTGGCTTGTTTGTAGGTGGGCATGATCACTGAAATGCCCTTATCGTCGTGTTTCATGTGCAGCTGTGGGGTGATTGTCAATAGTCAATGGTCAGTAGTTCATTTCATGCGTATCGAGTCAGGTGCTCATGCGATAGGTGTTTTCTAACTCCCCAACGCCCGTCCGCAGCAACTCCTGCGCCGCCCGTACCACCGCTTCGGGTCCCGGCACGGCCACGGGAAACGTGCTTCCGGCCTCTTCCTGCAACCACGGGCCGGCCACGAAAGCCTTTTCGTAGGCGTAGGCGATGATTGCGTTGCGGCTCCGCAGGGCCGGGGGCACGTCGAAGGGCAGCAGCCGGTACGGCACCCGCCACGGCGTGTGCTGCGGGTTGGTGAGGGCGTAGAGCACCACCACCGGCGTACCCACCGCCGCCGCGATGTGCACCGGCCCCGTGTTGTTGGCAATCACCAGGGCGGCCCGGCCGATCAGGGCGGCCAGTTCCGCCAGGCTCAGTTCGCCCGTGAGATCGAGGGCGGCCGGCCCCGCCACCCGGCGGATCTCGGCGGCCAGCGGCTTTTCCGATGATACCCCGGTAAGCAGGACCTGGTAGCCCAATGTAGCGGTTAGCTGCCGGGCCGCTTCGGCGAAGAAAGGCACCGGGTACTGGCGTTTGTCCTCGCTCACGCCGGGGTGCAGCACCAGCAGCGGCCGTTCCGGGTCCAGGCCCCGCTGCCGGAGCGTATGCATCAACTTTTCGCCCACGCCCGGGTTGATTTGCAGGGAAAAGTGTTCGCCGGCCGGCGCTGCGCCCAGGGCCCGCACCAGGTCGAGCTGCCGCGTGACCTCGTGCCGGATTCCGGACAGCGGCTCGGGGTCGGGCAGCCAGTCGGTCATCAGGCCGTACGGGTTTTCGCGGCAGTAGCCCGCAATGCGGGGCACGCCGGCCTGGTAGAGGAGCATGGCCGTGGGCAGCGGGTTCTG
>CADCTQ010000514.1 GCA_902805615.1 uncultured Cytophagales bacterium
GCTACTCCCAGATGAGTACCGACGACCTCGACACGTACCTCCAGGACGCCCTCGCCTTCAAGACGCCCGGCAAAGGCTGGGGCTTCGACGTGGGCTTCACCTACGAGTTCCGCCCCGACATCGACAAGTACCGCTACACGATGAACGGCAAGGAAAAGCTCGACAACCGCAAGAACAAGTACAAGTACCGCATCGGCCTTTCGCTCAACGACCTGGGCGGCATGCGGTACGACCAGGCGCAGCACGTGCGGACCTACAACATCGTGCGCCGCGACTACAACATCCCCCTCGACAGCCTCGAAGGCCTGGACGGCGATGCCATGAACAAAGTGTTCAACGTGCAGCCCAACGAACGGGGCACGTCCTTCAAGGCCGGCCTGCCCAGCACGTTGCACCTGAACTTCGACTACCGGCTGGCCAACAAGATCTACGTGAACGCCGCCGTCATCCAGAACCTGCGCGGCAAGTTCGCCGTGGGTGCCCGCTACGCTTCGGTGGCGTCGGTAACGCCCCGCATCGAAATGAAGTGGTTCGAGATTTCGACCCCCCTCACGATGTTCAACAACTACCAGCAGTTCGCCGTGGGCAGCATGGTGAAGCTGGGTCCGCTGTTCGTGGGCTCCGACAACCTGATGGCCGTCGCCGGCCTGGGCAAGCCCTTCGGCGCCGACGTGTACATGGGCCTGACCCTGCCGATCTACAAAGGCAAGAAGCGCGACAAGGACAAGGACGGCGTATCCAACGGCAAGGATGATTGCAAGAAGGTGCCCGGCGTGTGGGAATTCAAGGGTTGCCCCGATACCGATGCCGACGGCGTGCAGGACAAGGAAGACAAGTGCCCCCTCGAAGCCGGCAAGAAAGAACTCGGCGGTTGCCCCGACCAGGACAACGACAACATCACCGACGCCGACGACAAGTGCCCCGAAGTGGCCGGCCTGGCCGAGCTGGGCGGCTGCCCCGATACCGACAAGGACGGCATCACGGACGGCGAAGACGGCTGCCCCGAGGCCGCCGGTCCCGCCGAACACAAAGGCTGCCCCGACCGCGACGGCGACGGCATCGTGGACAAAGACGACAAGTGCGCCGATGAGAAGGGCCTGGCCCAGTTGGACGGCTGCGCCGACAATGACAACGACGGCATTGCCAACCCCGACGACGCCTGTCCCGAAGCAGCCGGCACGGCCGCCTTCAAGGGCTGCCCCGACCGCGACGGTGACGGCGTGCAAGACAAGGGGGACCAGTGCCCCGACGTGGCCGGCCCGGCTTCCAACAACGGTTGCCCCGTGCCCGTAGCCCCGGCCGTTCCCGCCAAGGTGGAAGAGGTAAAGCTCACGCAGGAAGAAGCCAAAGTGGTGAAAGAAGCCTTCAGCGACCTGGAATTCGAAAACGGCAAGGCCGTCATCAAGCAGGAGTCGCTGAGCAGCCTCGACGAACTTTCCGACCTGCTGATCACGCGTCCGTACCGCCTGTTGCTCGCGGGCCACACCGACAACGTGGGCAAGCCGGCCGTCAACGTGAAGCTGAGCAAGGCCCGCGCCGAAGCCGTGAAGACGTACCTGGTGAAGGTAGGCGTGGATGCCGGCAAGGTCATCACCGAAGGCTGGGGCTCCAAAAAGCCGGTTGCCAGCAACAAGACCCCGCAGGGCCGTCAGAAAAACCGCCGCGTGGAGTTCAAGATCATCAAGTAATGCATTGCGCAGACCTTTCGGGTTTCCATAACCCGAAAGGTCTCCAACGCCCTAAACCCGCATCCCCCTCCCCTTTCGTTTTCGTTGCGCCGGCCCGTACCGGTCTTGCGCGGCAAACGGGGCAGGGGGATGCCCGTTTTAAGAGGGTGGAATGGTTTACAGGCACCAATCAATGGCGTATGGAAAAAGAGAGGGATTCAATAATGTTCTGGCTTCGGGAAAGCATTGTATTTCACCTCACGTCAGGCAGCCAACCAGCAGCGTTTCAACACCTTTTAAAAGAATTCAGAAACAGAGGCGGTTTAAAAGAGGACGCTTACGAAATCTTGAAAGACGTAAGGCTACTGCATCAGGGGGATGAAGAAACCGAGGACTTGATCCTGGAAGTGATGGACATCGTCACGGGTTTTTGCAGTCCTTTTTTCAAGGTACGGGACAACGAGTAGGCAGCGCGGTACCCAAGCATCGCTTCCGGCTGATTATCGTGTAAAGAAAGTAAGCTGTTAATTCGGGTTAGCCTCCTCTCGCTGTCATTCCCGGAGGGAAGCAAAGCTCGGCGAAGTCGCTGAAATTCGTAGAAGCTTACTGCACAATGTAATAGTTGATGATACCACAAGGCGTAGAAAAAATCCCTGGGCAGTCCGCATCAGCTATGCATATAAGCACGTACTTATTCATCAAGTGGATCGGTACGCACGCAGCATACAATAAGATAAACGTTTTGGAAGTATGACAGTCGTTAAGTTGATCGAAACGGATGCTGAATACGAATTAAGTACCGGATGGAAGAACTGGGCTGGACCCACAAAGACCTGGAGGTCCTGCTGGGCGACAAGGCAACGGTATCGCGGATACTCAACCGCAAGCGGGAATTAACGGTGGAAATGATGCGCAAGCTCAGCGTGCACCTGCGCATTCCGGCCGAGATTCTGCTGCAACCCGGCATGGTCACGGCTTGATCTTCCGCATCATTCCCGTTGCCAATTATCTGCTTCACCCTGATCCTGCGGCGATGCGTCATTGATCCACTGATTGCCAGTCCAATCCCCAACCACCACTCATGCCAAAAGCAACCGTAGCCATCATCGCCGCCGACGATACGCACTACCCCGTCATCCGGGGCATTGCGCTGCGGACGTGGCCGGTCACTTTCGCCAGCATCCTCTCGCCGGCGCAGATTGACTACATGCTGGACTGGCTGTACACCGAGGCGTCCCTGCGCGAACAGGTGCAGCACCAGGGCCATACCTTCCTGCTGGCAAAAGTGGACGATGCGTACGCCGGATTTGCCTCCTGCCAACCCGATTACCGGGACACGGGCAAAACCAAGCTGCACAAGCTCTACGTGCTGCCGGAGGCGCAGGGCCACGGCGTAGGGCAGTCCCTGGTGGACGCCGTAACGGGCATGGCACGGCGGCACGGCAACCCGGCGCTGCTGCTGAACGTCAACCGCCACAACGCCGCCATCCGGTTTTACCAACACCTGGGCTTCCGCGTGGTGGCCGGGGAAGACATTCCCATCGGCAACGGCTTCGTGATGGAAGACTACGTCATGGAAAAAGTGTTGGACCAAACGCCCGCCTAGTATTTTGAATTCCCGCTGATCCGTTCTACATTTTACCCATACCTGCTTGCCGGTGAGCCGGAATGAATAGGCTTGTAAAACAGGAAAGCGGCCGGAAGCAGCCTTTGCCGCTCCCCACCGCTTCCCGTTTCACGCATCTACAAAGAGCTACCGGCGGATGACCAGCGGGGACACCCGTACCGGTTGGTCATCGGCCACGACGCGGACCAGGTACACGCCGGCCGCCGCGTGGGGCAGGCGGAAGGCCACCCGCCGCGCATCCGTGAACGTGTGGGCGTACGCCACCCTTCCCAGCGCGTTGACGACCGTCACCCGCACGGTGGCGTAACCCGCTTCCAGGTTCAGCGTCACCTCTTCCCCGGCCCGTACCGGGTTGGGATACACGACGGCCCGTACCAGTCCCTCCGCCCCGGCGGCGACGCTGCGCGCCCCGGCGCCGCACGGCCCGATCAGTTTCCACACGTCGTCCGGGCCGCTTTTGAGGGCGGGGTCTTCGCCCTGCGTCCACCACTTGGCTTCGTACACGTTGCCGTTGCGCGACACCCGGTTGGTGCCTACGTACGCCGTGGCCGCCACCCAGGCGGCGACCGTGCAACCGCCGCCGCCCACCACCACCGTCGCCGCGGCCGAGTTGCCCGTGGCGCCTTTGTCGTCGGTGGCCCGGGCCGTGAGCGAATACGTGCCGGCGGGGACGTTCGTCCAGCTAAAGCCGTACGGGGCCGTGGCATCCGAGCCGAGCAGGGTGCTGCCGTTGTAGAATTCCACCTTGGCAACCGTGCCGTCGCTGTCGGTGGCCGTAGCCGCCAGGGCAATGGTGGCACCCGCCGCAAACGTGGCGTTGTTGCCGGGCGCCGTCAGGGTCGCCGCCGGCGCCGCGTTGCCGGGCGTCCCGCCTTTGCAGGGCTTGATGACCTCGTTCACTGCCCGCAGCAGGGAGTTGGCGTCGTGGGTGTCCTGCGACAGTTCCCAGATCATGATGCCCGACGCCCGCTGTTTGGCCAGCGTGGCTTTCTGCTTGATGGTGGCCGTGCCGTTGTAGTACACGCCGTTGAACACGTCCTGGGTGGGGTTGGCTCCTTCGGCGAGCAGCTGGCGGTACGACTTCCAGGTGGGGCGGCCGTAGAAGGGAACGCCCACCACGGCTTTGCCCGCGGGCAGGCCCCGGCCCAGCCAGTAGTCGAGGGATTGCACGGCCATGCTGTAGGGGGAGTGCGCCGCCCCGTCGCCGCCGTCGTACACCATCAGGTTGAGGAAATCCACGTCGGCAAACACACTCGTCTGCACGCCGTTGGCGTAGTAGCCGTACGCGGCCACGGCCGCCGTGAGCAGTTTGCCCCGGCTGCGCATGGCGGCGCCCAGCTCCCGCATCAGGGTGGCGAAGTTGGCCGGGTCGGCGCCGTCGGCCGGGTATTCCCAGTCAATGTCCACGCCGTCGAGCCCGTAGGTATTGACCAGCGCAACCAGGTTGTTGATGAACGTTGCCCGGTAGGAGGCGTTGGCGGCGGTGCTCTGGAAGTCGGCATTGTTGAGGTCGCTCCAGCCGCCCACGGCCATCAGCACTTTTACCCCCTGGGCGTGGCCCCGGGTCACGATGTCCTGCAACTTCTGGGGATTCTCCACGGCCGTCAGCCCCCCGGTGGTCGTCGGGCGGATGAACGCGTAGATGACGTGGGTGAGCTTGTCGTACTCGATTTCGGCGGACGTACCCGCCCAGGAGGGTTGGTACCCCACGATGCGCTGCCCGGCGTCGCAGGTGCCGCCCGTGCCACCCGGCACGGTAACAATGACCGATACGGCCGCCGACGTCCCCGTGGCATTCAGGTTGTCGAAGGCTTTGGCGGTCAGGCTGTAGGTGCCGGCGGCCACGTTCGTCCAGGCGTAGCTGTAGGGAGCCGTGGCATCCGAGCCGAGCAGGGTGGCGCCGTTGTAAAACTCCACCTTGGCAACCGTGCCGTCGCTGTCCGTGGCCGTTGCCGTCAGCGTGACGGAGGCCGGGGCCGTAAACGACGAGCCGTTGGTGGTGAGGCCCGCCGTGGGAGCCGCGTTGGTCGTGCCGCCCGTGCCGCAGGGACCGATCAGTTTCCACACGTCGTCCGGGCCGCTTTTGAGGGCGGGGTCTTCGCCCTGCGTCCACCACTTGGCTTCGTACACGTTGCCGTTGCGCGACACCCGGTTGGTGCCTACGTACGCCGTGGCCGCCACCCAGGCCGCGACCGTGCAGGTGCCGCCCGTTCCGCCCGTGCCGGTTACGGTGACCGACGCCGCGGCAGAGGTGCCCGTGGCGTTCAGGTTGTCGTACGCCCGGGCCGTGAGCGAATAGGTGCCGGCGGCCACGTTTGTCCAACTGTAGCTGTACGGCGCCGTGGCGTCCGAGCCGAGCAGGGTGCTGCCGTTATAAAACTCGACTTTGGCAATGGTGCCGTCGCTGTCCGTGGCCGTTGCCGTCAGCGTCACCGAGGCCGGGGCCGTGAAGGAAGTGCCGTTGGTGGTGAGGCCCGCCGTGGGGGCGGCATTGGTCGTGCCGACCGTACCGCTGGCGAACGTTTCGTTGATCTTGTTCACCAGGGGCGCCCGGGTGTCGGGGCAGTAGACCAGTTTGGGGCCCTTCGGTACCACGTTGGCGGCCAGGTTGAGCCAGTCGCCGGCCGCGTGCCAGATGATGACGCCGCCCAGGTTCCGGTCTTTTACGTACTGCGCCTTGGCCGCTACCGACCGTTCGTTGTCGTAGCTGAGGAAGAAATTGCCCTTCGTTTTGTAGGGCACCTTGGCGTTGTCGTCCCAGTGTTCGGTCCAGTCGGCCGTGTTGGCGGCAATGGCCGAGTAGTTGGGGGTGCCGTCCCACACGTCGCGGGGCCAGTTGGTAAAGTCGGCGCAGGTATTCACCGCCCCGTCGGGCTGCACGGTTTCGGGCCGCTTCACGGTGGCGGCGTTGAGGGCCGCCGGGCCGTTGGTGACCACGCCCCGGCCGTAAAAGCCCACGCCCAGGTTCAGCTTGGCCCTTGGAATGCCCGCGGCGACGGCGGCGTTGGCCGTGGCATCCACCGAGAAGCCGGCGACTTCCGCCCCGGGGTAGTCGTACAGCGGCGAATTGTGGCCGGCTTTGTTGGACCAGCCGCCGTTGTAATCGTAGGTCATCATATTGAAGTAATCCAGCGTGCGGCTCACCCGGGGCCAGTCGAAGCTGTTGGTGAGTTTGGCCGGGCTGGCCGTAAAGCAGGACGTGATGAGCTTGCCGGGCCCGATGGCCGCCCGGATCTCTTCGATCAGCACGGCGAAGTTGGTGAAGTCGGCCGGGGTGCCGGTGAAGTTCATGCCTTCGGAACCCGGGTATTCCCAATCCAGGTCAATGCCGTCGAAGCCTTTGGCGATGAGCGTCTTGCAGTCGTTCACGAAGCGTTGCCGCTTGGCGGGGTCGGCGGCCATTTCGGGGTAGTGCTTGCACATGCTCCACCCGCCGATGGAAGCCATCACTTTCACCCCGTTTTCGTGGGCCAGGTCGAGCAGGCCCTTGGCGCCGCCCTGCCTGGGCACCGCCAGCGGGAAGGCACCGGACTCACCCGTGTTGACGTTCGTCCAGCCCGTGCCGCCGTTGCGGTAGCCCAGCGAATAGGCGTAGCTGTTGTCGGCCACGTGGTACAGGATGTCGAGTTCGCCGTAGAGCAGGTACAAATCCCAGCTGCTGTAGGTGTCGGTATTGAGCAGCGGGGCCGGCTGCTGCACGGCGCCCGGCTGGTTGATGTTGGGGTTCCGGTAGTCGCCGCTGTGCACCGACCCGTCGAGGGCGACGCCGAAGAAGGAGAAGTTGAGGATCGTGAACTGGGAATAATCCACGTTGAGCTGGGTCAGGCTGCCCTTGGGAATGAGGCCGGCCACGTCTTTCCAGGGGCCCCACTGGGTGAGGTACCCAATCACCTGTTTGGTGTGGTCGCGGGTCTTTTTGGGCACGGTGGGACTCACCTGGGCCGGGCAGACGGCCGCCAGGCAGAGCAGCCACAGGAGGCCCAGGTGCCGCAGGGTGGTACGGAGGGGACTGCCGCCGGTGAAGGGGCTGCCCGGCACGGGTTGGAGGGGTCGGGAGAATTTTTGCATACGGGGTGGAAATTAGGTGGGACAAGGATTGCACGGGGGGACTGCCAGGACAGCACGGGGAGCATCACGCCGCGGGCGTTTCCGCGCGGACGGTTCCGGTGCCTCTTCAAAAATGTATGGTGAGCGGGCAGGGGATTGAGAGAATTTCCCTGCCGGGTACGGGTAGCATGGGTGGGCCGGCTTTGCCGCCGAACGGGTAAGGAGCAACAGTCCGCGGCGTGGGACTGCGTTAAAAACGTTGCACTTGAAGCGGTGCGAACAAAAGTGTAAACCTTTATTTACAAATGCAAGCAATTGCGCTAAAATATCTGGGCGGGCTTCACCCGTTTTCCACTATTCCGCGAGGAGACGCCGGGGCAATCGTAAAGCAAGACCGGGAAATATGATTATTCAGGTACCGGGTTTTTATTGACGGATAGGTGAACCGCCGCGGGCCGGACTGAGCAGGTTCTTTAGCAGTTGTCAGCGGCCCGGACCCGGCTTCTGACCCGGCGGGGAGGGCTTATTTGCTACTTTTTTGCGAAATTGTCCCATTCTGGACGGGAATACACGCTATTTTGGACGTTTGTACACCCTCCTTGTCGGATCATTTGCGGACTTTTACGGCAGGCAAGTGTTTCATCCATTCACCCCTTTCCTAACCATTATTAACTCTTATGCTAAAATTACTACACACCTCCCTCCCCTCCGCTGCCCGAAAACGGAACGCCCGGTTTCCTTGCCGCTTCACTCCCGGGTAGGAACCCGGCCCTGATCCTGAGCGGTTGCGCATTGTTCTCCGAAGAGCGGCGCTTTGGCGGTCCCGGCGGGGCAAATGCCTGTTGTTTCCCCGGTAAATAACTAGCAGTCAAGCACTTAATTTGGCATTCAAGTGCCGGGCCGTCCCAACTGCCGGGAAAGGTACCTAATGCCTTTTGTTTTACATTTTTAATACCTATTTTTTCAAATCATTAAAATAAACGACATGAAACCAACCTTACTTTTATCGTTGATCACGGCCCTCCTCTCGGTGGGAGGCAGTGCCGTCGCCCAAAGCTGGCAACTGGTGTGGTCGGATGAGTTCACCACGGGCATCGGCCCCGACTGGGTATTTGAAACCGGCACCGGCTCAAGCGGCTGGGGCAACAACGAACTCCAGTACTACCGCCGCGAAAACGCCACCGTCCAGAACGGCCAGCTCGTCATCACGGCCAAGCGCGAAAGCTTCGGGGGCATGAACTACACCTCGGCCC
>CADCTQ010000515.1 GCA_902805615.1 uncultured Cytophagales bacterium
CGGGTCCGGGAACAGGAGAAGCGGTCCCTGGAACGCGAAATCGTATAGCGGGCCGGGGCAACCGGAAAGGGATTGCCCCCGCAAACCAAAAGCCGCAGCACCGGTCGGGCACTGCGGCTGTTTGGCGTTGAATGGGTAAAAGGCTTTGCCCAGCTTGGTATTATTTTTCCGCCGCCAGCAGCACCGTCGAGAACGGCGAGTTGAGGGCGATCTTCCCGTCTTTCACCGTTACCGTCTGCCCCGAGTAATGGTCCTTGAGGGCCGCCCCGTCGGCAAACACGCCGTACGCGGAGAAGGACTTGTTGCCGGCCGGGGCGTCGAGGGCCACCAGCACCTGGTCGGCGTACCCATCCTTGTCGTACTTGCGAGAGAATACGTACGGCTTTTCCTGGTGGCGCGTGTGCCGGCCGTCGCCCACGGCCAGATGCTCCCTGCGAAAACGGGCCAGCTTGGACCAGTGCGCAAACGTGGCCTTGGCGACCGAGTCCTCTTTCAAGGCTTCCCAGTTCATGAAGGAACGCAGGTTGGCGTCGCCCACGGCCCCCTCCACCACCAGCGGCCGGGCCGTCTCGTCGCCGTAGTACACCTGGGCGGCGCCCTGCGCAAGCAGCAGTTTGGTACCCGACTCCAGCGGCATTTTCCGCTCGCGGTCAAACGGGCTGCCGTCGTCGTGCGAGGCGAGGTAGTTGAGCACGTTGAGCCCTTCCAGCGAACCGCCGTGCAGCACCGTGTCGTACTTGGCGAAGAGGGAATCGTACGGCTTGCGGGCGTCGGCCTTAAAGGCGAAGTTGATCATGGATTCGAAGCCGTTGGCGTAGAAGTCCACCTTCTTGCCGTCGTCGTAGGTGTAGGCCCGGTCACCGCCGGCGTTGTAATTGTACACCTCGGCCACCATGAAAAAGCCGTTGTCATCCAGCTTCTTGCCCGGGTTCTGCTTTTTCCAGTCCTCGAACGCCTTAACGGCCTCTTTCTTCAGTTCCGCCCATATCCCGGCCTCCGTGTGCTTGGCCGTGTCTACCCGGAACCCATCCACGCCGTACTTGCGCACGTAGTCGGTGAGCCACTTCACGATGTAGAAACGGGCGGCCCGCGGGTAGCCGGTTGACTCGAAAAACGCGTCCAGTTCCTTTACTTCCTGCTCCAGCCGGCCCTCCTGCTGCCATTTTTGCCGCAATCCCTCGGGCAGCTTCACCGGCTTGTCGCTCTCCGTGTGAATGTCGGGCAGGTTTTTCACCAGCGTACACTCGATGGTAGACTGCATCGTCTTGAAACTGCAAACCGGGTCGAGCCGGACCCAGCTGTCGGGGTAGGCCGGGTCCTTGGGCGTGACCGGGCCAGTATGGTTCATGACCACGTCGAGCAGCACCCGGATGCCGTGTCCGTGGGCGGTTTCCACGAATTCTGCCAGGTCCTGCTCGGTGCCAAAGTTCGGGTCGAGGGCCGTCCAGTCCTTGGCCCAGTAGCCGTGGTAGGCGTAGGTCATGCCGGTGCCTTCATCCGTTGCCCCGTGAATCTGCTCCACCACGGGCGTCAGCCAGATGGCCGTAATGCCCAGCTCGTCGAAGTAGCCATCCTTGATCTTCTGCGTCACGCCTTTGAGGTCGCCCCCGGCAAAATCCCGCAGGGGACCCGCTTTGTCCGTGCGGCCGAAGTTGACGTCGTTGCTCCGGTCGCCGTTGTTGAAACGATCCGTGAGCAGAAAGTACACGGTGGCGTTGCGCCAGGAGAAAGGCGTTTTGGCCGGGTCGCCGGCAGCCGCGGCCGGGGTGGAAGTGGTACTGGCATTTTCCGAATCGGTACCGGCTTTGCGGCACTGAACGAAACAGAGGACGAGCAGCAGCGCGAGGGGGGCTTTTAACTTCATGCAGGTTGCGGTTTGAAATGAGTGGGGAGAATACGCAAATGTATTACAAAAATCAGATCACATCTTTGCCCGTCCGGTTTCGTATATCCCTTCCCCCGGGCAGCCTGCTGCGCGGCGGGAAAAACCCTTTGGAACCTATTGTTTTAAACCATTGACTCCTGACGCACCATGACAAAAGTACTTTACTGGGCCGCCGCGGGGCTGCTCCTCGCCTTCGGCTTTGGCCGTGTTTCCGAAAGCATTTCTGAACCGTCCGCCCGCCCCGCCACCCCGGCGGCGGCAAGCTTCCCCGCCGATACGCTCCCGGCGCCGTACGCCACCAAGTCCACCACCAAATTCGGCAAGGTGATCGGCTGGCCGGCCGGCAAAACGCCGGTTGCCCCGGCCGGGTTTACGGTGACCAAGTACGCCGACGGCCTGCGCAACCCCCGCTGGATCTACGTGGCGCCCAACGGCGACATCTTCGTGTCCGAAGCCAACACGGAAAAAAAAGGCATTGAAAAAGTGGAAGCCGTGGTGACGGGCCGGGCCAAGTCGCAGAACATGGGGGAAAGCGCCAACCGGGTTACGCTGTTCCGCGACCGCGACAAGGACGGCAAGCCGGAAGTGCGGGAGGTGTTCCTGGCGGGCCTCAACCAGCCGCTCGGGATGCTGGTGCTGGGCAACCACTTCTACGTTGCCAACACTGATGGCTTGTGGCGGTACCCCTACAAAGCCGGCGATACGCGCATTACCGCCAAGGGCGAAAAAGTGCTGGAACTGCCGGCGGGCGGCTACAACAACCACTGGACCCGCAACCTGGTCGCCGGCGCGGACGGCAAGAAGATTTACATTTCGGTGGGGTCGGCCAGCAACGTGGGCGAACACGGCATGGCCGAGGAGCAGCGCCGGGCCAACATCCTGGAAATCAACCCCGACGGGTCGGGCGAACGCATTTACGCGGCGGGCCTGCGCAACCCGGTGGGCATGGATTGGGCGCCGGGCACCAACACCCTGTGGACGGCCGTGAACGAACGCGACGAACTCGGCGACGACCTGGTGCCCGACTACCTGACCAGCGTGCGGGAAGGGGCTTTTTACGGGTGGCCGTATTCGTACTTCGGACAACATCCTGATCCGCGCCTGAAAGGGGAACGCCCGGACCTGGTGCAGAAGGCCGTGGTGCCCGACGTGCCGCTGGGGGCACACACGGCTTCCCTGGGACTGGCCTTCTACGACCAAACCGCCTTCCCGGCCAAATACCGGAAGGGGGCTTTCGTGGGGCAGCATGGCTCCTGGAACCGCTCGGAACTGGTGGGCTACAAGGTGGTATTCGTGCCGTTCAAGGAGGGCAAGCCCGCCGGCAAGCCCGAAGATTTCCTCACCGGGTTTATTGCCGACGCCGGCAAGTCGGAGGTGTACGGCCGGCCGGTCGGCGTCGAGGTGCTGCCCGACGGCTCCATGCTCGTAGCCGACGACGCCAGCAACACGCTGTGGCGGGTAAGCGCCAGGCGGTAAAAACGGCGATGTTCGATGCTCGCAGGTCTGAGGTACTTCCGGTAAAGCAAATATGACCAAGCCCGTGTCCTGGTACTCAATACTTAATACTCACTACTCAATTCTTCGCCGAGGGAGGAGGAGTGATCATGATGTGGGCACGGTGCGTGCCGGGGTCCATGATCCAGGGCATTCCGGGGGCTTCGGGGCGCAACGGGAGGCCGGTGCTTTCGGCGGTGGCGTAGGGAATGTAGACGACGTACCGGTAGTTGCCTTCCTTCACCTCGCCGGTGGCCGGGTCGTAGCGGTCGTCGGGCGCCGAGAATACGAACAAGGTGGAGGGCTGCTTGGGCATTTTGAGCCGGCCCGACTTTACTTCCGCCTCCCGCATGTCGAAAATCTCCTTGTCCGACTTGCCCTGCCCCTGCAACTGCCGGCCGCGGGCCATGAAGGGCTCCAGGTCCTTGTGGTAGCACGAGGCATTGAACCCTTTCTTCTTCGGATCGTCGGCCACGCAAATCATCTGGTTGTTGCCTTTCCGGAGCATCACCATTTCGCCGTTCTCGTCGTAGCCGTACACCGTGGCGCCTTCCCGCTGGTCGGCGGGGGCAGCCAGCACGGCAGCCGTGATCTGGGCTTCCGGCGAGGGAATGGACGCTTGCATCTGGGCGGCGGCGGAGGTGGCAACAAACAAGGTGATGAGTGGCAAAGTCTTTTTCATAAGGGAAAACCGCTACGGGTTAAGGGAAGAGTAAGGACGCTACAATTGCGCAATTTTTCAAGGCTACGTAAAAGTAAGTTAAATCGCCGTAGCGGGAAAGCGGAACCGGCCCCCTTTCGGGCGCGGCCGGTGCGGGGCAACGCCGGAAAGAGGGCCGGTTCCCGGGTACGGGCGGGTTTCAGCGCCCGGCCGCGTGGTTGGGAATTTCAACCACGAAACAATTGCCGATGCCTTCGCGGGAAACCACGTTCACCGTGCCGCCGAGCTTGGTCAACACCGCTTTTACAATGTACAGACCCAGCCCCGAGCCGATGGATTGCCCCGATTCCTTGATGAACCGGTCAAAGATCACCGGCGAGGCATCGGGCGCTACGCCGCCGCCGTTGTCTTCGAGGCAGATGGTAAGCGTGGCCGGGGTACAGTTGAGCAACACCCGCACGGAAGGGTTGGGCAGGGAGAGGTCGTGGGAAGCAATGCTGTTGGCAAGCAGGTGCTGGATGACCAGTTGCACCCGGTAGGCGTCCGAATAAAAATCGCCATCCGCGGTGATGTCCGTCTCGATGGTTACCCGCTCCGCCCCTTTCACCCGTTTGCTGTAACCGAGGGCCTCGTGCAGCACTGCCGGCAGGTCTACCTTCTCGTAGTCCAGGTAGTTGTGGCGGTTGTTGGTGTAGTGCAGGATGTTTTCCATGGCGTGCTCCAGTTTGAGCAGGGTCTGTTCCATCATGCCCATAAAAGCTTCCTGGCCCTTGCCGGAGGTGTCGGTCTGCATCAGGTACATCACGCCCTTCAGTGAACACACCGGCCCCCGGAGGTCGTGGGAGGCCCGGTAGAGAAACGCTTCCAGTTCTTCGCGGGTACTTTCCAGCACCGTGTTCACGGCCGACAACTCGGCCGTGCGGAGTTGCACCTGGTTTTTCAGTTCTTCCTCGGCCTGCAACAGCACCTGCCGGGCGACCTGTTTGTCGGTGACGTCGTACGCCGAGCAAATCACGAAGGGCGGGTAGGCGGGGTCTTCGCAGAGCACATTGCTGAACTGCCAGTACCGTTCTTCGCCCGAGCCGGTCCGCACCCGCACCGTGCCGCTGCCCGTGCCATCTTCCTTCATCTGCCGGAGGTAATCGGCAAATGCCTGCGGGTTTTCCATCACCAGGAAGTCGGCCACGTTTCGGCCGATGATCTGCTTGGGATCGTCGTACTGCAAGGCTTGCACCGCCGCCGGGTTGGCCGTCAGGATGGCGCCGGAGAGGGTATGGGTGTAGAGGTAGCTCCGCGAATGATCGAACAGCAGCCCGAACCGTTTCTGGTTGTATTCGGCCTGCTGCTTTTGCCACTGGAGTTGCTGCTGCTGGCGTTTGAGTTCAAGGCGCATCACCACTTCCCCGGCCAGCGTCTGCAACGCCGCTTTCTGGGCGTCGTCGAGTTTTTTGGGCTTGCGGTCAATGACGCACAGCGAACCCAGGCGGTACCCCTCGGCCGTGACCAGCGGGGCGCCGCAGTAGTGGCGGATGTGGGGAGGACCGGTAACCAGCGGGTTGCCGTTGAACCGTTCGTCGAGCAACGCATCGGTTACTTCGAACACCTCGTCCCGCTGAATGGTGTACCGGCAGAAAGAAATGTTTTTGGGGGTTTGTCCGGTTTCCATTCCCTGTTTCGACAGAAACCACTGCCGGTGATCGTCCACCAGGCTGATCAGGGCGATGGGGGAGCCGCAGATGTACGCGGCCAGTTTGGTAAGTGCATCATAGTCCGCGTCGGCGGGCGTATCGAGTATGCCGTAGCCGCGTAAAACGGTAAGCCTCTTTTCCTCTTCGGCGGGGAGGGTCTGTTGGAGCGGCAGGGAAAGAACGGACAGGTTCTGCATGATCTAGATGATTGATTTTGTCGGGTTGCCCCGTGCATCCACCGGGAAAGCAAGTACCGACAAAATTAAGCACGGTGCCGCCGGGGATACGCGCCGATTGCATCCGCACCCCCTGAATGTAATATCGTTAACAATTATACACGGATATTAAAATAAAGAGCAAATGATTAACGGTATTGCCGGCGTTCCCCGCCTGGGCGTTGCAGATTTCGTTTTTTCGGGGACTGCGGTTACACCGGCAATGCCGGCTCCTTAGCCGCTTGCAGCAGGACGCTGCGGTAATGGTTCACCTGCCAGCTGCCCAGCACGAGCAGCCCGACCACCTTGGCAGCTTCCAGGATTACGTAGGCAAAGTGCAGGTTGGAGGGAGGTGGCGTGCCGCCGCCGATGTACACCAAAGCCCGCACATCGAGGGCCGGCAGCAACCAGAGGGTTTGCAGGGCCACGATGCCGGCCACGCCGGCCAGCAGGTACGCAATGCGGGCCGACCACCCGCCCCGCGCCAGCAGCAGCAGGCTTACCAGTGCAAATCCAATTTCCAGCTTGTTTAACGCGGCAAACACGTGCCGGCCCACGTCCAGCCCCACGGCCAGGGTCAGGGAGGGCGCCGTGAATTTGACCGGTGCTTCCATAAAGCTGATGGCCGACACGAAGCCAAACCACACGAAGGTGACGACAAACGCCAACGGGCTGCAAGCTGCCTTTTTCATCGGAAGTAACGATTTGAGATGCTATGATTCGTTCAACAGTCCCATGCGGTACTGGAAGACCTGGGCGATGCTGTAGCCCCGCATTTTGGCTTCTTCGGCCTTGTCGCCTTCGAAGAGGGCGTCCACCGTGCCCGTGAACAGTTGCAGCCAGCGGTCGAAGTGTTCCCGCCGGACGGGCAGGGCCAGGTGCTTGGGAAACGGCCGGCCGTGGTAGCTGGCAGTACCCAGCAGGATGGAACTCCAGAAAGTGTACATGACCGGCAGGTGGTGCGCCCAGTGGACGGCCGCCACGTCGTTGAATACGGGGGACAGCAGTTCGTCGGCGTTCACCTTCTCGTAAAAAGCGTCCACGAGCCTTTTCACGTCGGCCTCGGTCTCGATATCGTGCAGCATCGTGTTCACGTTAAGCCCCTCCTTTTACCGCTTGCCGGATGGCGCGCAGCATTTTCTTTTCTTTCGCCCAGAAGAACCCGAACTGGCCCAGCAGGCTGCCGTACACCAGCAGCAGCACCTGGTAGGTGGGGAACAGGAACAGCGCGTAGGCCACGGCTTTGAGCCAGAAGGCCGTCTGGTCGTTGAAGCCGAGCAGGTGGAAGAAGGATTTGCGCAGGGCCACGGCCGAGCTGCCGGCCAGGCTGAACACGGCGATGATCAGCAGCACCTGCCACACCGACGCCACGCCCCACTTCTGCTGGAGCCGGGCGATAAAGCTTTCTTTTTGCGGGGAGGGAGACATAGGATGTAAAGTTTCCGTAAAAGTGACCCTTTTTGCGCAATCGGGGCATGAGCAATGTCAGCCGGCCCCATGATGCGCCTCAGTGAACACCCCTGCCTGGCCGCCCTACCTTTATCATGCACCGCTGCCCGGCGGCGCCCTTGATCTCTTGAACCACTACGCCATGAACCCGATTCGAAAATACCCGCTGCCCCTCTTTTTCGCGCTGGCTTACGCCATTTCGTGGACAGTCTGGTCTCCGCTGTGGCTGCCCCGCTTCGGCGTGACGGGCCTGCCAGTGCTGCCGTATCACCACGCCTTGGGCGCACTGGGCCCGTTGTTGGCGGCGTTGCTGGTAACGGCGCTGCACGAAGGGTACGTGGGCGTACGGCAACTGGTGCGCCGCCTGGGTCCCGGTGGCGTGCGGCCCTACTGGTACCTGGTGGTGCTGGCCGGCCCGTTCGTGCTGTACCTGCTGGCCGACGCGGCAGCCGCCGTCATGCAGGGGCGGGCGGTTCGGTTGGGGCACTACGGGCTTTCGGAGGAGTACCCGGCGTTTGGCATGCTGGGCTTTTTCGCGTTCAACCTGGTATTTTACGGGCTCGGGGAAGAAACGGGGTGGCGGGGCTTCGCGCTGCCGCGGCTGCAACGGCGGTACGGCAGGTTTACGGCCGCTACCGTGCTGACGATCTTCTGGGCGGTCTGGCACCTTCCCCTGTTTTTGTACCGGCCGGGCTACGTCAGCATGGACGGGGCGGGCATTGCCGGCTGGGCGGTCAGCTTGTGGACGGGCAGCCTGTTGCTCTCCTGGCTGTACAACGCGACCCAAGAGAACATCCTGGTGGTGAGCATTTTCCACGCCACGGTTGACATTGCCTTTTTCGCCGCCGCTGCCGACCCGGTCACCACCAACGGCCTGGGCTTCCTGATCACGCTTTGGGGCGTGGTCGTAGTGGTGAGGTATTACTTCCGGCGGAAAACGGCTGCCAGGCGCACGGAAGCAAACGCTCAGGGTTAGCGGTTTAAGCACAAATGGGAAATCAGCCTAAAATGGTCAAATTTGTAGAGCTACCTCACCACTTACCGGAACATCATGCCCCAGGCCAAAAAAGAAACAGCGTCCAAAGTCTATTTGCAAAAGGCCGTGCTGGAAGGGTATCGGACCATCCGAAAATTGGAAGTGGAGTTTATGCCGGGGCTAAATGTTATCATCGGGAAAAATGGCAGCGGCAAGA
>CADCTQ010000516.1 GCA_902805615.1 uncultured Cytophagales bacterium
CGGCGATACGTCGGCGTACCGGATTTCCATTCCCGTGAACCCCGGCAACAGCGGCGGCCCCCTGCTCGACGAATCGGGCAACCTGATCGGGGTCATCAGCGGCAAGAACACAGCGGCCGAAGGCGCTTCTTTCGCCGTAAAGTCCAAGTACCTGATGAAGATGATCGAAGAGATTCCCACGGATTCGCTGCCCGCCCCGGTGATGCTGCCCCGCAAGAACTACGTAAAGGAACTCGACCGCCCCACCCAGATCAAACGCCTGCAAAGCGTCGTATTCAACGTAAAAGTATACAAGTCAGGCGTGTAAATAAGGGAGACCACAGACCGGAGGAGGATCGGGAAGCAAGCTTACGCACGGCTCCGGTGCGGGTTGGTACCGGGCAAACGCATAAAAAACCGTGCAAAGAAAACGCAAAGGCGCAAAAGGAGGATTGACCCTCTTTGCGCCTTTGCCTTTTTACGGACACCTCTATCAATAGGGCAGGGTTTCTAACTCTACCCCAAGACGATAGCCGCAATTCAGAATTAGCACCAAAGCCTCCTTCCCGATCCTCCTCCGGTCTCCCTTCCTGCGGTCTGCGGTCTCCTTTGCCCTGCTTTGCCAAAAAATGGTCATATTCGCACCTTTGTGACCCGCGAAATGGACTACGCGCAGACGCTCCAATACCTCTACCAACGGCTTCCCATGTTTCACCGCATCGGGAAGGCGGCCTATAAGGCGGACCTGGACAATACGCTGGCCCTCTGCGCGCACCTTGGCAACCCTGAACGGCAGTTCAAGTCAGTACACGTGGCGGGCACCAACGGCAAGGGCAGTTCGTCGCACCTGCTGGCGGCCGCCCTGCAATCGGCGGGCTACCGGACCGGCCTCTACACCTCCCCGCACCTCAAATCATTCACCGAACGCATCCGCATTGATGGCCGGGAGATCGAGCCGGAGGCCGTGGTGGACTTCGTGCAGCGGTACGGGGATGCCATTGAACGCATTGGGCCGTCCTTTTTCGAAATGACCGTGGGCATGGCCTTCGACTACTTCGCCCGGCAGCAGGTAGACATTGCCGTCATCGAGGTGGGCCTGGGCGGGCGGCTTGACTCCACCAACGTCATCACCCCCCTGGCATCGCTCATCACCAACATCAGTTACGACCACCAGGACATCCTGGGCAACACGCTGCCCCAGATCGCGGCCGAAAAAGCGGGCATCATCAAACCGGCCGTGCCCGCGGTAGTCGGGGAACGCCAGGAGGCAGTAGCCGCCGTGTTCCGCGAAAAGGCTGCCCGGGCCGGGGCGCCGGTCTACTTTGCGGCCGACCGTTACCGGGTGGTGGACCAAGGAATCAGAGGGATGCGCCGGGTCGTGGACGTGTGGGAGGGGGAAAGCCGCTACCTGGCCGATTTGTCGTGCCAGCTCCTGGGCGACTACCAGCTCCGCAACATCCCCGGCGTGCTGCAAACCCTGCAACTGCTCGGGCCGGCCGGCTTCCCGGTGCAACCCGAACACATCCGTGCCGCGTTTGCATCCGTGACCGACCTGACGGGCCTCAAGGGACGGTGGCAGGTGTTGGACACCAATCCTTTAACTATTTGTGATACAGGGCATAATGAGGGCGGTATTCGGGCATTGGTTGAACAACTGGCGCACCAGCCGCACCGCCGGTTGCACTTTGTGTTCGGCACGGTAAAGGACAAGGATTTGAGCCTCGTCTTCCCGTTGCTGCCCCGGGATGCCCAGTACTACTTTTGCCAGGCCGACATTCCCCGGGCGTACCCGGCCGCTGAACTCCGCGAAGAAGCCCGCCGCCACGGGTTGCAGGGCGTTGCCGTGGAAAACGTCAACGACGCCATCGGCGAGGCCCGCCGCCACGCCACCGCCGACGACCTGATCTTCATTGCCGGCAGCACGTTCATCGTCGCCGAAATCGCCGACCTCTGAGGCCCGTCATGCCTTAAGGCCTCCTGCCAACCACGAACAACCAACCACGAACAACCAACCCCCAATGCCCAGAAGGAAGATCATGCGGTACAGCCAGTTTGCCACCCGGGAAAACGTGCTGGAGCCCGGCAAGCCGATGTACGACGAAATCCGGGGCCACTGGAACGAAGCAATTTTTAAGAACGCCAACCCCATCACGGTGGAGCTGGGCTGCGGGGGCGGCGAGTACACCACCGGCCTGGCGGCGCAGTTTCCTGACCGCAACTTCGTGGGCATGGACGTCAAAGGCGACCGCATGTGGCGGGGGGCGGGGCTGGCCGAAGACGAAGGCCTCCGCAACGTGGCTTTTCTCCGCGCCACCATTGACTTTTTGGACAAGTTTTTTGCGCCCGGCGAAATTGCCGAGGTCTGGATTCCGTTTCCCGATCCCCGGCCGAAGGAAGCGCAGGACAAGCGCCGCCTGACGCATCCCCGTTACCTGTCCATGTACCGGGCCCTGATGCAACCCGGCGGCCTGGTGCATTTCAAAACCGACGACCGGCCCCTGTTCGATTATTCCCTGGAAGTGCTCCGTCGGCAGCCCGTCACCGACCTGGCCTTCACCCACGACCTGTACGCCTCCGACCTGCTCGGGCTCCAGCACGGCATCCGGACCAAGTACGAAAGGCAATTCATCAAACAGGGCATCAAGATCAATTACCTGCATTTCCGGTTCGAGGAGACGGGAGACGGAGGAACTGAACCGCAAGGCTCGCAATAGAGACGCAAAGGGCGCAAAGCAATACGCGTTCTCCTTGCGATCCTTGCGTCTTCTTTGCGCCCCTTGCGGTTCAGTTTGTTTCCTCCGTGTCTCCGTGGTAAACCTTTTTTCCTACCTAAAAGAAAGCCTGCCCTCTGTTCGGAAGGCAGGCCGTCTGGTGTCTAAAATCTCCCGTCTCTAAAAGACTTCTTTGATGTTGAACTTCCGGTCCCGGAACTGGAACGTGGCGCCCTGCTTGAGGCCCACCATGGCCTGAAAAATGGGCGAGGAAGTAGAGATCGGGAAGTACGTCTTGCCGTCGAGGTCAATTTTGGCGAGGCTGATGGCAACGAAAAAGTTCTGGTTATCCGTGCGGACCACGGCGCCCGATTCAATCACCTGGCTGAGGTCGTTGGCCGGTACCCTTTCGAGCACGTCCAGTTCATTCTGGGCCGTCTGCAACTGGGAGGCGTACATTTCGCGGGTGTGCTGCATCTGTTCCCGGTACGAATCAAACAACTCTTCCGAGTTCTCATCGTCCGCCAAAGCGCTTTCCTGGGCTTCCTTCATTACGTCTCTTACCCGCTGGACACTGTTGCGCTGCAACTTCAAACATTCCTGGTACAAACGCCGCTTAAAAGCCAATTTATCTTCCATTCGTTACAACTATTTAATGTTGGGTGGTTTATTCCTTTTTGGTTTCGACCGTTTCGAGCCGGTCACGTGCCTGCTTTACCTGGGCGTAGGCGCTTTCATACGCACGGGCGAAGCGAAAGAGCAAGTTATTAATATTTTCGCTATTTGCGCCGGTTTCTTCCCGGGCGGTTTCCTCGATGCGTGCCAGTTGATCTCTCAGTTCCAGGAGGCCCAGGGTCGTAAAGAGGGAACGGTGCTTATGGGCGGTTGCGGCCAGTGCCGACCAGTTTTGCGCGCGGGCCGCCGACTGCATGTACTGCACGGCCGACGGCGTGTTGTCTAAAAACAGGTTCAGCAGTTGAACCAAAAAACCGTGGTCTCCCAGACTTGCCTTTTCAACGTGGGAAAGGTCAAACTGGTTTTGGTTCTTTTGCCCGTCCGTAGCAGCCACCGGCCCGATTCGGGCCAGGATTCGCTCCAGGTCCGCCCCCCCAAAAGGCTTGACCAGGTAGTCGTTCATGCCCGCCTGTTGGGCCCGGAGCCGGTCCTGCGGCGAGTCGCCGGCCGACAGCGCCACCACGGGCACCGCGTTCAGGGGCGCCGGCAACTGCGTACGGATGCACCGGGCCGTCTCGAAACCATCCAGGTCGGGCATTTGCAGGTCGAGGAGCACCAGGTCGTAAGTACCCTCGCGGAGGCTTTCGAGGCATTCGGCGCCGCTGCCCACTGCGTGCACCGTAATGCCGGGCCGCCAGTGTTGCAGCGTGTGCACGGCCACGATCTGGTTGAGCGCGTTGTCGTCCACCAGCAGCACCGACCGGAGGGCCGCCGCGAAAGCCGATGGAGCTGTAACCAGTGGTACGGACGGGGTGGGGGAGGCGCTCCGGGCAAACGGCAGCGTAACGGTAAAGACCGTGCCCGCACCGACCCGGCTCTCCACGCCGATGGTGCCGCCCTGCAACTCCACGAGCTGCTTGGTGATGGTCAGGCCCAGCCCCGTGCCGCCGTACAGGCGGGTGGTCTGCTTGCTGGCCTGCGAATAGCTTTCGAAGATCGTCGCCAGCTTATCGGCCGGAATGCCGATGCCCGTGTCGCTGACGCGGAACTGGAGCGTTATTTCCCCGGCGTCTTCCTTGAGCAGGCGGGCCGTCAGGCTGACCTCGCCCTGGTGGGTAAACTTGACGGCGTTGCTCAGCAGGTTGAGCAGGATCTGGTTGAGCCGCACCGGGTCGCCCAGCAGCGGGGCCGGAATGCGCGGGTCGAGCCCGTGGGTGACCCGCAGGGCCTTGTCGCGCACCCCGAAGCTGACCGTCTGCAGGAGCATACGCACCAGGTCCTCCAGGACGATTTCCGCCCGTTCGAAGTGCAGCTTGCCCGCGTCCATTTTGGAGAGGTCGAGCACGTCGTTCACGATGGCCAGCAGGTTGTCGGCCGACACCCGGATGTGCCGGGCGTATTCGTGCTGCTCGGGAAGGAGCCCGGCCGTTTCGAGCATGCGGGCAAACCCCGTGATGGCGTTCATCGGCGTGCGGATTTCGTGGCTCACCGCCGCCAGGAATTCCTCCTTGACCTTTCTGGCTCTTTCGGCCTGCTCCTTTTCGCCCTCCACCCGCAGGCGTTCGCGCTGCAACAGGTTGATCCGGTCGGCCAGGGCCAGCGACAGCAGCACCACGTCGAGGGCCGAACCGATCTGCACGCCGTAGGTGGTCAGGAAGCTTCCCGGCAGCACGCCCAGGTTGTTGAGGGCAAACAGCACGATGCCCAGCAGCAGCACGCTCCAGGCCACCAGCAGGAACAGGGCCGGCCGGTACCGGCGCACCAGGCACACCACCGCCGCGGCCATCACCAGCCCGGCAAAGGCCAGGCCCAGCAGCGTGGCCGACACCATGCTCACGTACGGGCTTGCCGCCACCGTAAGCACCCCCACCAGCCCCGCAAGGACGATGAGGGCGAGGAACACCCGGTGGAAAAAGGGCGTGTTGCGCCTGAGGTCCAGGAAACTCATGCAGAACAGTGAGCCGAAGGCAATGGTGGTGGCAATGAACACCGGCACGCAGTGGTCGGCCCACCAGGAGGGCGTGGGCCAGAGGTATTCGTAGGCAATGCCGTTCATGGACGCCTGCAAAATGCCGAAACTCGCCACGTAGCACAGGTAATACAGGTAGCTCGGGTCTTTGATGGACAGGTACAGGAACAGGTTGTAGAAGATCATCACGAACATCAGCCCGAAGTAAATCCCCTGCATGAGCCCTTCCCGGTGGTCTTCCTCGGCAAACTGCCGCGCCGAAAGGATTTCGAGCGGGAAATGCACGGGTCCCCCGCCGGCAAAGTAGAGGTAGAACGTGCGGGCTTCCCCCGGCGCGAGGGGCAGTTCGAACACGGGCACGCGGTGCTTGACGAGGCGTTCGCCGAACGGGTAGGCCAGGCTGGCAACCTGCACCCCGAAACGCGTGGTGTCCGGTCCGGCCGGGGCGTAGAGCACGGCCTGCCCCAGCGCCGAGTTCTGCACCTTGAGGCGCCAGGAACCCGTTTGGGCGGCCCGGGACTGCACCCGCAGGCGCACCCAGTAGCCGGTGGTGGTAAAGCCGAAATTAAACCCTCCCTCCGGCACGGGCCGGAACCTGTCGGCAAAGGCCGGGGCGCTCACCTGCCCGATGGAGAACGCCCGGGAGGGGTCGGCCAGGAACCAGGCGGCGGTTTCGGCCGGGTAACGCACCTGCCCGTCGCGGAGCACCAGCGTTGGCTGCGCCCCGAAGGCCACGCACGGAAGCAGGAAACACCACACCCGGAGGGGGAGGAACGCCCAGCGGATGCCGGAAAAAAACGTAGGCATGAATCTTTACGCGTAGGGGAAAAGGCGGCGGCGCCACCAACCCTTCAATTTACGCCTAAGATTCCGGGAATGAAAAGAGGGCCCGGCCGCCACGCGCAGAAGCCGGTACAGGTTTGCATTTAAGTGTGCATATTTGGACTTTTGCGCAAACCTTTTGCTCCACCCTTTATGAATGAACCGCCCGTGCAGGACCGCATCCGCGAACTTACCGACAAGCTCAACTACTACAACCACCAGTATTACCAGAACAGCATTTCTGAAGTCTCCGACTTCCAATTTGACCAGCTGCTGGCCGAACTCGACGCCCTCGAAAAGGCCAACCCGGAGTTCCGCCGGCCTGACTCGCCCACGCAGCGCGTAGGCGGCACGGTCACCAAGGCCTTTGCCACGGTAAAGCACCGCTACCCCATGCTGTCGCTGGCGAATACCTACTCGGAGGAGGAGGTGGTCGAGTTCGACAAGCGCATCCGCAAGCTCATCGGCGACGACTTCGGGTACGTGTGCGAACTCAAGTTCGACGGCGTGGCCATCAGCCTGCACTACCGCGACGGGGTGCTGGTGACGGCCGCCACCCGGGGCGACGGGGTCCGCGGCGACGACATCACGCACAACGCCCGCACCATCCGGTCGCTGCCCCTCAACATTGCTCACCGGGCCAAGGACTTTCCCGCCGAATTCGAAGTGCGGGGCGAGGTGTTCATGCCCATCCCGGTGTTCGTGGCCCTCAACGCCGCCCGCGAGGACATTGGCGAGGCCCCGCTGGCAAACCCCCGCAACGCCGCCTCGGGAACGCTTAAATTGCAGGACTCGGCCACCGTCGCCAAACGCAAGCTGGAATGCTACGTGTACTCGCTGCTGGGCGAAAACCTGCCCTTCCGCACGCATTCCCAGTCCGTGGCCCAGTTGCTGGCCTGGGGCTTCCCGGTGTCGGAAACGTACCGGTACTGCGCGGACCTGGAAGAAGTGCTCAAATTCATTCACCACTGGGACAAGGAGCGGTTCAAGCTGCCCGTGGGCACCGACGGCATCGTGATCAAGGTGGACGACTTCGGGCAGCGGGAAGAACTGGGCCTGACGGCCAAAAGCCCCCGCTGGGCCATTGCCTACAAGTACAAGGCCGAAAATGCCGCCACGCCGCTGCTCGACATCGAATACAACGTGGGCCGCACCGGGGCCGTTACGCCCGTGGCGATCCTCAAGCCCGTGCCCCTGGCCGGCACCACCGTCAAGCGGGCCTCGCTGCACAACGCCAACCAGATCGTGCTGCTGGGCATCCACGAGGGCGATACGCTGTTCATCGAAAAGGGCGGCGAAATCATCCCCAAGGTCACCGGCGTGGACCTGACCAGGCGCATTCCCGGCAGCCAGCCCGTGCAGTACCGCACCACCTGCCCGGCCTGCGACACGCCCCTGGTGCGGCAGGAGGGCGAGGCGGCCTTCTACTGTCCCAACGAACGGGCCTGCCCGCCCCAGAACAAGGCCCGCATCGAACACTTCATCACGCGCCGGGCCCTCAACATCGAAAACCTGGGGCCCGAAACCATCGAGCAGCTCTACGAAAAGGGCCTCGTGCGCACCCCCGCCGACCTCTACGACCTCACCGCCGAACAACTGGCCGCCCTCGACCGGATGGGCAAGAAGTCGGCCGACAACGTGATCCGCGGCCTGGAAGCCTCCCGGGGGGTGCCCTTCAACCGGGTGCTCTTCGGCATCGGCATCCGCTTCGTGGGCGCCACGGTGGCCGACAAGCTGGCCAACCACTTCCGAAACATCGACGCCATCAAGGCGGCCAGCTTCACCGAACTGATCGAAGCGCCGGAGATCGGCGACAAGATTGCCCAGAGCATCGGCGCCTTTTTCGCCGACCCCTTCAACGTGGCCTACGTGGACAAACTGACCCGGGCCGGCCTCCTGATGCAGACCGAGGAAAAAGCAGTGACCCGGGAAAGTGATAGCCTGGCCGGCAAAACCTTCCTGGTGTCGGGCGTCTTTACGGGGTATTCCCGCGAGGCCCTGGTGGAAAAGATCGAGGCCAACGGGGGCAAGGTGCTCTCGGGCGTATCGGCCAAGCTCGACTACCTGGTGGCCGGCGACAAAGCGGGAACCTCTAAATTGCAGAAAGCCGAAAAGCTGGGCACCAAGGTGATATCGGAGGAAGAATTCGAGCGGCTGCTGGCCGGGGGGGAGGATACAGCGGGCGGGATGCCCATGGCGGAATTTCCGGCGAGTTGACCCCTTTCCTTACGTAGCTGCCAATTGGGAAGTCAATGAGGCAGATTACGGCCCGGCAACGCCGGTAATTGGGTAGCTTTGACGATTCAGCAACGGTTATTCCCTCTTTTTCGCCCATGCTCCACAAGATTTTGCAAACCTGGCAGAACAACAAGTTACTGCGCTTGCCCGCCGAATCGCGCCACCCCGTGCCCTACCATGC
>CADCTQ010000517.1 GCA_902805615.1 uncultured Cytophagales bacterium
TTGCAAAAGAACTGGCCGCGGCCATCGAAAAAGTGACCGGCGACCGGGCCATGAAGCATAAAGTGGAAAATGTTGGGCAGGCCATCCGGGCCGAAAACGGAGTCGGCGAGGCGCTGAAGGCTTTTAACCGGTACGTGACCCAATACGCCGAGGCAGTCTGAAGCGGTACGATCCCTCCCTGCACCCACTACGCCTCGCGTCAGGGCATTACCCCAATCGCTGCCCATTTCAATCGCTTCTCATTTCGATACCTTTTCACCCGTTCAAGCGTGTTCATCCTGGTAGAAAATTCTGGTTATGGAGTATAAAATTGTGCAGAGCTTCTGGGGAAAGCCGGCCTATAGCTCGCCGGACCACAGCGCCCGGGCCAAAGGGGGCTGGCCGGTCGAGAAGTACCATTATTACAGCTGGGCGCTCAGTTGCCTGCAATTGCGCAAATACTACGAAGAAGTAGAACTGGTAACCGACTCGGTAGGAAAAAGTATTTTAATTGATAAGCTGAAGCTGCCCTATACCAACGTAGTGGTTGCCCTCGACGCCCTCAATCACTATAATCCCGACCTGTGGGCCGTCGGGAAAATTCACGCGTATCAACTCCAGGAAAAACCGTTTATCCACGTGGATGCGGATGTGTTCATCTGGGAGCCGCTGGAGACGAACATCCAGTCCCGGGAACTGATTGCCCAGGGCGTGGAAAACAATTACCAGAGTTACAGCCTCAGCATGCAGGAGGTGAACGCCGCATTCGGTTACATCCCCGACGTGCTCCGGGATTTGGGGCCGAACCCGCAGTACGTAGCCGTCAACGCCGGCATTCTGGGGGGCAGCAACATCGCTTTTTTCCAGAAGTTCACCCGGGAAGTGTTTGACTTCATTGATAAAAATGCCCAAAACCTGAATAAAGTGAACGTTGACCAGTTCAACCCGATCTACGAACAATTGCTGTTCTACGCGCTGGCCGACCGGGCCGGTTGCAACATCGGTTATCTGTTTCCCAAAGCGGATGCGCTGCCCATTCCCAACAGTACGCTCAAGTACGTTTCCCGGGGGCCCGGTTATGTGCATACCATGGGCGGTTATAAAATGAGAAAGTCCGCCTACAAGCTGGTGGAGCACTACCTGCGTACGTTGTATCCTGCGCACTACCACCACATCAGCAACCTGGTGGATTCGCTGGAAATCTAACCGCATTAGAAAAATAAACGAACCGGAAATCTAACCGGTTGCCCGGAACTAACCGGTTTTTTTCGTTTTTTACCCTCTTCCCGTCGCCCGATTGAATGAATTTGAATGAAATTGTTGGCCTTTCCCTTCCCATGAACAACACTTTGACGCATCAATTACGGACCTGCGCAATCGAAATAGGCGATCTGCTGCTGCGCAAGGCCATTGCCCGGGACGGGAGGGTGTACTGGCCCGTCGAACCGCGCCGGGACGCCAACGGCCACGCCTGGCGCAATAGTGACAGCCTCTACAACGGCAACACCGGGATAGACGTGTTCCTGCTGAACCTGTACCTGTACACGCAGGATGAAAAATACCTGGACGCGGTGGAAAAAAACCTGCGGTGGCAGCACCGGAATTGCGCGGAGGTTTCCACCAACAATTATAGTTTTTACCACGGCAGAATGGGACTTGCCTACCTCTGCCTGCTGCTGTACCGGCATACCTCCCGGGCCTCGCATTTGCGAAAAGCCGAGCAGATCGCACTGGCGTGCACGAAAAGCGGCTACTTGCATTCGGCCGGGTTGCGCAGTTCGGTGTCTGACGGCCTTGCCGGAACCTTGCAGGTGTTCATCGCCCTCTACGGCATCACGGGAGAAAAATGGGTGCTCGATTACATCGAACGGGCCGTTGAAAAACTGCTGGAGCAGCTCAACCTGAGCCCGGAAGGGGCGTTCTGGGAACCGGTCCGCGAGAACATCCGGTCTTTTCACGGGTACGCCTACGGCTTGTCGGGCATCGCGGTCGTGCTGCTGCAACTGGGCAGATTCGCCGGCAACGCAAGCTTTACGGAGCTGGCCCGGTTTGCACTTTTACAGGAAGACCAACTGCTGAAAAACCTGCCGGGGCGGGCACCCGAAGACCGGGAGCTGTCACTGATTCCGGGCCTTGCTGGCATTGCGCTGGGCCGGTTATACGCCGATGCACTCACCGGAAAGGAAGAACACCGGCATCTGTACGCACCGGCCGCCCTGGCCGCCCACAACGGCTTACAGGCCCGGGCGGCCTGGCCGGCTGGCAACTCCCTGGGCGAAGGACGGGCCGGCATCGGCTTTTTCTTCCTCCAGCTGTTCCGGGCGACGAAAGAGGAAGCGTACCTGGAATACGCGGCGGCGGCGGCGGGCCAGGTGGCAAACGACCTGGTGCACCAGCAAGGGCAGGAGGCGCCACTGGACTTTATGCACGGATTGTCGGGCATCGGCTTTTTCGTGTTGCAGGTATTGCAGCCATCCCTCGACCTGGGCATCCTGGGTCCGGACCCGGTTGAACGGGGCCGGCCCGCGCCCCGGATTCAGCCGGACTCCGTGTTGAAAAAGAGCCCGGCCCTGCTCAAAGAGCAGATTTATCGCAAGGACTTTGCCTGTTCCATGGCGCGCCTCAAAGACCGGTCCGGGGAGGCGTATGCCCAGCTCTTCGGCACGGCGTACGCCGGGCTGGGCGGCAAACTGCTGGCGCAGGCGGAAAGCAGCCTGCCGGGGGAGGAGGGTGAGCCCGATGGTGCAGAACGGCTGTCCCAATGCCGCAAAGAGGCCGCAAAATTCAGGCTGAAGAAGCCCATTTACCAAATGGACGCGGTGCTGGCCGGGGAAAAGCAGCACGAGCACTTCGTACTGCGGGTATTTGCGGAAGCTTCGTTTTCAGTCTCCTCACTGCACGACAAAGTCTGGACGTTGCGCAACCACCTGCACGTGATCCGTAAGGAAGAGAACCGGGCCGATCTGAACGCAAGGTATGACGTGCCGGGATTCATCCACTTCTGGACCACGTACGGCCGCAATACCAGCATCCTGGTGCTGGAAGGAAAAGGACGGGTTGAAGAATACAAACTATACAGATTCAACCTGATTCCCGAACAGTTTGTCGGCGGGCAGCGCATTGACTACGCCATCGGGAACTTGCTCCGTTTTTTTATGTCTCAGCCCGAAGAGGTGAGGGCCTTGCTGAGAACCTTTACCAACAGCAAAGACGACGACCAGTTGCGGGCAATATTGCAGGAGTCCATCACGGATACGATCTACGAATGCATCATGGACGGGTTCCTCACCTGTGAAGAAACGGCCCTCCTGCCGGTCCCCGGCCGCGTCACGGAGAATGCCGGCGCGTAGTGCCACGGGGAATGGAGAAACGCCGGGCTAGTCCAGCATTGCCGGCTCGGCCCGCAGGGTTTTGTCCGGAATCGCCTGCTGCTGCTTTTCGAGCAGAAAATTCCCGATGACCAGGCAATCCATGTCCGTTTGCATGAAACAGCGGCAGGCTTCCTCGGGCGTGCAGACGATGGGCTCCCCCCGCACGTTGAACGAAGTATTGACCAGCAGGCCGTACCCGGTAAGGGCTTTAAAAGCGCCCAGCAGTTGCCAGTACCGGCGGTTGGTCTCCCGGTGTACCGTCTGCACCCGGGCCGAATAATCCACGTGCGTCACGGCCGGAATGTCCGAACGCCGGTGGTACAGCCGTTCGTAGAGTCCCCACTGCGCGTAACCCGGCGGTTCCGGCCGGCGACGCGCCCGGGCGACGGGGGCCGTTACCAGCATGTAGGGGGAAGGCTGGTCGAGTTGGAAATACGCCCCGGCGTCTTCCGCCAGCACGCTGGGGGCAAACGGGCGGAATCCTTCCCGGTACTTGATTTTCAGGTTCATCCGCTGCTGCATCTCCGGGTTGCGCGGGTCGCCCAGGATGCTGCGGTTGCCCAACGCCCGGGGACCGAACTCCATCCGGCCCTGGAACCAGCCCACTACCTTGCCGTCGGCCAGCCAGCGGGCCGTCGTCCCGGCCACCCCGTCAAAATCTTCGCAGAACGTATGGGAAAGGTTGTGCCGGCGCAGTACGGCCGCAATCTGTTTGTCGGAAAATTCGGGACCCAGGTAGCTTCCCCGCATTTCGTCCCGGCCGTCGCTCACCACCCGCGTCCGCCCGGGGTGCAGGTACCACCCGGCGTAGGCAGCCCCCAGGGCGCCCCCCGCGTCGCCGGCCGCCGGTTGCACCCAGATGTTTTTAAAAAGACCCGAAGCCAGCAGTTTGCCGTTGGCTACGCAGTTGAGGGCCACGCCGCCGGCCATCACCAGGTTTTCGGCCCCCGTCAGCTCCCGGGCCGTGCGGGCCAGCCGCATCACGATCTCCTCGGTGACCCCCTGGATGGCCCGGGCCAGGTTCATGTAGGCGGCGGTGAGGTCGCTTTCGGGTTCCCGGCGCGGAATGCCCAGCAGTTGCTGCCACTGCCGGTCGCGGGTCATGCGGAGGCCGGTAGCAAAGCCAAAGTATTCCAGGTTGAGCAGCAAGGAGCCGTCGGGCCGCACGTCCACCAGGTGCGAAAGGATGTTGCGCGTAAACTCCCGCGTCTGCGGCGCGTCCGGGTCGCCGTAGGGCGCCAGCCCCATCAGCTTGTACTCGCCGCTGTTGACGCGGAAGCCGCAGTAGTAGGTGAAGGCCGAATACAGCAGCCCCAGGGAGTGGGGGAAACGCAGCTCCCGCAGCATCTTAATGCCGCCCCCCCGCCCGTGGGCAATGGTGGTGGTGGCCCATTCGCCCACCCCGTCAACGGTCAGGATGGCGGCCGCTTCGAACGGCGACGGGTAAAAGGCGCTGGCCGCGTGCGAAAGGTGGTGTTCGGTAAACAGCACCGGCGCGGAGTAGTTTCCCAGGGCCGAGAGTTCGCGGCGCAACTGCCGCCGGGCGAAGAGTTTGTCGCCGATCCACGCGGGCATGGCTTTCAGGAAGCTCCCCAGCCCGGCCGGCGCAAAGGCGTGGTACGTTTCCAGCAGCCGCTCGAATTTGAGCAGCGGCTTGTCGTAAAAAACCACGGCCGATACGTCTTCCAGGCGCAGGCCGGCCTCTTCGAGCACGTACCGGACGGCGTGCGCCGGGAAGGCGGCGTCGTGCTTGATGCGGGTAAAGCGTTCTTCCTGCGCGGCGGCCACGAGCTGCCCGTTCACCAGCAGCGCGGCGGCACTGTCGTGGTAGAAGGCGGAAATTCCCAGTACGGCAGGCTCCATCACGCGACCGGTCTAGAACAGCGAATAAATGAACGGGGCCAGCGCCGAACCACCCGCTACCACGGTGAGGGCGCCCAGCAGCACGAGAAAAAACAGCAGCGGGATAAGCCAGTACTTCTTACGGGTGCGGAAAAAAAGCCATAGTTCGTGAATGAATTCCATGTCGGGGAGTTGTTGGTTGTTGGCTGCGCTAAAAGGGATACCGCAGGTCGTCCTGCGTGAAGGTGTGGTTGCGCGGGACCATCACCGATTCGTCTCCGCGCTTGAACTGGCGCAGCCGCAGCTCGTCGTGCCCCCGCAGGCGTTTGAACAGGGCTACCGGCACCACCAGCACGCCGAACAGGACCGTCAGCAGCACGGCGGGCACCACCCGGCCCAATGCGTTGCCGAGGGCAAACCAGGCCACGGCCAGCGGGTAGTAGGCCTTCGGCGCCAGCAGCAGGAGCAGCGCCGCCCCCGCCGCCCCTTTGGTTGCGATGCCCGGGTACCCGTACCAGCCGGCCGCCAGGCACGCCAGCACGGCCAGCAACCCGGTTTCGTACAGTTGCTTTTGCGTGACGGGGGGCAGGAGGGAGGCGGGTTTCATGGGGTAAGGCGTTGTGGGTGGTTCGAATGAGTATTGGGGTATCAGGTATTGAGAGACTAGGTATTGGGGAAAAACCACCCCCGGCCCGCCTTCCTGCAAGGAGGGGACAGGGGTGGTTCCTCGTCAGAACGGTACATCTTCCTGATTGCCAAATACAAACAAGTCTTATATTCATAAAAGATTGGCTTCGCCGGGCTTTGCTTCCCTCCGGGAATGACAGCGGGCGGGTACTTGTCCGAAATGTCCATTGATCTCCTTTCCCATGTTTTCAATTTTGAATCTCGCGGATCTGGGCCTGCAACTGCAACGCGTTCGGGTTGTTCCGGGCCAGCAGCAATGAACGTTCCACGTACTTGGCCGCCGCCGCCGTGTTGGCAAACTGGAGGTAGGTCGCCGCAATCTGGTTGGCCAGCTCGGCATTGCCGGGATCGGCCGCGTACTGCCGTTTCAGGTCAATGATCCGGGCCACGAAGGAAGTGAGCCGGCTCAGGCTGATGCTTACCCCGTTGCCGGCCACGGCGTAGTTGAGGTAAGGCAGGGCCGCTTCGGGCTGGTCCATCTTGAGCAGGGTCACGAACAGGCTGCGGGCGGCGTCGAAGTCGGGGTGGAGGGCAAACGCCTTTTTGAGGTACACCACGGCCCGTTCGTTGTCCTCCAGGTTCATGGCCAGCTTGCCGGCTTGCAGGCTATGGACCGGGTCGTAGGGGTATTCGAGCAGCAGGGCTTCGGTGACTTTGAGGGCCTCGGCCGCGTTGTTCTCCCGCAGGTAGTGGCTCAGCAGTTGCCGCATGGCTTCCCCCCAGGGGAGTTGCTTGACGGCCAAGGCGCCGGCCAGCTGCTCCTCGGGGGTATCGCCCCGCCGGTAGCTGGCCGCAATGGGCTCGTTGAAGGGCCAGCCTTCCCGCAGCATCAGGATTTCGTAGGCGCCCTTCAGCGAATCCACGCGGGTGATGGGCATCTGCCGCCGCAACCGGCCCAGGGACATGGGTTCGGGCCACTGGGCGGCAATCATTTTCTGCGTGCGCATGGCCCCGTAAAACGCCTCCGAAAGCAGCGCGTAGCCGGCCAGGTTGGGGTGGACGTGTTCGAGCAGGGTTTCGCGGCCCAGGATGCCGTGCGGCGAATGCGACCGGAAAAGGGTTTCGCTGTCCACCAGGTGCACGTTGCGGTACTGCGCGGCCAGCTTCCGGATGACCTCGTTCATGGCTGCCGGGGCGCGGAAACGCAGCCGGTCAAGCTCCCGGGCCCGCTGGTAGTGTCGCCGGGCCTGCGCCGGCCGGCCTTCCGCCAGGGCGCTTTCCCCCAGCCCGTATTCCCGGGCGGCCGACAATTCCGGGCGGCTGCCGTCGCTGCTGAAAGGCTTCAGGTCTTTTTCGTTGCTCACCAGGTTGCTCACCAGCACGGGGATGCCCTGGTCGTCGAGCAGGCGCAGGGCGTCGCCCAGGTTGGTTTCGAACTGGCGGATGCCCCGGGCGTAGAGGTCCGAACCGAAGGGAATCTGCTGCCGGGCGGCCATGCGCTTCATGAGGGTTTCGCGCGGGTCGGCTTCCCGGCCGCCCAGCAACCGCGCGGCCCGGGCCTTCAGGCCGTTTGCCAGTTGAACCACCCGCAGTTCGCGCAGCCGGAGCACCCCGCGCACCAGGTGGGGGTTGCCGCCCAGGTAGCTCGTGGAACCTACGCCCAGCGCCCCGTAGTATTCGTTGTGCCCGGTGTAGATGAGCACGGCGTCGGGCTGGTGGTCCACGATTTCGCGGGCAAAGCCCAGTACGGTGTACGAGTTGACGGCCGTAAGCGACAGGTTGATGATCTCAAAGTTCTTCTCGGGGAACGTGTGCAGCAGGCGGTACTGGAGCCACCGGTGAAAAGAGCCGTTGTGCAGGTAGGGAAACCCGATGGTGGTGGATTCGCCCAGCACGAATACGCGGAAAGTATTGGCGTCTTTCTGCTTGCGGAAGCGTTCCTCGTTGCCGACGGTGGCATTGGCGCCTTCGGTAAAATAGCGGGCCGACGCGTGGCGGCTCATCACCCAGGAGTCCGGATGTTTGGCGTCGGTTACGAACAGGCGGTAGTCCTGGCCGTACCCCGCCAGCCGCAGCAGGCCTTCCAGCACGGCCAGGAGCAACAGGGGCATGGTCAGGGCAATGGCTTTGAAAAGCCGGAGCCGCCGGGGCGTAAGGGGTAAGGGCGCCGTCATCAGGTCTGGGTTAAGCAGCAAACAATATAATCAAAATCCTGGCGGCGACCGCGTAAATCTGTCGCCCCGCACGAACGACGGGACCCGCCGGAGCCGGCCGGGCAGGGTCTGGGCGGACAGAAAACTTCTCCGTGCCGCCTTGCCAAACCCTTTACAAAGCGCCGGCATCGTTACGACAAACTACGGGAAACCGGTTTTACAGTGGGCGACTATACTACGGTACACGAACTCACCCCCAACCTCTCTCCCGGGGAGCTGCGATCAGGACACTTTTGTGGAACCTCCTCCAGAGGCCATCCGGAGCCGTCAGTGTCTCACTGAGTGTGTGATTAGCGTCCTCCCGTGTGGATAGGCAGTGAGTAGCTACGCATTAAGCGGGCACCCTTCCCAACGTGTTTGTATCGTTGTTGCGGCACTGATGGTATCGCGGCGGGCAGGCCCGGCCCAATGGCGAGGGGCGGGTTGATCAGCGGGGGGAAGCATCATTGGGCCTAGACCTTTTTGGTTCTTTTTTGGGCAATGCCAA
>CADCTQ010000518.1 GCA_902805615.1 uncultured Cytophagales bacterium
CATTGGTCAACGATTAGGCCAAAATCCTTAAGGAGAACAGCGCCGGCTTACTGTTGCCACTGACGGAAAATCACCTTGCGCAAGTACGTGCGGCAGCTATCCATATTGGCCCGATTGCGTAACTTAACCAGGGAAACACATAAACAGGTTCAGCACATGGGACTCTTGTATGACATCACCAAAGATTATCTCTACAAAGAAGGATTGGTAAAAGGAGAGGAGAAGGGTGTAGCGAAAGGAAAGCACGAAGTGGTGGTCAATATGCTGGAAGAAGGCACACTACCCGTTGAACAAATTGCCAAGTTTACCGGGGTTTCGGTGGAGGACGTTAAGCAAATTGCCAAAGAACTTAAAAAGTAACTAACCGCCAAAGTCTTGGAGTTCAGAGCTCCAGGGCTCCAGGCACATAGGATGCCAATGAACCGATGAGCATGAACAGGTAAGGGCCGCATTGCTGATTGGTGAGCCTGGCGCGGAGGAAAATCACTTCCGCCAGTTCGTTTTTGGGCGGTTATCCTAACCCTGCTTCCGTACACAACAGCCATTGAAAAACGAAAACGGGTTCAAGCGCAGCGGCTTAAACCCGTTTTTGTTTCTTCTCAGCAATGAAGCGAGTATTTAGAAGCTCTCCTTGAAGGTGTCGCCCTGGTTGATGTCTCCCGTCTGGAAGCCCTTCTTGAACCAGTACATCCGCTGCTCGGAGGTGCCGTGCGTAAAGGCGTCGGGCACCACGTAGCCCTGCGACTCCATCTGGAGCCGGTCGTCGCCGATGGCGTTGGCCGCCCCGAGGGCTTCTTCAATGTCGCCGTTTTCGAGGATGTTCTTCATTTCCTGCGCGTGGTGCGCCCACACGCCGGCCAGGAAATCAGCCTGCAACTCCAGCCGCACCGACAGCGCATTGGCCTCGGCCTTGCCCAGCCGTTGCTGCTGCTCGTGCACCTGGCCCGAGATGCCCAACTGGTTCTGGATGTGGTGACCCACCTCGTGGGCAATCACGTAGGCCATGGCAAAGTCGCCCGGCGCTTTGAAGCGGCTCCGGAGCTGGTCGTAAAAGCTCAGGTCAATGTACACCTTCTGGTCGGCCGGGCAGTAAAAAGGCCCCGTGGCCGCCGTGGCCGTGCCGCAACCCGACTGGTCGCGGCCCGAAAAGAGCACCAGCGTCGGCTCCCGGTATTGCTGCCCGAGTTGTTCCTGGAAGAGCTTGTTCCACACGTCTTCCGTGTCCTTGAGCACCACCGACACAAACTGGCCCTGTTCGTCCTGGGCGGCCGTGTTGCCGCTGGCGCCGGTGCCTTGTTCGGCCGCCGGTTGCCCGCCGCCACCGCCATTGAGTATATCCGAAGGGTTGCCGCCAAAAAGCAGGCTGAGCACCAGCACGATCACGCCGCCGATGCCCCCGCCGATTGCCAGGCCGCCCCTTCCCCTGCGGTCTTCTACGTTACCGCTTCCTTGTCTGCCTTGCCAACGCATGTATATAGTCAGTTTTAAGGGTTGATGTTATGACCAATTGTTCCTATTATACTGCCTGCCCGGAAAATAGGTTGTAGCCCCCGGCGGACGGCGCCCCGCCCCGCCCCGGCCCGGCAGCCAATTGCACCCCTTAACCCGAATAAGATCAACCCGTTATGGAAATACCTATTTACCAGGTAGACGCTTTTACGGGCCGGCCGTTTGGCGGCAATGCCGCGGCCGTGTGCCCCCTTCCGCACTGGCCGGAAGACCAGTTGATGCATCAGATCGCCGCCGAGAACAACCTGGCCGAAACGGCTTTTTTCGTGCGCGACGGGGGCGGTTTCCACCTCCGCTGGTTCACCCCCGAAATCGAGATGGACCTGTGCGGCCACGCCACGCTGGCCGCGGCGCACGTGCTTTTCAATCACCTGGGTCACCCCGGCGACACCATTCACTTCTCGTCCATGAGCGGCCCGCTCACCGTGCGGAGAAAGGACGGGCGCATCGAACTCGACTTCCCGGCCCGCGACCCGGTGCCGGCCGAGTTGCCACCCATCATTGCCGCGGGCATCGGGGCCGCGCCGCTGGAAGTGCTCAAGGCGCGGGATTACGTGCTGCTGCTCCGCGACGAAGCCGCCGTGCGTTCCCTGAAGCCCGACCGCCAGCTCCTCGACCGGATCAACATTGACCCCGGCGGCATCATCGTGACGGCCCGGGGCAGCCGTACCGACTTCGTGTCGCGGTTCTTTACCCCGCAGGCAGCCATCTTCGAAGACCCCGTCACCGGCTCGGCCCACTGCTCCCTGGTGCCCTACTGGGCGGGAAAGCTGGGCAAGACGACCCTCGTCGCCGAACAAGTTTCCCGCCGCAGCGGCACCCTCTGGTGCGAACTGGCCGGGGACCGCGTCCGCATGGCCGGCGAAGCCGTGACGTACCTGGAGGGGAAGATATTTTTGAGTTAGAGCGTTGGGGAGGGGAGTGAGTCAAAATTATGCGATTATCCAAGCAAACTGTAGGGCTGCTAAAAGCAAGCGGACGCTTGGGAGGGCAAGGCACAGGCGGACGCCTGCGCCAGCGCGCGTGAGGACGCCAATTACGCGTTTGGTCCTTTTCGGAAAATATAGTGGTAGCGTGCATTCCTTATTGTAAAAATGCATGCATTGGTAACACGGCACGCTGGCGCAGGCGTCCGCCCGTGCCTTCCCCTCCCAAGCGTCCGCTTGCTCCTTCCCGTAATCCCCATAGCCGGCAAGCCTTTCGCAAAGTTTTGAATCACTCCCGTTGGGGAGTCTGATCGTTGGCGCATCTTTTCGAAGCAAGCCTGCGCTTGTGTACGCTTAACTCTCTAACTTCTAACTCCCTACTTCATCCTTTCCATCCCCAGCGACGGCGGCACGTCTGCTTCTCCGGTGCCCCAGGTGAGGTTGGGTTGGGGACCCATTTCCACCCTTAGTTCGCCGCCGGCCGTGATTTCTTCGTGCCGGAGGTAGGTGCGGGTAAAGGGCTGGCCGTTCAACTGCGCCGACTGGATGTAGGCGTTTTCGGGGGACTGGTTGACCGCCCGGAGGGTGAATTTCTTGTTGCCGGGCAGGCTAATCGTCATTTCGTTGAACCAAGGGCTGCCCAGCACGTAGTACGGCGTACCCGGGCACACGGGGTAGAAACCCATCATGCTGAAGGCCAGCCACGCCGACATCTGGCCGGCGTCCTCGTTGCCGCTCAGGCCGCCCGGCTCGGCGCCGTACTCCGAACGGATGATCTGCCGGACCCGCGCCTGCGTCTTCCAGGGCACGCCGGCGTAGGGGTACAGGTAGGGAATCTGGTGGTTGGGCTCATTGCCGTGCCAGTAGTGGCCCCCGTTGAACAAGGTATCCAGCTTGGCCTCGAACTTTTTGGGACCGCCGCTCAGCCGCACCAGCCCGGCCACGTCGTGGGGCACGAAAAAGGTGTACTGCGCCGCGGAGCCCTCCGTGATGAAAGAAGCCCGGGGCGCAAACGGGTTGAACATCACGAACCAATCGCCGTTGGCGTAGCGGCCCCGCACGTAGCCGGTTTTGGCGTCGTACACCTTGCGGTAGTTGGTGGAACGCTGGATGAGCTGGACGTAGTCCTGCTGTTTGTTGAGCCCCTTGGCCACCTGGGCCACCACGAAGTCGTCGTAGGCGTATTCGAGGGTGCGCGACACCTGTTCCCGCTTGTGGAAGGCATCGGGCACGGAGTCTTCGAGCGGCACGTAGCCGTACTCGAGGTACGAGGCCAGGGCCCGGCGTCCCTTGCCGGAGCGGTAGCTGGCCGTATCGGCATTGACCTGGAAGGCATTTTTGCGCATGTACTGGTAGGCCGTGGCGTAGTCGAAGTTGCGGATGCCCTTCACGTAGGCGTCGCCCAGGGCCGAAGTGGCGTGGTCGCCGATCATGGCGGCGGTGTAGTGGTTCCAGCTCGGGAAGATGGGCAGCCAGCCGCCCTGCTTGGCCTTCTGCACCAGCGACTCCATCATGTGGCCCGTGCGGACGGGTTCGAGGATGGTCATCAGCGGGTGCACGCCGCGGAAGGTGTCCCACAGCGAAAAGTCGTCGTAGTAATCAAAGCCCTTCGCCTGGTGAATGGTGGAATCTTCGGCAAAGCCCGGGTAGGAACCGTCGGCGTCACTAAAGATGCGCGGCAGGATGTTGGCGTGGTACAACGCCGTGTAGAACTGCACTTTGTCGGCTTCCGTGCCGCCCTTCACCTGCACCTTGCCCAGCGCCGCGTTCCAGGCCCGGGCCGCCTGCCCCTTCACCTGCGCCAGGTTCCAGCCGGGCATTTCTACCTCGAGGTTTTTGCGGGCTCCTTCGAGGCTGGTGCACGACGTACCGACTTTGACCCGTACCACCCGGCCAGTCTTTTGGGCAAACTGCACGTACGCCCCCACGGCCGTTTTCCGGCCCCGGCTGCTTTTGGAGGAGGCCGTTACCGCGTCGCCGTTCCAGGTGCCGAAGCCGCTGAACGGGGTGTCGAACACGGCCACGAAGTAGCCGCTGAAGCCCGCCGGTTCGCCCCAGCCCTGGTAGATGCGGTGCACGGGGTTGTAGCCCACGATCTCGTTTTTTCCGGGGTGAATTTCCACGTACCCCTGTCCCTCGTCGCTGTTGGGTTCGATCACCAGGTACTGGTCGCCGGCTTTGGTGTAGGAGAAGGAAAGCATTCCGCACCGGGTCGTGCCCGACAGTTCGGCCTTGATGCCGTAGTTGTCGAGGGTGACCGAGTAGGCGTAGGGGAGGGACTTTTCGCGGTCGTGCGAATAGGCGGAGGCGCGGGCCGTTGCGTCGGTCACCAGCTTGCCGGTCATGGGCATGAGGGTTACGCTGCCGTAGTCCTGGGTGCAGGAGCCGCTCATCCACCGGCTGCCGCGGAAGCCCTGGATTCTGGTTTCCTGGTAGTAGTAGGGCGACAGGCACTTCTGTTCGGTGGCGTGCGTCTGGGGCGTCCACTGGGTGAGGGCGTGCGGTACGCCGGTGGCCGGGAAGGTTTGGCCTTTCAGTTCGGAGCCGGCCTCGCTGTGGCGCCTGGCGCTTTCGGTGGTGCTGGGCGCCGTGCCGATCAGCGGGTTCACGTAGTCGGCAGGTTGTTTGGGCGTTGGCGACTGGCTATAGCCCGTTGCCGACAAGAGGAGCAAGGCGGGCAAAATGGACCGGAAGCGCCGGCAAAGGATTTTTCTCATTGAAAGTGGATGATGGCAGAGGGGTGCTTGAATGGATTTGTACGCGGTCGTGGTCGCATCGCGGGAAAGGGGCGCATTACGGGTAGTGGTTGCATCGCGGCTCCCCTCCCCGGAGGGGCCGGGGGTGGGTTCTTCCCCGCTACGCCATTGGCTAAATTTATGCAGATGCTCTATTGCTGGATTCTCCAATGCGGTTATTCCTACAGAATGCGCAGCCTTCCGGTTAATCCACCCCCGGCCCCTCCGGGGAGGGGAGCCGCGATGCAACCACTACCCGCAATGCGACCCTTTCCCGCGATGCGACCACGACCACGGTAAGGAATCATACGATGACCATACTACTCATTCCTTTTGCCCACTGCCATTTACGCTTCCGGGGCGGGGCGCAGCCGGAAGGCGTTGCGACGGGCGTACCACAGGATGAACAATCCCACGAGAACGGCCGGAATGCTCAGAAGCTGGCCCATGTTCAAGGCCATGCCCTGCTCAAAATCGGACTGGTCGTTTTTGAGGAATTCCACCAAAAACCGGAACGAGAACAGCAGCGTGATGAACAGGCCGGTAATGATGCCGATGGGCAGCGTCTGCCGCTTGTAGCGCCACAGGCAGAACGTGAGCACCAGCAGGAACAGGCAGAAAAGCGCCTCGTACAACTGCGTGGGGTGGCGCGGCACCACGGGCAACAGCGCCGGGTCGGTTTCGCGCACGAACAAAAAGCCCCAGGGCAACGTGGTCGGCGTGCCGTAGATTTCGGAGTTGAGCAGGTTGCCCGTCCGGATCAGGATGCCGGCCAGCGATGTGATGATCACCACCCGGTCTACCACCCACAGGAACGGCTGATCGGGCTTGCGGCGCGAATACAGGTACAGGGCCATGAGGATGGTAATGGTGGCCCCGTGGCTGGCCAGCCCCCGGAAAGGCGGCGTCACCAGGTCCGCCAGCCAGCGCAGCGGCTCGCTGAACAGCAGTTCCCATTCGTAGAACAGGTAGTGACCCAGCCGGGCCCCGATCACGGTGCCCAGAATGGTGTAGATGGTCAGCAGTTCCAGGTCGTCGGCGGGTTTGCCATCCTTGCGGAAGATGTAGGCCATGAGTTGGTGCCCCAGCAGGAAGCTCAGGGCGAACATCATGCCGTACCAGGCAATCGGAATTTCCGTGCCGAACGCACGGATCGTAAACAAGTCGGGGGACGCGTCCCAGGTGATGGCGGCAAACATAGGCAACTGTTAGAGCGATATTCGATGTTGGATGTTCGATGTTCGAATTCCGGTGCTTCGTATTTCGGTGCTTCACGGGATGAGCTTCTCACTCCTCGCTTCTCACTTCTCACCCCTCGTTTCTTCCTTCATCCAGTGGACTTTGCCGAACTGGGCGGGGCTGAAGAGGCCGTCGGGGAGGGGCGGGTTGATTTTCACGTCCAGGTATTCTTCCCGTTGCGCCTTCTGGCCGTCTACCAGGAAGAGCACTTCGGTTTCGAGCCAGCCGCCGGCCGCCCGTACGTGTTTGCTGAACCGGCCGTCCTGCACGCGGCCCCCCTGGGCTACGCTCACGGAGCGGACCAGGTACAGGTGCTGGGCGTCAAACCAGCACTGGGCCGTCTTGTCGTCCCCTTTTTCGGCGCCCACCACGTAGGCCCGGCGTCCCTCCCAGGTGTCTTCCCGGAAAATGGCCGTGTTGTAGCCGGCCTTCTGCATTTGCGCCAGGGCGGCGGCCTTGTCGAGGAAGTTGAGGCCGCCCGTCAGCAGCATCAGTTCGTTGACCCGGAATTTGCGCGCCTTCAGTTCGCCGCCCTTGAAGTTGTACATCGAGTCATCGGCCAGGATCAGGGCGTTGCCCTCCCGGGGCAGCCCCACGTCAATGCGGAACTTGTCGGGGTACTCGATGGCCTCGTACCAGGTGGAAGTACCCTTCACCGTGTCGCCGGCGTAGTGGGTGTTGCGCTGGGTGAACGTAACGGTGCGGGCCCACTTGCCCCGGTACTGCCGGTGCATGGCGTCGAGGAGGGCGTCGGTGGACCCGATTTTGGGCGGCACCAGGAAGGCAGCGACCGAAAAGTACGCCGCCAGGAGAAACGTAAGTGGCATGGTAGTATCAAGTTGGCTTTCAAAATACAATATTAAACCATGATTTCCCTGATGAAAATGATCATTGGCGGATATTGCCTACAACAGCACCATGCTCAGCACGCCGCTCAGCATGATGATTTTGCACCAGGTGCTCAGGTAGCCGAATTCGCGGCGGGTGTCGGCGCGGGCCAGCCGCCAGGTAAGCCACGCGGTGGGCAGGAACACGAACAGCGAAAAGTAGAACACGATCCACTCGCGGAGGTAGAAGGACAGCGAAAAAAGGATCACCAGGAATGACCCGATCAGGATGTAGAGCAGGCTTTTGGTGCGCCGGATGCCCCACACGATGGGCAGCGTCTGGCAGCCGAACGTGGCGTCGCCCCGCAGGTCTTCCATGTCCTTGATGATCTCGCGGATGAGCGAAATGAAAAAGGCGAACAACGCGAAGGTGACCACCAGGAACTGGTTGCGCGGCGCGTAGAGGATGATGACCAGCAGCGACGCCGCCGTGAGCAGGGCCACCGTGAAGTTGCCGATGAAGGGCAGCCGCTTGAGCTGGTTGGAGTAGAGCCACAGCACGAACGCCGCCAGCAGGTTTACCGCGGCCACCTTCAGCCCCACCAGCAGCCCCAGCCCGATGCCCAGGGCGTTGAACGCCGTGTGCGTGAACATGGCGTGCCGCCGCCGCAGCATCCGGCCGATCACCACGCGCCGCGGCTTGTTGATGGTGTCAATCTTGATGTCGTAGTAGTCGTTGATGATGTAGCCGGCCGCGGCAATGAGCACGGTGGACAGGGAGAGCAGGAAAAAGCGGAAGTCGGACAGGTGCCGCAGCCAGTCCTCCTTGGGGCCCACCAGGAAGATGCGCACCAGGTACTGGGTCAGTACAATGATGAGCAGGTTGCCCGCCCGGATCAGCCGGAGAAAGCTCTTCATCAACACGCGCCGGTACCGCCATCTTCCGTTCATCAGGGCCAGGAGTTTCCACGAAAGTACGCCCGTTCGGGAGCATTTAAAAGCAATGCCCCCGATTAATGCGGGGACAGCCGGGATAAACCGGCGGTTTGGCAGCTGATGCGGCCAAGGGCTAGAGCTTGTCGAGCAGAGCTTGTCGACTAGAGCTTGTCGAGCAGCTTGCCGCCGACGAGGACAACCACCCAGGTCGCCACCGAAAACACCAGCAGGAAAAACGCGCTGATGACGTACGCCGCCCCGGCTTTCAGCCAGCCCCGCACGCCGCGGTCCCGGTAGAACTGGCAAATGGCCCACATGACGTACACCAGGCTCAGCAGGTAAA
>CADCTQ010000519.1 GCA_902805615.1 uncultured Cytophagales bacterium
TTTAACCCGGCCACCTGCAAGGGCACCGACGAGGTCACCCAAAAAATGCAGGTGCTGCCGGTTCCACCGCTCAGCGTGAGCCCCACCGTCCGGGTTTGCCGCGGCGACGGGGCCCAACTGCGGGCGGATGGCGGCGTGAAGTACGAGTGGTTGCCGGCGGCCAGCCTCGACAACCCCGCTTCGCCCACCCCCATTGCCCGGCCCGGCCAGACCACCCACTACCGCGTCCGCATCACCAACGTTTACGGCTGCGTGCAGGAGTTGACCACCCGCGTGGAGGTAACGCCTCCTCCCGTCACGGCGGCTTTCGAAGTGATGATTGATTCGGAGTGCGGCAAGCCCAACCGGGTGCAGCTGGTCAACAAGAGCAGCGACGCTACGCGCTACCAGTGGCTGCTCGGCGACAGCAGCGTGGTGGAAGGCCAGAACCCGGATGCCTTCGCGTACGGCCGGCCCGGGGAGTACGAGGTGGTGCTCAGGGCCTTCAACGGGTCGTGCGTTACGACCACCTCGCAGCGCGTGCAGGTGGAAGACCCCAAACTGCCCCCGAACGTGATCACGCCCAACGGGGACGGCCTCAACGAAGTGTTTATTCTACCCAACCCGGGTTGGAAGCTGGAAGTCTACGACCGCTGGGGCAAGCACGTCTACTCCAACGTTGCCTACTACAACGACTGGGGGAACGACGTGCGGGGCGGCGTGTACTTTTACCGCATCACCTCCCCGCTGGGCGCCTCCTGCAAGGGCTGGCTGCACGTGCTCAAGTAAATTGAAAATTGACAATTTAAAATTGACAATGGGGTACGCGGGCCGGATCAGATGCGGGCGGGGTGAACAACAGGATCATACCAGGATTCACCTGATGAAAGGGATGAACCGGAGGATAGAGCTTGATGAAAGGATTGCAAGGATCATTTGAGGATAGACCTTTATTCAATTGATGCAATGATTGAAAGATCATTTGAGGGCAGTATTTTGATGATCAGACAAATGAATCCTGTCAAATGCGCAGTCTCCAATTCGTATTCGTATCACTCAGTGTATACAACGCGTTAACAGTACCGGCGCGGCAGTCGTCGCATCAGTCATTTTCCATTTTCCATTTCTAATTGTCCATTTTATTTGTCCATTTCCCCAACCATGCAGTTAAACTATAAAGTCCAGGGGCAGGGCCCGCCGATTGTGATCCTGCACGGGGTGTTTGGTACCCTCGACAACTGGCAGACGGCCGCCAAGGCGCTGGCCGAACGGCACACGGTGTACTCGGTGGACAACCGCAACCACGGCCGCTCCCCGCACGACGAGACGTTTGACTACGAGGCCATGAGCGAAGATTTGCTCAACTTCATCCAGGCGCAGCGGCTGGTGCAGCCCGTGGTCATCGGCCACTCGATGGGCGGCAAGGTAGCCATGTACTACGCGTGCCGCTACCAGCCCGAGCAGTTCAGCAAGCTGGTGGTGGTGGACATTGCCCCCAAATACTACCGGCCGCACCACGAGCAGATCCTGGAGGGCCTGCGGTCCATTGACCTGGCCGGGCTCGGCAGCCGGCAGCAGGCCGACGAACAACTGGCCCGGTACGTGCCCGAACCCGACACGCGGCAATTCCTGCTCAAAAACCTGTACCGCACCGACGCCGGCACGTTCGGCTGGCGCATGAACCTGCCCGTGATCCACGAAAAGATCGAAAACATCGGCGAAGGGCTGCCTACGCATTTCCGCTCCGACAAGCCGGCGCTTTTCATCCGCGGCGGCAAGTCCAACTACATCCGCGACACCGACATTCCCCTCATCAAGGAGCACTTTCCCAACGCCGTGGTGGAGACCATCGCCGACGCCGGGCACTGGGTACACGCCGAACAGCCCCTCGAACTGCTCGAAAAAGTCCTCGCTTTCATCCACCGGCCGGGGTGATGTGCAGTGGAAAAGTGGAGGATGGGTATTAAGGTATCAGGAGATTAAGGTATTGGGAAAAGACCACCCCTGTCCCCTCCTTTTTGCAAGGAGGGGCCGGGGGTGGTCCGAACATCAAGCATTGAACATCGAAATACCCAATACCTTAAGCTCCCAATACCCCAATCCCCTGATTTTCACTCATCAATTAAATCGCCGGATGAGCCATAGCACCAGGGAGAGCAGAACGCTGAGGAGGATGCTGGTCATGAGGGGGAAATAAAAAGAAAAATTTTCCCGTTTCACCACAATGTCGCCGGGCAGACGGCCGGGCATCGGAATTTTGGGAAAAAGCATGAACAGGAGGCCGGTCAGGGCCAACAGGCCGCCCCCGATCAACAACATTTTACCGATTCCCTGCGTGTTTGGCTCCATAAGGGTAGTATTGAGAATTGAGTAGTGCGTATTGAGTACCCCGTACGGGTACTTATACGGTATGCATGGGCAACGCGGTACTCACTACTCAATACCCACTACTCAATACTTATTTTCATTCCATGACAGCAATGCGAGGCACGTTATTCCTGATTCCCACCGTACTGGCACCCGGCACGGCCGGGGAAGTGCTGGCCCCGCAGGTGCGGGAAACCATTGGCCGCCTCGACCATTTCTTCGCCGAAAACGTGCGGACGGCCCGCCGCTTCATCAGCGAACTCAAGACCGGCCGCGCCATTGACACCCTCACTTTCTTTTTGCTCGACAAAGAGACCCCCGAAGCCGAAACCGCCGGGCAGTTGCAGCGCCTGCGCGAAGCCGGGCACGACGCCGGGGTGCTTTCGGAGGCCGGCTGCCCCGGCGTGGCCGACCCGGGGGCCGTGGCCGTCCGGCTGGCCCACCGGCTCGACATCCGGGTGGCGCCGCTGGTAGGCCCCTCCTCCATCCTGCTGGCCCTGATGGGTTCGGGATTCACGGGCCAGTCGTTCGCCTTCCACGGCTACCTGCCCATTGACAAGGCCGAACGGGCCAAAGCGGTGCGGTACCTCGAAAAAGAAGCCCAGCAGAAGGACCAGACGCAGATTTTCATGGAAACGCCCTACCGCAACAACGCCCTGCTCGAAGAATTGCTGCGCACCTGCGGGCCGCGCACCCCGCTCTGCATTGCCACCCAGCTCACCGCCCCCGACGAGTTCATCCGGACGATGACCGTGCGGGAGTGGCAGGGCCAGCCGCCCGACCTGCACAAGAAACCCACCGTATTCCTGCTCTACCGGGCCTAGTGGCGCCTTTGCCCTATCTTTGGGGGACGGGGCAATCCTGGCAATCCTTTCATCCTGCAAATCCTGATCCTGGTCCTCATGGTTCACATCAAATCATTCACCTTCAACGCCTTTTCCGAAAACACCTACGTGCTCTACGACGACACCCGGCAGGGCGTCCTCATTGACCCCGGTTGCTACGACCGCCAGGAACGGGAAACCCTGGCCGCCTTCATCAGCGGGGAAAAGCTCGAAATCAAACACTTGCTCAACACCCACGGCCACGTGGACCACGTGCTGGGCAACGCCTGGGCCAAACGCACCTACGGCGTGCAGTTGCGGGTGCATCCCCTCGACGAACAGACGCTCCGCAGCGTGCAGGTGTACGCCCCCATGTACGGGATGGCCGCCTACGAACCCACCGAGCCCGACGGCTTCCTGGAGGAAGGCGACCAGGTGACCTTTGGCGACACCACGCTGGAGGTGCTGTTCGTACCCGGCCACGCCCCGGGCCACATTGCCTTTTACCACGCGGGCCAGGCGTTCTGCATCGGCGGCGACGTGCTCTTCCAGGGCAGCATCGGCCGCTACGACCTGCCGGGTGGCAACCAGCAAACCCTCCTGCGCAGCATCCGCGAAAAACTGCTGCCCCTGGGCGACGCCGTAACCGTATACCCGGGCCACGGCCCCGCCACCACCATCGGACGCGAAAAGAAGTACAACCCGTTTTTACAGAGTTAGCCGTTATTTCACTTTTTAAATGTGTATGCTTCTGCTCCGGTTTACGCTCCTGACGGTCCTCATCGTGCTGCCCATGGGCGGCTACGCCCAGTATAAGAAAGTGAAAGAATTGCTGAACCAGCACTGGAAGGTGGTAACGGACCCGCAGGAAGCCGTTTACTTCCGCACGGTTATGAAAGACGACAACGGCATCCGCAACGGCCGGGTGATCAGCTACTACGCGGAAGACAAACCGCGGATGGTGGGTAACTACAAGGAAAATGATTTTTTCGGGCCGTTCCTCTATTACTACCCCAACGGACAGGTAGAATCCAGGGGCAACTACTCGGACGGGGAACGCCTTGGCCTTTGGGAGGAATGGTATCCTACGGGTAAACCCCGGAAAGCCGGCAACTACCTTCCCAAGGAGCAGACCACGCCTGATGCGCAGACCAAGCCTTCCCGCTACCGCGATACGTACCGCATTACCAGTTTCTGGGATTCCACGGGTACCCAACTGGTAACGGACGGGACCGGGCGGTTTTACGCAACGGACGACAACGGTAAACTGTTGGAGGAAGGGACTTACGCATCCGGGGCGAAAGAAGGCAAGTGGCTGGATTACTACGAAAACGGCAAGGTAAAGCACGAAGAGATGTACGAGGCGGCCGAACTGGTCCAGGGCACGTACTTCAACGAAAGCGGGGAGCCCTCTACGTACTACGACTACGAAACCATGCCGGAGTACCCGGGTGGGTTGCCGGCACTGAGCAATTTCCTGCGCTCCCGGTTGAAATACCCGATAGGAGCCAAAAGACGAAATATAAGTGGAACCGTGTTCGTAGGGTTTATAGTAGACAATACCGGCCGGGTAAAGGACGTAAAAGTGTTGAAAGGCATCGGTCTCGGTTGCGACGAAGAAGCCGTCCGGGTTGTTTCCGCATTTCCACCCTGGAATCCCGGCCGCCAGCGGGGCCAGCCCGTCACCGTTTCGTACGCACTCCCCATCCGGTTCATCCTCCAATAACGAAGCCTTTCCATTGAAAAAACACATTCCCAACGCCTTTACCTGCGGCAACCTGCTTTGCGGCTGCGCGGGCGTGGTGGCCGTGCTCGTGCGCAACGAACTCCTGACGGCGTCTTACCTGATCTTCCTGGCGGCCCTGCTCGACTTCTTCGACGGCTTCCTGGCGCGGCTGCTGAAGGCGCATTCCCCCATCGGCAAAGACCTCGATTCGCTGGCCGACATGGTCACGTTCGGGCTGCTGCCGTCCATCATCATTTTCCGCCTGCTGGGCCAGAGCATGCAAGGCCCCGAGTACGACCTGGTTACGTACAGCGCCGTGCCGCACGCGGCTTTCGTCATTGCCGTGTTTTCGGCGCTGCGGCTGGCCAAGTTCAACGTAGACCCCCGCCAGTCGGACTCCTTCATCGGGGTGCCCACGCCGGCCAACGCCCTGCTGATCGCCTCCCTGCCCCTCATCCTGCGGGACCACCCCGGCTGGTTCGATTTCATCGTCCGGCCGGGGTTTTTGATCGCGTTTTCGGTGGTGATGTCGCTGCTGCTGGTGGCCGAGCTGCCCCTGTTCGCCCTCAAGTTCAAGACGTACGCCTTCCGGCCCAATGCCGTGCGGTACCTGTTCCTGGGTGTTTCGGCGGTGCTGCTGCTGGTGCTGGGGGCCACGGCCGTGCCGGTCATCATTGCCCTCTACCTGCTCGTTTCGCTCGCCGGGCGGCTCACGCGCCGCGCCTGACGGGCGGGTACAAAGCCCCCAATTCATTACCTTTTCCCGGGCCGGCGGCTTTTTGCAGCATTTGTCCCCAAAAGCCGGGCCGGGCCGGGCCAATCCATCCCCCAACCACCCGCTGCCGAAAAGGTAACCACCCGGTCGCCCTTTTTTTTTTACATTTTTCCCCAAAGGTACAGAGCCGGCGTCGCTGCCGGCTTTACCATTTACACGCGGGCCGTACTCATCCCCGAAATCTCCTCGCGGAGAATGTGTTAAACTGGTAACCGATCAATGACATGCGGGAAAAAGTAATCTTAATCAACCAAGACGCTGGCTTCCAGAAGAGTGTTGAAGCCAGCCTCGGCAAAGCCTATACCGTGCTGAGCAAAAGAGACGGCCTGGAAGCACTCGAATGGCTCGAACAGGCGGGGCACGCCGACCTCATCGTCGCCGACATCTGCATGCCGCACCTGGCCGTGGCCGACTTCCTGCGGACCCTCCGCCTGCACGCGGCCTTCCGGCAGATCCCGGTGCTGCTGCTGTCGGACCTGACGCACCTCACCGAGCGGCGCAAGTACCTCGACCTGGGCGCCACCGACTTCGTGGTGATGCCCCTCTCGGTGCTCCAGCTCAAAAACCGGGTCGCCAACCTGATCCACCACCACCGGGTTTCTTCCCTCACCGCCTAACGCCGTAAGCCATGCGCAACTACCTGTTCCTCTTTTTACTGGCCGGGCTGGCATCCGGGGGATGCACCACGGCGAAAGCACCCAAATACGACAACCGGGGCAGTCACAAGCCCGTCGCCGCGGCGCACGCGGCGGCCGGCACGGTTCGCCGGTAACGCAAAAGGGGCCGGTTGGTACCGGCCCCTACAAGTTGTAAAGACAAAAAGGCGGCTATCCCGCCTTTTTTCGTTTCTATGACGTTTCCCGGTTACAGTTTCCGCTGCATCCGCGGGGTCACCTGGGTGCTGTCGGTGAGAATGGTATCATTTTTCGTATTCCCGCTTTCGGCATCCTGGGAGCCGTCATTTTTCTCCCGGCTGGGCCGGTCGCCGGTTTCATCCTGCTTTTCCCCGGTGGGGTCTTCGTGGTTGGCTTCGCCCGCCTCGGTGCCGGTCTTGTAGCGTTCGCCGCCGCTTTCAGCGTCTTCCCGGTCGGGGTCTTCCCCGCTCATTTCGGTAGTGGTACCTTCATTGTCCTGGGCCTTGTCGGTGCCGCAGGCGCAGGCCCACCACAGGGCAGAGGCAAACATAAATCTATAGGCATATTTTACGATCCGCTCCATAATCCATCCGTGTTTAGCTTTGCCCATTCCTTACGGCATTTTCTTTTTTTCGTTACACGCTTTTTTCGTTAGCCAACTCCGTCCAATTGGGGCAGCCGGCCCTGTAAGCCGCCCGTGTGCAGGGCCACCACGGCCGCGCCCCGCCCGAAGAACCCCGCACTCAGCAGGTCTTCGATGCCGAAGAGCATCTTGGCCGTGTACACCTGTTCCAGCCTGATGCCGTTTTCTCCCTCGAACCGCCGGATGAACGCCAGCAACGGCGGCGATACTTTGGCGTAGCCGCCGAAGTGATACCCCGTCTGCACCTGCCAGTTGGTGTAGTTCGAAACCGGTTCGCCCGTCAGCCCCTCGTGTTCGCGGAGCAGTTGCCCGGCCTCACCGCGCAGGAAGTCGCCGCCCTTGAGGGCCGCAAAGCCCACCACCTGCCCCCGCCCGGCCGCCCCCGCCACCAGCCCGGCCAGCGTGCCGCCCGTGCCGCAGGGGCAGCACAGGTACTGCCAGGGCACGTCAATTTCATTCACCAGCTCTGCCACGCCCCGCACGGCCAGGGCGTTGCTGCCGCCTTCGGGCAGGAGGTAAAAGTCGCCGTAGGCGTCGCGCAGGGCCCCGAGCCACGCGGGGCCGGCCTTGTCGCGGTACTGCGGGCGGGGTACGTACTGCAAGGTCATGCCGCAGTCCCGGGCAAACGTCAGCGTGGGGTTGAGGGGGAAGGTTTCTTCGCCGCGCACGAGGCCCACGGTGCAGAAACCGAAGGCCCGGCCCGCGGCGGCAACGGCGCAGAGGTGGTTGGAGTAGGCGCCACCGAAAGTCAGCAGCGTACCGTGGCCCCGCCGGCGGGCTTCGAGCAGATTATATTTCAACTTCCGCCACTTATTTCCCGATATTTGCGGGTGAATGAGGTCGTCGCGCTTGAGGTACAGCCCCACGCCGGCCCGGTCGGCAGCCCCGCTGCGCAGCCGCACGAGGGGCGTGGCCCGACCCATTTCCATTACCCGTTGCGTAAAACCCTCCACTGGAACTGCCATGCACGAAGATAAAGACATCCCCCAAGAGATTGAAGCCGGCGAAGACGGCGACTTGTACGAACACCACCGCATCGTGGTGGACAAAGGCCAGTCGCTGCTGCGGATTGACAAGTTCCTGATGGACCGCCTGCCCAACGCCACGCGCAACAAGTTGCAGCAGGCCATTGACGCCGAGGCAGTAAAGGTAAACGACAAGCCCATCAAGGCCAGCTACAAGGTGAAGCCGCAGGACGTGATCACCATCTCGCTGCCCGAGCCGCCCTACGACACCACCATTTACCCGGAAAACATTCCGCTGAACATCGTGTTCGAAGATGACCAGGTGCTGGTGATCAACAAACCCGCCGGCCTGGTGGTGCACCCGGCCTACCAGAACTGGACGGGCACGCTGGTGAACGCCCTGGTGTACCACTTTCAGCAGTTGCCCACCAGCCAGAACGGCGAGGGTCGCCCCGGCCTCGTGCACCGCCTCGACAAGGACACGTCGGGGCTGATGGTGGTCGCCAAAACTGAAAAGGCCATGGCGCACCTGGCCCGGCAGTTTTTCGACCATTCCATCGAACGCACCTACTACGCCCTGGTGTGGGGCGAACCCAAACAGGAAACCGGTACGATCAACGCCCACGTGGGCCGCAGCCTGAAGGACCGCCGCGTGACGGCCGTGTTCCCGGAGGGTGATTTCGGCCGCCACGCCGTTACCCACTACAAGGTGCTCAAGTACCTGCGGTACGTGTCGCTGGTGCAATGCAACCTCGAAACGGGCCGCACGCACCAGATCCGGGCGCACATGCAGTACCTGGGCCACCCGCTGTTCAACGACGCCACGTACGGCGGCGACAAGATCCTGAAAGGCACGCCCTTTACCCGGTACCGGCAGTTCGTGGACAATTGTTTCAAGATGCTGCCCCGCCAGGCCCTGCACGCCAAGTCGCTGGGCTTCGAACACCCCGTTACGCGGGAGTGGCTCCAGTTCAGCAGCGACCTGCCCGAAGACCTGGCCTCGGTGCTGGAAAAGTGGGAAAAGTACGTGCAGCCGTCCGGGCAGGAGGACGGGGGCAAAGGGCAGGAGGAGGCGTAAAATCGCATGGTTTGGGGTGCATCCGGCCGGCCCATACCGGCAAGTACAACCACATGGTCAAAAGATTGCGCTGAGCTTGCGTACCCGTATGGCTACTGCTGATGTTGAATGCAAAAACTGCGCGGCCCGGTTCGCGGCCGCGACCGGATTCTGCAGCCGCTGCGGCCAGGCGCTGGCCGTAGAAAGGCTCACCTTCCGCAAGCTGCTCGCCGATGCGGCCCACCAACTGACCGACACCGACGCCGGGTTCTGGTTTACGCTGCGCCAGCTCACGCGGCGGCCGGGGGCGGCGGTGCAGGAGTACCTGCGCGGCAAACGAAAAGCGTACACCAAACCCCTGCAATTCTACCTGGTGCTGCTGGCCGTCTTTTTTGGCCTTACCGAACTGCTCCACCTCGATGTGGTAGCCATCCGGTACCGGATCATGAGCCAATCCGGTTTGTCGTGGTTCTCGCGCATCTTTGCCACCCTGCTCGATCCTTCCGGGGAAGACACTTCCCGGCAGGTGCTGGCTCTGTTTCAGCAGAACATCAAAGTGAACTACTCGCTGCTGGTCATCATGCTGGGCTGTACGTTGTGGGCCGGGTTCCGGCACCGGGGCTTTACGCTGGTGGAGATGGTGGTGCTGGCCCTCTACCTGGTTGGCTACAAGTACCTTTTCGAGACGGCTGCCATGCTGGTGATGATTACCCCCCTGGGCCCGGAAAGCCGGTTGTCCGTGGGGAGTGCACTGCTGATGCTTTCCAACGGGTACCTCTGGTGGGCCATTGCCGGCTTCCCCGACAAAATCACCCTCTGGTCGGTCGTCCGGGCCTTGCTCCTGCTGCTGGCTACCGGCATGCTGCTCCATTCCTTCTGCCTGTTGATCATCTCCCTGTAAGTCAGTTGGATCATCTGCCTGTAAGGTGTTTGCCGTGCGGCCCGCCGCGTTTCTTCCGCATACAACGGTTGCGCCAGTCCACCCACGCCCCCTACCGGGAATCATTCGGGCAAAAACGTTACGCATCCATCTGCGGGATCGAACGATACAGCACTTAGAGGAACTCCGCACTCAACAACCAAGCGAATCAAAAATCTGCGAGACCCTTCCAGGGCAATTCTGCGGCCTGATCCGCGAGACCCTTACAGGGCAGGTCTGCGTGAACCCCTTTTTTTACCTATACAGGACAATCGCAAGGGCGTAGGCGCCGTAATGACAGCGGGGCCAGTCCCGTAGGGACGAAATATGGGTGAGGGGTGGTCATAAAAGAGCAGCAAGGGAGTCATCCCCCTACCCCCTTCCCTTGCCCACGGGCAAACCCACAAGGGGGACCCGTACCGGGCGGTGCCGCCGCAAGGCAACGATCCGTTTTCAATGGGTACGGAATGTTCCTTGTCAGGAAGCCGCCGGGTACGGGTCCCCCTTGTGGGTTTGCCCGTGGGCAAGGGAAGGGGGTAGGGGGATGATTCCGGCAAATGCGAGCCATTTTTGCCCATTTCTATGTCGTCCAGCCCTCACGCATGGGTTGCCCGAAGAAACGAAACGGATCAGACTTTTCACTTTGTGCTCCTTCGTGTCCTGGTGCCTTTGTGGCAAAAAAGCAATTCGTTTTCGTACCCATCCACCACCTAAATACAATCCCTGAGAGTTGTTTTTCCGGAAAAATGTTCGTACATTTAATCTGTGCACGAACATAGTGGGCGAACATTTCGTATTGTTTGTGCGGCGGCAGGAAATAAAGATTCAAGCCCGTAATAAAAGTCTGTATATCAGTACACTTATACCATACATCTCTCTCACTCAGCCGGAACAATTCAGGCCGGTGCTACGTTTAAAAGGTATGCAACTTGTAAGGGAAAACAAACAATACGAGCTTTTTGAGCGAACCGTGGAGAAGGAAACGGCGGAGCCGGACGAGAATTGGAAAAAGTCAATTCCGGCCCAGGTATTCCTCAACCACTTCTTTGCCATCAGCTTCCACATCGGTCAGTCGGGCAATGCCTACAGCCTGCACCAGAACGTCCGCTTTGCCGCGCACAAGCCGCAGTTGAGCGGGGCCGACCTGGAGCAGTTGCACCGGCACCTGCTCAACTGTTGGAGCACCGAACACGCCCTGCGGGCCACCGCCCAGCTCGGCGGCGATGCGTTCATGCGCAACGCCCTGCACTGGACGTTTCCGCAGGCGTACTACAGCGTGTTTGCGGGGATGCAGGCGTTTCTGCACACCCTCGGCATCCGGGGCAACAGCGAAGGGCTGATGCGCCGCGAGATCGGCCGCCTGGTGGTACGGGGCTACTACCCCGATCCCATCGGCTTTTACGCCGCCGGGCACTACGACCATTTCAGCCTGCACCGGTTGCCGCTGGCCAAATACAAGCCGGGCCTGCAACTGGCTACGCAGGAACTGGAAGCCCAGGCCCAGATCGGGCAGTTTCTGCGTACCACCCGCCGCCTCATTGCGCAGGGGGTGCGGCAGGCCGTGCAGAACAACCCCGACACGGCCCTGCGCAGCACCCGCACCAGCGACGTGTTGCAGAAGTTCAGCCAGGACCACTGGAACCAGCTTACCTGGCGCTTTGGCTATACGACGTACTTCGACCTGCTGTGCCGCCTGCGCATCTCGGCCAACCATCGGGAGATCGAGCGGTTCGTGGAGGCGGAGATTGACTTCAAACTGTTTCACCAGTCGCTGCTCGACGTGGTGGAGTACCTCAACTGCATCCACGAGGCGTACGTCGCCAAGGCGATGGGGTTGGAGGCCTACCGCAAGCTGGTCGCCACGCTGCCGGCGCACCTGCGCGACGGCTTCGTGAAAGAACGGTTGGCGGGGAAAATAGAGCCCATCCTGCGGATGGGCAACCCGGCAAAAGACGAGCGGCTCGAACTGTCCGCGTAACCTGACCATCGCGCAAGCGATGGTTTTTTTTTGCCTACCGGGTTGGCAACTGCAAGGGTTCCCCCAAAATGGCTTCGGGGGCGTCTTCGTGGGTGCCGGCCTTGTTGTGGGTAAGCGCACCGCCCGGCACGGGGATGGACAGGCGCGGCACCGCCGGCCGCACGGCTTTGAGGTTTTTGGAGGGCAGGCGGTACTGCGTGATGCGCTTGAGGCAGAAGAGTTGCTGGTTGCAGGCCCGGCCCGTGGAGGCGGTAAAGCCCCAGATCACCTCGGCGTTGCCGTTGAAGATGTCCTTGACCAGGTTGCGCTTGCCCTGGAACACGGTCTTGCCGTCGAGGAACACGGTGATGAGCTGCTTTTCCGGGTCCCAGCGGAAGCGGAAGTCGTGCAGTTTGTTGTCTTCCAGGTTGAAGTCGTTGCGGTTGTCGCTCCAGAACTTGGTGTGAAAATTGGTGCCGTTTTCGAGGTAGGCCACGTGGTCCCAGTCGGGGTCATTCTGGGTGTAGTTGTAGTAGGTGTCGAATTCTACGGCAATGGAGGGGGAGATGAAGTTGCCCGTGGCGTATTCCTGCCGCCAGCGGCCGTAGCCCATCGCTTCGCCCCAGGTGCCCATCGCCTGGAACTCCCGGTGGTCGTTGTGCATCACAAACGTAATGCCGTCGGCGCCTTCTTCCTTGTTGCCCAGGTAGATGTCGAAGTCAATTTCGAAGAACGTGTTGAGGTTGAGCTTGGTCTTGTTGTAGGCGATGCCCCGGGAGTAGGGGATGTCGGGGGTGAGTTGGATGCAGCCGTTGTCGAGGTTGATGGCGTCTTCCAGCAGTACGTACTGGCCCCGCGCGAGGGCCGGCAACAGCGCAGACAGGAGCAGGCAGAGGGTAAAAGTACGCATGGCGGCTGAAGGGTTGTGGTCTACGGAAGTTCGGAAGAATTTCCTTAAAATCTAACCAGTTGCGCGGGAAAAGGTTTGATTCATTTCAGGGGTTTACAATGGGTAGTACATTGTAAAGAAAGTAGTTGTCATTTCGGGTTAGCTCCCTCTGGCTGTCATTCCTGAAGGGAATCTTCGTGGGGACAGGCATTGTGTGACGATCATTAAAAAGATTGGCTTCACCGAGCTTGTTTCCCTCCGGGAATGACGGTACAGAGACTGTTCAAATACATAAAAAATTAGTTCACAGTGTATTATAGCTGGATTTACGCAGGCGCTGGGGACAGCAACATAAGGTAACAGCAAGATGATGGATAGGATGACGGCACGGTGACGGTGGAGAAAGTCCCGCAGGAACGTGACATCGGTAGAACACGCCTCTATCCTTCAGCGCACCAGTCCCGCAGGGACGAGATATTGGCAGAACACGCCTTCATCGTATATGCCATAGTCCCGTAGGGACGAAATATTGGTGAAGCAATTACCCGATGAAGGGCCGATAAACCGATAAATACTCACCTGCCGGAGAATCGCTTTACTCGTTTGGTGACTATGGGCTACCAATATTTCGTCCCTACGGGACTAGAAAAAGGGGGATGGCGTGTCTTCTACCCATATTTCGTCCCTACGGGACTGTTGCACCGCCTCATAACCGCGTGTTCTACCCGGCACTTCCCGGTTTGGAATCGCAATTGATGACAGGTGGGTAGATTGTCGTTGGGGAAAGTCCCGGAGGGACGCCCTGTTCCTAGCTACAGCCATTACCCCCTCGCGCAAGCGCTCCGTAGGAGCGACCTGTTATCATTGAACATTTGAACAGGACGCTCCTACGGAGCTTGTGTCTAATTTTGGTGGTCCTTTCTAGGAACAGCACGCCCCTCCGGGGCTTTCGGCAACGCTTCTACAAATGGCGTCGTTGCAACCCATTGCATTCCTGCATTCCCTAAAACCAGCGCCATCCTTCCTGGGGAATTGTTAAACCGGGAATTGCCGTGTTCTACCAATACGTCGTCCCTGCGGCACCGGGCTGCGCCGATCCTTTCTGTTGCATTGCTCCTTTTCTCTCTTATGCCTCCCGATCAACCCATCACCTACCAGGATAGAACCCACCACCAGGATAGAACCTGCCACGGGTTCTATCCCCGCCTCCCTCCTACTTCCAGCCGCCGCCCAGGGACCGGTACAGTTCAATGAGGGCGAGGAATTGCGCCTTGCGGGTTTCGGTCAACTCGATTTCGGCTTCCAGCACGTTGCGCTGGGCCGTGATCACTTCCAGGTAGGAGGCGTAGCCGGTCACGTACAGGTCGTTGGCGGTAGACACGGCGTCCAGCAGCACCGCCGTACTTTCCTCCCGCAGGGCGTACGTCTGGCGGTAGTTTTCGATGCCGCTCAGGTGGGTGGCTACCTCCTCGTAGGCCGTCAGCACGACCTTCTGGTATTCGTGGAAAGCGCCCAGGTTGCCGGCTGCGGCCCGGTTGTACTCCCCGCGCACCCCCCGCCGGTTGAGGAGTGGCGCGGCCAGGCCGCCCAACGCTCCGTAGGCCACCGAGCCGGGGTTAAACAGCAGGGAGGGCCGGAATGCGTTGAATCCCACGTAGGGCGTCAGGGTCAGCGACGGCAGGAACGCCGCCCGGGCCGCATCCACGTCGGCGCCGGCCGCTTTCAATTGCAGTTCGGCCCCCTGCACGTCGGGCCGCCGGCGCAACATGCCGGCCGGCAGCCCGGCGTACACCCGTTCCGGCAGGGGCTGTTCGAGGATCGGTTCGCCGCGGGTGATGGGCTGCGGGTAGCGGCCCAGCAGGCGGTTGAGGCGGTTTTCGGCCCGGACGACCGCCTGCCGCTTGTCGGCTTCGAGGCTGCGCGTGTGCAGGAGCTGGGCCTGGAACTGCTGCACGGCCAGTTGGGTGGCCCGGCCGCCCTGCTTCTGGGCCTGGATGGTTTCGAGGGCTTTTTCCTGCAAACCGATGTTTTTGCGGACGATGTCGAGTTCGCCGTCCAGGGCCAGCAGTTCGTAGTACAGGCCGGCCACCTCCGCCACCAGCGCCGTCACGGCCAGTTGGCGGCCCTTCCCGGAGGCCAGGAAACGGGCGTAGGCCGCCTCCTTGCGGTTCCGCAACTTGCCCCACAGGTCAATCTCCCAACTGCTGCGCAGGCCCAGGAAGTAGTCGGGCGTGGGGTTGGGAATGCGCCGGTCGCCCTCCACGTGCTCCGAGCGGTTGGTGTCGAAGTTGCCCACGCCGTTCATGGTGTAGTCGCCGTACTTGTCCACGCCGGCCGCCGCCACGGGGCTCACCGAGGGCAGCAACGCCCCGCGGGTGACCAGCACGTCGGCCCGGGCCGCTTCCACCCGTTGCAGGGCGATGCGCAGGTCGGGGTTGTTGCGCAGGGCGGTATCAATGAGGCTCACCAGGTTGCGGTCGGTGAAGAATTCCCGCCAGGGCAGGTCGGCCACGCTGGCCGAATCAGCCGAAGCGCCGAAGGAATCCGGCATCCGGGCGGGAGCCGGCAGCGTCACGGGGGCCGTTACTTTGCAACTGCCCAGGGCCAGCAGCAACAGGCAGGCGGCCAGGGAGCAGATGGGTCTGTGCCTGAGGATTCGACTATGCCACATGGGTACCGTTGGGTTTGAGGTGAGGGAAAGGGACGGCGACCGGCGGTTGCGGCGCGGCCGGCTTTTTCGGGGATTTCCGGGCGCGGCCCGCAAACAGCACGTACAGGCCGGGGATCAGGAAGATGCCGACCAGCGTGCCCACCAGCATGCCCCCGGCGGCGGCCGTACCGATGGACCGGTTGCCCAGCGCCCCGGCGCCCGAGGCCACGCACAGCGGGATCAGCCCGGCGATGAAGGCGAACGACGTCATCAGGATGGGCCGGAGGCGGGAAGCGGCCCCGTCCACGGCCGCCTGCACCGCGGAAGCCCCCTCTTTGCGCCGCTGCACGGCGAACTCCACGATGAGGATGGCGTTTTTGCCCAGCAGGCCGATGAGCATCACCAGGGCCACCTGCGCGTAGATGTTGTTTTCGAGCCCTACGAGTTTGAGCAGGAGGAAAGCGCCGAACACCCCCGTGGGCAGCGACAGGATCACCGGCAGGGGCAACAGGAAGCTTTCGTACTGGGCGGCCAGCAGCAGGTACACGAACACCAGGCAAATGAGGAAGATGTAGATGGCCTGGCTGCCCGACTCGATCTCCTCGCGGGTCACGCCCGACCATTCGTAGCCGTAGCCGCGGGGCAGCACTTCCTTCGAAATCCTTTCCACCGCCCTGATGGCGTCGCCGCTGCTGTAGCCGGGGGCCGGCGTGCCGTTGATCATGGCCGAGGTGTACATGTTGTAGCGCGTCAGTTGCTCGGGCCCGTACACGCGTTCCAGCCGGATGAACGTGGAAAACGGCACCATTTCGCCGTGGTCGTTCTTCACGTACAGGTCCAGTACGTCCGCCGGCTGGGTGCGGTACGTGGGGGCGGCCTGCACCATCACGCGGTACATCTGCCCGAAGCGGATGAAGTTGGAGGCGTAGTAGCTGCCCAGCAGCGTTTGCAGCGTCCGCATGGCGTTGTCAATCGTAACGCCCTTTTTAGCGGCAATCTCCTGGTCCACGTGGATGAGGTACTGCGGGAAGCTGGCGTCGAAGCTGGTAAAGGCGCTGCCGATCTCGGGGGCCTTTTGCAGGGCCGCCACCAGCTTATTGGTGACCTCGGCGGTTTCGCTCAGCGCATCGCCCTTGTTGCGGTTGAGCAGACGCAGCTCGAAGCCGCTCGAGTTGCCGAAGCCCGGCACGGTGGGCGGCGGGAAGAACTCGATGCTGGCGTCGGCAATGCGGCCGGTTTCCGCCTGCAACCGGGCGATCAGGTCGTCCACGGAGGCGTCGCGGGCTTCCCAGGGCTTGAGGTTGATCATGCCCATGCCGTACGAGGCACCGGCCGCTTCGGTGAGCAGGCTGTAGCCCGAAAGGGTCGAGACGTTTTCCACCTCCGGCATCCCTTTCGCCACCTGCTGCACGCGGCTCAGCACCTGCTCGGTGCGTTCCACGGTGGCCCCGGCGGGGGTGGTCACGTTCACGTAGATCATGCCCTGGTCTTCGGTGGGGATGAAGCCGGAAGGCAGCACCGTGCCCAGGCCCCAGGTGCCGGCGATGAACAGGAGCAGCGCGGCCACCGTGACCACCCGGCGGGCGGCCAGCACCCGCACGGCGCGGCGGTACTTGCGTTCGGTGGCTTCGTAGGCCCGGTTGAACCTGCCGAAAAAGCGGTCCAGCAGGTTCGGCTTTTCCTTCACCACGCCGTGCGTGTTTTTGAGCAGGATGGCGCACAGGGCCGGCGTGAGCGTGACGGCGTTGACGCCCGAAATGACGATGGAAATCGCCAGGGTGAGTGAAAACTGCCGGTAGAAGATGCCCACCGGTCCGGTCATGAAGGCTACCGGCACGAACACTGCCGACATCACGAGGGTGATCGCCACGAGGGCGCCGCTGATCTCGCGCATGGATTCGAAGGTGGCTTCCCGCGGGGAGAGGTGCTTTTCGGCCATTTTGGCGTGCACGGCTTCCACCACCACGATGGCGTTGTCCACCACGATGCCGATGGCCAGTACCAGGGCAAACAGCGTGAGCAGGTTCACCGAAAAGCCCAGCAGTTGCATGAAGAAGAACGTACCGATCAGCGACACCGGCACGGCCAGCGCCGGGATGAGCGTGGACCGCCAGTCCTGCAAAAAGATAAACACCACCAGCGACACCAGTACGAAGGCTTCGATCAGCGTCCGGATCACTTCGTGCATGGAAGCATCCAGGAACCGCGACACGTCGTAGGCCAGGTTGTAGGTCATCTTGGGCGGGAACGAACTCTCTTTCAGTTCGGCCATGCGCGTTTTTACGTTGGCGATCACGTCGCGGGCGTTGGAGCCGGGCCGCTGCTTGATCATGATGGAAGCCGAGGGGCGGCCGTCGGTCTTGGAAGCCATGCTGTAGGTCATCGTGCCGAACTCCACGTCGGCCACGTCGCCGAGCCGGAGGATGGAACCGTCGTCGCCGGCCCGCAGCACGATTTCCTCGTACTGCTTGGGTTCGAAAAACTTGCCGGTGTAGCGGAACACGTACTGGAGCATCTGCGGGGTTTTGCCCGAACTTTCGCCGGCCCGGCCGGGAGCCGCCTCCACGTTCTGCGCCCGGATCGCCCCGATGATTTCGTCGGTGGATACTTCGTAGGCGGCCAGCCGGTCGGGCTTGAGCCACACCCGCATGGAGTATTCGCGGGCCCCCATGATCTCGCAGCGGCCCACGCCGTCAATGCGTTTGAGTTCCTGCAACACGTTGATGTCGGCGAAGTTGTACACGAACTCCTCGTCGGCGGCGGGGTCTTCACTCATCACGTTAAGGTAGAGGAGCATGCTGTTCACTTCCTTCTCGGTGGCTACGCCGGCGCGGATCACCTCTTCGGGCAGTTCGTCAATGACCGTCTGCACGCGGTTCTGCACGTTCACGGCGGCCAGGTCGGGGTCGGTGCCCACGTCGAAGAACACCTGGATGAGGGTGGTGCCGTCGTTGCCCGTCACGGAGGTCATGTAGGTCATGCCGGGCACGCCGTTGATGGCCCGTTCGAGCGGAATGGCGACGGCTTTGGTACACACTTCGGCGTTGGCGCCGGTATATTTGGCGGTCACGGTCACCGACGGCGGCACGATTTCGGGAAACTGCGTGACGGGCAGGTCCAGCAGGGCCAGCCCGCCCATCAGCAGGATCAGCAGCGAAATCACCACCGACAGCACCGGTCGTCTGATAAAGGTATCGAACATGGTTTTTTTAACTTGAAATGGAAAATGGACAATTGAAAATGGGGAGACCGGTAGGAAGGGAGACCGCAGACCGGAGGCAAGGAGACCGGAAGAGGCGTGCCCATCAAATGCGTAGCAGGGAGATCGGGCGAATGGACTGGGTTCAAAGGAGGACAGGAAAAGGGCCTTCAAACCCATCCGCTTATTGTTCAGGACACCCTTTTCGCTTCTCCCGTTTCGTACCCGGTTCGTACCGGAGCTTCGGCATAGCCTCCTTCCCGATCCTCCTCCGGCCTCCCTTCCTCCCGTCTCCGGTCTCCGTTGATTCCGGTCTTCTTACCTGGCTTTTGCCAGCAGGCTGTCGAGCGTGACGGGGTGGGGCACGATCCGGAGGCCGTCTTTCATGTTCTGGATGCCTTCGTAGACGATGCGTTCACCCGGCCGGAGGCCCGATTCCACGATGTAGAAGTGGGAAAAACGGGCTTTGGGGACGAAGTTTTTCATCGTGACCCGGTTGTTGTCGTCCACCACGTACACGTAATTCTTGTCCTGGATCTCGAACACGGCCTTCTGCGGCACGATCAGGGCGCCGGCGATGCGGTTGGCGAGGCGGACGGTACCGGTGGCGCCGTGCTTGAGGAGCTTGTCCGGGTTCGGGAAGCGGGCCCGGAAGGCAATGGAGCCGGTGCTGGCGTCAAATTCACCTTCCATCGTCTCGATTTTGCCCGGGTGGGGGTAGGTAGAACCATCGGCCAGTACCAGCGTGACTTCCTTGCCGTTGCGGCCGGGCTGCTCCTGCCGGGTTTTTACGTATTCGAGGTACTCGCCCTCCGACACGTTGAAGTACGTGAACACGGCCCGGTTGTCGGACACGGAGGTCAGCAGGGTGCCTTCTTCCACGAGGCTGCCGGTCTTGAGCGGCAAGCGGTCAATGATGCCGTCGAAGGGGGCCTTCACGTGGGCGTGCGAAAGGCGGATGGCGGCGTTGGCCTCGGCCGAACGGGCCTCTTCGATGCGGGCCCGGGCGGCATTGAGCTTGGTGCGGGCCACTTCGAGTTCGGTCCTGGAAATCACCTTTTTGTCCACCAGCAGCCCCACGCGGTCCAGTTCGAGTTCGGCGGCTTTGGCTTCGGCAATGGCGCTTTGCCGGTTGGCTTTGGCCTTGGCGAGTTCGGCCCGGTACTCCTCGTCGTTGATGCCGAACAGCGGCTGGCCCTTGCGGACGTGCTGGCCTTCGTCCACGTAGATTTCGTCGAGGAAGCCCGACACCCGGGCCCGGATTTCGACGTTGCGCACGGCCTGGATGTCACCCACGTATTCGTGCAGGAGCACGGTGTCGCGGGCGGCGATGCGGGTCACGGGCAGTACTTTTTCATCGGCTTCCGGCCGGTTGGTTTGTTGGTCGGCGTTGCACCCGGCGAGCCCTGCGGACACGGCAAGGAGGCTACGCCATAAAATGTTTTTCATGGGAAGCGTTGGTTAGGGGAGAATTGATTTTGGGAACCGGGCGTGCCGGTCCGGCCGGCGTGCCGGAGGGCAGGCGGTCGCGGACAAAGCCCGGCGGGGCCCGTCGAAGGGCAGCCGGTCAGGAAAGACCGGTCGGAGCGGGCGTGGTCAGAAGGGCGTCAGCCGGAAGAGGAGCCGGTAGTAGTCGGGCAAGGTCACCAGTCCCAGGAAAAGGGTCGGGGGTTTTTGCCGGTCAAACCAGGGCCTGGTAATGCCCGTAAGGGTGAGGTTTTCCGCGAGCCAGGCATCCCAGAGCAGGAACCGGTAGGTGTACTTGCGGATGCGGAAAAAGTCGGCGAGGTGGTCGCCCGGGTGCTCCGACTCCCGCGGCACCGTGCCGGAGAGCAGGTTGCCGAGCAGGTCGAGCACCGCCACGGGGTTTTGGCCCGCCACGGCGGTTTGCCCGGCAACCGATGCTTCGGGATGGGTTGGTTGGGAAAGGGAGAATAACGTTAACGCGCCGGTCAGGTGAATGAGCAGGAGATATGTAAAGGCTCTTTTCAACATGGCGTACGGGTTGGCGAAGGGCGATTCCGGCAATGGGAAAAGTCCTCTTTTTAGTATACTGTGGTTTCGCCGGTGGGGTTACGTGTGGTGGATAAATTAAGCGAACCGAGGCCCAATATTACGAAGCCGGGCGGTTAGGGAGCAAACGGTCCGGGCGTAATCTCCTGGGAAACGGCTATTTCTAATTCGGCGTTAATTTGTCGCGGCCCCGGTTCAGGCCGGGCAGGTAGTTCCCGACCGTTGCGGCCGGCGACCCGGGCGGCCCCGCCTCTGCTGCGTGCATACCGGATAAATCCTTTTTCCCGGAAAAGCCGGATCGCCGTGCCGTTGCCCCGCCGTAACTTTACCCGGCCCGGTCGTACGCGGCAAGTCCGTCAGGAACCAATGGAAATAAGCGCATGAACGGACAGATCCGAGAATCCTGCAGGTACGTCCTATTGGTAGAAAACGGGTTGTAAGTCAGCGCTGTAGTCCCGTAAGGACGGAATATTGGTAGCAAACGCGTTGTAGGTCGTTGCGCGAGTCCCGTAGGGACGAAACCACCAGATGCTTGCCTATTCTCATTTTCTACTCTATTGGCTTAAAAATGTACTTTTCATCGTATTCGACCCCGAACATTTCCAGAAAGGCGAGGTATTCTTCCCGGAAGGTGCGGGTGCGGTGGTGTTCCTCCTGCCGTTGAATGTAGCGGATTACTGCACCAACCTGCGATCTGCCGTAGGAGAAAGCGCCGTACCCTTCCTGCCATTCAAACTTGCCTTTTATCAATTTATTTTCGTTGACCCAACGGGACGAACACGCTTTTACATCTTGCACCAATTCAGACAGCGATTGTACGGGCCGCTGACCGATGAGCAGATGCAGGTGATCGGGCATCCCGTTAATTGCCAACACCTTGTGTGCATGGTTGTGGACAATCCCGGTGATGTAGCGGTATAGTTCGTCTTTCCAATCCTTCCCGATCAGGCTCTGCCGATTCTGCACGGCAAAGACGAGCTGAATGTGAATTTGCGTATTAGGTATTGGCCATCGGTTTTATGGGGTTAGTTTCGTCCCTACGGGACTGTGGTACTAACGGTTGGTGTGCCTGCTACCAATATCTCGTCCCTACGGGACTTGCGCAACGACCTACAACGCGTTTTCTACCAGGAATTATACTTGGAGATTGGCTGTACGCAAAAATCATCATCCCCTAATTATACTGACGAGAAAAGTTGTAATGGGGAACAAGATTCACCACAGAAACGCGGAGGCCACAGCGTTACACGGAGAAAAAGGGAGGCCGGAGGAAGGCAGACGGGAGACCGGACGGAGGAACTGAACCGCAAAGGGCGCAAAGAAGACGCAAAGCACGCCAGGAGCACGCGTATTTCTTTGCGCCCTTTGCGTTTCCATTGAGATCCTTGCGGTCCTGGTCTTTGCGTCCTTTGCGCTCCGCCTTTGCGTGAAACGCTTTTCTCCGAAAAGACGCGATAAGTATGTGATTAGCGCCTTGCCTGGTGGATACGCAGTGAGTAGCCAGGCAGTGAGCAGGCCCCCTTCCTTACGCGTTAGTATCGTTCTTGCGGCGTTGCGATGGGCAAGTCTCCTTACGAGTCAGTATCGTTTTATCGGAACCGATGGTGTCGCGGCGCGTGGGCCCGGCCCAATGGCGAGGGGCGGGTTGCTTGGCGGGGGGAAGCATCATTGGGCCTAGCCTTTTTTGGTTCTTTTTGGGGCAATGCCAAAAAGAACAAACTCCACTTCCCGCATCATCAACCATTCACCATCCCCTTCACAAATCATCCTATCTCCTCCCAGCACAACCCACCCATCACTCACCCCAACCCCCTCAAATACGCACTTACGCTAATCTCATACGGGTTTTCAGAACCCGAAAGGTCTATTGTCTCACATCCGTCTTCAACTCCCAGATCCAGGCGGGGCTGCTGGTGCGGACGCGGGCCTTCAACTGGTTGAGCATGGCGTAGAGGCCGTAGTAGGTGCGGTTGATGTACAGGGCGTCCTTGGAGCCGCGGGCCACCTTCGATTCGCGCAGTTCCTTCATCTTGGTGAGCCGGTCGGCGTACTCGAACACGCCGTCGAAGTAGGCCTGGTCGCCGAAGTCGAACACCTCCTCGTGGAAGGGCTTGCCCAGCAGCACGATCATTTCGCGGAACAGGTCCACGTAGAACCGCCTTTCGGCCGGCGAGTCGGTTTCGTGCAGGAATTCAAGGCCGAAAAACGTCTTTTCCGTCAGCCCCGCATCGGAGAGAATGTCCGGGTTGATGAGGGTGAAGTAGTTGACGTAGTAGTTTTCGGGAATTTCCTTCACGCACCCGAAGTCAATGACGCCCAGCGTGCCGTCGGGCTGCATGAGGAAGTTGCCCGGGTGCGGGTCGGCGTGGACGGTGCGCAGCGTGTGCACCTGGTAGTCGTAGAAATCCCACAGCGCCTGCCCGATCTTGTCGCGCACTTCCTGCGAAGGGTTCGTCTTGAGGAATTCGTCGAGGTGCCGGCCCTCCATCCAGTCCATCGTGAGCACCCGGTCGGACGAATACTCGGGGTAGTAGTTGGCAAACCGGAGGCCCCCCAGGTGGGCGCAGGCTTCGGAGATTTCGCGGGAGCGGCGCAGTTCAAGCCGGTAGTCGGTTTCTTCGATCAGCTTGGTTTCCACCTCGTCCATGTACTTGTCAATGTCCCGTTCGTTGAGGTTCATCAGCCGCACGGCGAAGGGCTTCACCATCTTAAGGTCGGCGCGTACGCTGTCGGCCACGCCGGGGTACTGGATTTTGACGGCCAGCTTCCGGCCGTCCTTGGTGGCCTGGTGCACCTGCCCGATGGAGGCCGCGTTGACGGCGTTCATGCCGAAGGTGTCGAACATCTGCTGGGGCGTTTTGCCGAAGTAGTTGGTAAACGTCTTCACCACCAGCGGTCCGGAGAGCGGCGGGGCGCTGTACTGGGCCATGGCAAACCGTTCGGTGTAGGCCCGGGGCAGCAGGTTGCGGTCCATGCTCATCATCTGGGCCACCTTGAGGGCACTGCCTTTGAGTTCGCTGAGGGCCGAGTAAATGTCGGCGGCGTTTTCCTCGTGCAGGTCCTCGCGGGTCACCGACGAGTCGAAGGCTTTTTTGGCGTAGTGCTTGATGTAGTTGCCGCCCACCTTGATGCCGGTCTGCACGAACTTCGTGGCCCGCTCCACCTTGGTGGCCGGTATGTTATTTTGATACTTCATGGAGGCGTCGGATAAAGTTTGTATGGTTTACAGTCGTACGTAGAGACACGATTCATCGCGTCTCGAACAACGATTCATTGCGTTCCTATGACCCCAGACGCGATGAATCGCGTCTCTACGTACGACTTAATTCCTGGTCTGGATGAGAAACTTGGCGAAGTCGAGCACGGAGTCAATGGCCGAGGGCCCCACCAGGTCGAAGGAGGTGTTGACGGCTTTTTCGATGGCCGCGTCGGTTTGTTCGAAGCCTTTGCTCTGGTCTTTCACGAAAAAGTTGAGCAGAAAAACGGCCTGCACGAAGAAGCCGTCGGCGTAGCGGTCCATCACCAGCGGCCGGTTGGCCACTTCGCCGCTGCTGCGCCCTTCGCGGAGCAGTTCGCCCACGTAGTCTTTGAAGGCCGGGCGGAACCGCCGGAGCTGGGCGTTGGCCGAAGGGTTGTCGCGGCGCATGCCCTGGGTGGCAAACAGCACGAAGCTGCGGTTGCGCTTGAGCACTTCGATCCAGGTGAAATAAAACGAAAGCAGCTTTTCGCGGACCGAGTATCCTTCGTACACCTCCTGCGCTTCCGCCTTCTGCCGGGCCTCCTCGAAGAAGCCCAGCCACAGGTCGGCCTCAATGGCTTCGATGGAATTGAATTCGGCGTAAAAATCGGCCTCGGTGATGCCCAGCAGTTGGGTGATCTGGTACGGGGAGCCGGGCTGACGGCCCTGCGTGAGCACGTATTCCACGTACGTCTTCTTGATCTTTTGACGAATATCAGTCAATTGCGTATCCATACAGGGATAACCAGAAAAGACGGGAAAGAGTTTTTTTATAAACGGACAATTGAAAATGGACAATGGATAATTGAAAAGTCGCCAGGGCCCCTTCTCGCGGGCACCTTCCCAACGCACCCCCATTTTCCATTTTCAATTGTTCATTTTCAATTTTCCATTGCCCTCAGCTCTTCATGTTCACGAACTGCAAGGGCACGCCCAGGTCGGCGCCGCGGAGGAGGGCGATCACGGCTTGGAGGTCGTCAATCTTTTTGCCCGTCACGCGCACCTGGTCGTCCATGATGGCGGGCTGCACCTTCAGGTTGGCGTCCTTGATGAGCTTGACGATCTTCTTGGCAATTTCCTTGTCAATGCCTTCCCGCACCTTGATGTCTTTTTTGACCATGTTGCCCGAGGCGTACTGTTCTTCGCCCAGGTCGAGGGCCTTGGCGTCGAGGCCCTGCTTGGCCATGCGGGTAATGATGGCGTCCTGGATGGCCTTGATGCGCATGTCGTTCTCGGTGACGACGTGGATGACGGAAGTCTTTTTGTCGAGGTCTATCGTGGACTTGGAGTCCCGGAAGTCAAACCGGTTCAGGATTTCCTTTTTGGCGGTGTTGATGGCATTGTCCAGCGTCTGCGCATCCACTTTGTTGACGATGTCAAAAGAAGGCATAAGGGTAAAAGTTGAAGGTTCGTTGGCGGCAGTAAGGTACCCAAAAAAACAAATTCCCAACCATCCCGGTTAAACGCCCTGTACTCCTAACCCCAAGCACCGGAAATGAATCGGAGATCACGCATTTGATTCGACACCACCATCCAATCATTCAATAAATATCCTCCGTTTTATCAGTTTAATCATGTTTATCACGGTATAATGCTCAAAATTGCCTGGTCGCCTGTTTACTCGCACCCGTTGCCGTCCGGGCACCGGTTCCCGATGGAAAAATACACGCTGCTGCCCGAGCAGTTGCTTTACGAAGGGACCGTGACGGACGAAAACTTTTTCGCCCCGCCGCCCCTCGAAACCCGGTATATCACCAATACCCACACCCCCGACTACTGGCACCGGCTGAGCACATTGCAACTCACGCCCAAAGAGGCGCGCAAAACCGGCTTTCCGCTGTCGGCCGGGCTGGTGCACCGCGAAATCGTGATTGCCAACGGCACCGTGCTGGCGGCGCACTTTGCCCTGGAACACGGCGTGGCCATGAACATTGCCGGGGGCACCCACCACGCCTTTACCGGCCACGGCGAAGGGTTCTGCCTGCTCAACGACATGGCCATTGCCGCCAACTACCTGCTCGGAAAAGGGCTGGTGCGCAAGGTGCTGGTGGTGGACCTCGACGTGCACCAGGGCAACGGCACGGCCGAAATCTTCCGCGACGAGCCGCGGGTGTTTACCTTCAGCATGCACGGGGCCAAAAACTACCCGCTGCCCAAGGAAAAGTCGGACCTCGACGTGCCGCTGCCCGACGGCACCGACGACAAGGCGTACCTCGACATCCTGCGCGAAACCCTGCCCCGCCTGCTCGACGAGCAGCGGCCGGAGTTCGTCTTTTTCCAGTCGGGCGTGGACGTGCTGGCCAGCGACAAGCTGGGCCGGCTCTCGATGACCATTGCCGGCTGCCGCGAACGGGACCGCGTGGTGTACGAGCTGTGCCGCCGGCACAAGCTGCCCGTGGTCGTCAGCATGGGCGGCGGCTACTCCGAACGGGTGGCCGACATCGTGGAAGCCCACGCCAACACGTACCGGCTGGCCCAGGAAATCTTTTTTTAAACGGGCAGATGCATTAATATGCGGACGTACCTGTCCGGACCATTCCCGGTGGCAAACATCCGGGCGGCACAGCCGTTCAAACCACCTACCAAACCATTTTTATGAGCCCCAAACGCATCCTGTTCATTTCCGAAAACGTGGCCCTGGGCCAGGTTGTGCGGCTGCTGGAACTGGCCAAATCACTCAACCCGCAGCACTTCGAAGTACACTTTGCCTGCTCTTCCTTCGCCCCGCTGGTTTTCGAAGGCACCGCCTTCCGCCAGCATACGATCTACACCCTCGAACTCGAAAAACTCAACAAGGCCCTCAACTCGGGCAGCCGCCTCTACGAAGAGGACACGCTGACCAGGTACGTGGAGGAAGAAATTGCCCTTTTCCGGGACGTGCAGCCCGACCTGGTGGTGTCGGACCTGCGCCTTTCCACCAGCATCAGCGCCCCGTACTGCG
>CADCTQ010000520.1 GCA_902805615.1 uncultured Cytophagales bacterium
CAAAGATCAAAAAGAAAGACCTCGCCCTTGCCATTGACGGCCAGGCCTAAACAAAAACCCGGTACTCACAGAGTCCGGGTTTTTGCTTGTATGCGCTGCTTGGGGGAGTTGGAGAATTTGAGCGTTGGGGAGTTTGAGCGTTGACGGGTGTTTGTCGGGCACGCACAAGCTTGTGAACGCCAGACGCTCAAACTCCTTCATTCTCTAACTCTCTATCTCCCTCACTGCTTATATGTTTGCCGTGAACTTATTGAGCCACGAGTTGAGCATCCAGATGGTTTTTTCGTGGCTGCCGATGAATTCCTCCAGCATGTTGGTGGTACCTACGTCTTCGTTGGAGTCGGCCGTTTCCCAGGCCCGGCGCAACTTGTTAATCATCTGGCCGTAATCCCGCACGGTCAGCTTCACGATCTCCACGTCCTGGAATACGTTTTTTGCTTCCTGCATCCCCGAGATGGAGAGAAAATCCGTCATGGTGTGGTAGGGCGTGTAGCCCAGCGTCAGAATCCGCTCGGCCGCCAGGTCAATGTATTCCTTCGCCTGTTCGTACAATTCCTCGTATTTCTGGTGCAGTTCGAAGAAGCGGTGTCCTTTCACGTTCCAGTGAAAGCCGCGCAGGTTCTGATAGAGTACGTGGTAGGCGGCCAGTACCTCGTTGAGGGCGTTGGCCGTGGTTTCCAGTTTGTCGCCGTCCAGCCCGATCTGGTTCTGCTGGGATTGTCCTTGTGCTTGCGTTGCGTTCATATGATAGATAGTTGCCCCCTTATGTACGCAATCGGGGCCAAAAAGTTAAGCCGCCCCATTCCTGACGCTCCATTGTTAACGAAACGTTAATTATTGCAAACGGCAAGCCGGTACGCCCGGTTGGCCGGCAGGGTTCGGGCCATGCCGCTGCCCGCCCGGAAGGTTGCCCGCGCCGGGATGGGAGCCGACGGGCGGGAGTCACGTTCAAAATCCCGGGTTACCTCCCCCATTTCTAACCGCCTTTTGGCTTGTCAACCGGAAAAAACAAAAACTTTTAATATAAAATAGTTAATTAATGTATTATGTTAAACCATTTATGCTTAATTTGGTTGTCATTAATAAACGGTTCCCCTGCATACTTGTGGTAGAGAGGATACGGGACCGGTGGGATTCGTGCCCATTTGACTAATTTACAGAGTGAGTGTTACTGCAAACGCGCTGCCGACAAAGGCAGCGCTTTTGTTTTATGCCTCCTTTTCGTGCCTCGCCTGCTTGCCTCCCCGGCGGCCGTCGCCCTTCCCTCCCGCCGGCCGCTTCCCCACCAATTCCGCCGCTTTTTCTGAACCTTCTTGCCTTATTGTAAGTTTTACACGGTACTGGATTATTTGGCTACCTTTGGCGCCCCAAAGCCGGTTTGTGATGCCGGAACACGCGTGCGGGGTACCCTTTTTTAGTCATCAAAGCGCATTTGTCAATCAGGATATGGCAGTACAGCGACCTTTCAACTTGCAGGGCTGGATCGAGGAAAACCGGCACCTGCTCAAGCCGCCGGTGGGCAACCAGCAGGTGTACAAGGGCAACGACGATTTTATCGTGATGGTGGTAGGCGGCCCCAACTCCCGCAAGGACTTTCACATTGACGACGGCGAAGAACTCTTCTACCAACTGGAGGGCGAAATCGTGGTCAAGATCGTGGAGGACGGCCAGATCGTGGACATTCCGCTGAAGGCCGGCGACCTGTTCCTGCTGCCCCCCGGGGTGCCGCACTCCCCGCGCCGGTCGGCCGGCTCGGTGGGGCTGGTGGTGGAGCGGTACCGCAAACCCGACGAGCAGGACGGGTTCGTGTGGTTCTGCGAAAACTGCGGCAACAAGCTCCACGAAGAGTTCGTACCGGTATCCGACATCGTGCAGCAACTGCCCGTGGTGATGAACAACTTCTTCGACTCCCTCGAAAAGCGCACCTGCAAACGCTGCGGCACGGTGATGGAAAAACCTGCGCCCAAGTAATAGTACACTGATCTTTTATGATGGTTATGATTTGTTATGATTAAATGGAGACATGGCCCTGTAGTTGTGTGAATACGTCAATGCATTGCCGGATTCATTCACATCCTCATCAGATCAGTCTCAATCATAATCATCATAACAAATCAGTGTACCATCCCCCAAACCCCAAACCACTTGCCCTTTGACCCCATTTACCGATGCCCTGCCGGGCGTAACGTTTGAAAACAGCCTCCGGTTTGCCCGGCGTCTGGACGCGGAAGACGCCCTGCGGGACTTCCGGAACCGCTTCCACATCCCGGTGGTGGCAGGCAAAGAAGCCATTTACTTTTGCGGCAACTCGCTGGGCCTGCAACCCAAAACCGTCCGCGAAGCCGTGGAACGGGAAATGCTGCACTGGGAAAAGCTGGCCGTGGAAGGGCACTTCACCGGCCGGCAGCCCTGGTTTACCTACCACAAGCAGTTCAAAGAGCCGCTGGGCCAGCTGGTCGGCGCCCGGCCCCACGAAACGGTGGTGATGAACAACCTCACCACCAACCTGCACCTGATGCTTACCTCCTTTTACCGGCCCACGCCGCGGCGCTGCAAGGTGCTCATGGAGGGCGGCGCCTTCCCCTCCGACCAGTACGCCGTGGAGAGCCAGGTAAGGTTGCACGGCTTTTCGCCCGAAACGGCGGTGGTGGAGGTGCAGCCGCGGCCCGGGGCGTACACGCTCCGCACGGAAGACATCGTGGACCAGATCGAAGCCCTCGGCGACGAACTGGCCCTGGTGCTGTTCGGGGGCATCAACTACTACACCGGCCAGGTGTACGACCTGGAAGCCATTGCCCGCGCCGCCCACCGGGTGGGGGCCCGGGTGGGCTTCGACCTGGCCCACGCCATCGGCAACGTGCCCCTGCGCCTGCACGACTGGGGCGCCGACTTTGCCGTGTGGTGTTCCTACAAATACCTCAACTCGGGTCCGGGCGGCGTGGCCGGGGCGTTTGTGCACGAAAAGCACGCCGACAGCGACCTGCCGCGGCTGGCGGGCTGGTGGGGCTACCAGGAAAAGAGCCGCTTCCAGATGCAGAAAGGGTTCAAACCCATGTACGGGGCCGACGGCTGGCAACTGGCCAACGGGCCGGTGCTGCTGCTGGCTGCCCACCGGGCCGCCCTCGACGTGTTTGCCGAGGCCGGCATGGACGCCCTGCGCCGCAAAAGCCGCCTGCTGACGGGGTACCTGGAATTCATCCTGCGCACCGACCCGGTGCTCCGTCAACACGTGGAGATCATTACGCCCGCCGACCCGGAATGGCGGGGATGCCAGCTTTCCTTACGTCTGCCCGAAACCGGCAAAGCCGTGTTTGAACGCCTGGGCCAGGAAGGCGTAATTGCCGATTGGCGCGAACCCGACGTGATCCGGCTGGCCCCCGTGCCGCTCTACAACTCCTTCGAAGACGTGTACCGCTGCGGCGAAATCCTGGCTGCGCTGGTAAGGACGCAGACCGGGAAATAATTACGAATTACCAATGCCCCTTGCGGGGACACTAAAGCTGGCGGCTTCCGGGCAAGCGGGGAAAAGGGGCCGGAAAAGTAGTTTACCAATTTGAATCAAGCGCCGGGGAATATCCGTCTATTTCTACAGCAGCGTATCAGTATCATTAGCGCATCATTAGCGTAGGGTTTGAAACCCTACGCTAATGATGCGCTAATGATGAGTCTTTGGCGACCACTGCTTTACTTGCCCCGCGGATTCCGGGACGGGCATCACTTTTCAATTGTCAATTTTCCATATTCAATTATTCACTGACTTTGAATCAGACTCCTAAAAAGATTGCGGTACTGGGGGCGGGGCTCGTCGGGTCGCTGCTGTCCATCCTGCTGGCCCGGCGCGGACACAAGGTAAGCCTCTACGAAAAGCGCCCCGACCTGCGCGTATCCAAGTGGGAAGACGGCCGCACGATCAACCTGGCCATGAGCGAACGGGGCTGGCGGGCCCTGCGCCTGGTGGGGCTCGAAAAGGCGGCCAAGGAGTTTGCCATTCCCATGCGCGGCCGGATGATGCACGACCCGGCCGGCAACCTTACCTTCCAGCCCTACGGCACCAACGGGGAATGCATCTACTCGGTGTCGCGGAGCCTGCTCAACCGCATGCTGATGAACCTGGCCGAGGAAGAAGGCGGGGTGGACCTGCACTTCGAGCACAAATGCACCGGCGTGGACCTGCCCAACGCCACCGTGCAGGTGACCGACCTGCGCACCAAGGCCACGGCCACGGTGCAGTCTGACTTCATCTTCGGCTCCGACGGGGCGTTTTCGGCCATCCGCACGGCCATGATGCGCCACAACCGCTTCAACTACGAACAGCACTTCGTGGAGCACGGCTACAAGGAACTCACCATCCCGGCGCGGCCCGACGGCACCTGGGCCCTCGACAAACACGCCCTGCACATCTGGCCCCGCGGCCACTTCATGCTCATCGCGCTGCCCAACCCTGACGGCACGTTTACCTGCACGCTGTTTTTTCCCTTCGAGGGCAAACCGTCCTTCCAATCCATCCGCACGCAGGAGGACCTGCTCAGGTTCTTCGGACAAACCTTCCCCGACGTGCTGCCGCTGATGCCGGGCCTGGCGGAGGAATATTTCAGCAACCCCACCGCCTCGCTGGTGACGGTGCGTTGCTGGCCGTGGGTGTACCAGCACCGGGCGGTTCTGATCGGGGATGCGGCCCACGCGGTGGTGCCGTTCTACGGGCAGGGCATGAACGCGGGCTTCGAAGACTGCGTGGTGCTCGACGGACTGCTGGCCGGACACGGCGACGACTGGCCGGCCCTCCTCGACGCCTACCAGCGCAGCCGCAAACCCGACGCCGACGCCATTGCCGACCTGGCCCTGCAAAACTTCGTGGAAATGCGCGACAAGGTGGCCGACCCGGGGTTCCTGCTCCGCAAAAAGATCGAAGCGCACATCCACCGGCAGCACCCCGACCTGTGGACGCCCCTCTACACGATGATCGCCTTTACCAACACGCCCTACGCCGAAGCGCAGGCCATCGGCCGCAAGCAGGACGCCATCATGGACCGCGTCATGGCCGTCCCCGGCATCGAACACGCCTGGCAAACCCTCGACTACGAACCCTTCCTCACCCAACATCATATGGTACACTGATTTGTTATGATGATTATGATTGGGACTGATTTTTAAAGGGAAGAATCAGAAAGAAATCATAACAGATCATAATCATCATAACCCATCAGTGTACCGTTCATCAGTGTACCATTAAGCGTCCTGCCCCAGGTACACCTCGGAGACGTTCTGGAGGCGGCTGATGTCGTGGAAGAAGGGCTTGAGGGGCAGCTTGTTGGGAATTTTGATGTAGAACTTCACCTGGCTCCGGCCGGTGTCGAGGGTTTGTTTGGCGCTGAGCGACAGGTAGCGGACCTTGTGCCGCCGCAGGATGGCCAGCACCTGGTCGGGGTCGAACTCGGCCGTGTTGAAGTGTACCCGCAGCACCTTGTTGGTCAGGTCGGGGAAAAACCGTTTCTCCACCCGGCTGAGCACGATGAGCACGAACAGGATGGCCGCCGCCGCCATGGCCGCGCCCCAGTAGAGCCCCGCCCCCACCGCCAGTCCCACCGCCGCCGACACCCAGATGGTGGCCGCCGTGGTGAGCCCCCGCACGTTGGCCCCCAGCCGGAAAATGGCCCCGGCCCCCAGGAAACCGATGCCCGACACCACCTGCGCGGCCATCCGGCCCGGGTCGCCGTTCCGGAAATCCAGGTACGTCTGCGGGATGTAAATGGAAACCAGCATGACCAGCGTGCTGCCCAGCGTGATGAGAATGTGCGTGCGGAGGCCGGCCGGCTGGTGGCGGCTTTCGCGTTCCAGCCCGATGAGGCCGCCCAGCGCCAGGCTCACCAGCAGCCGCAGCGCCACGGAGGCCGGCGTAATCTCCCGTTGGGCAAACAAGTCCGTAATGAGGTCCATGGTGGTACACTGATTTATTATGATGGTTATGATCCGTTACGATTTTTTCTGATTCCCCTCCAATCTAAAATCAGTTCCCATCATAATCATCATAAAAGATCAGTGTACCATCAGATCAGTGTACCATTCAACGGGAAAGCCCGCGGGAAGTACGGGTGACTTCCCACGGGCTTGCCGTTCAGATGCACTTTCCGTGCCTAGCGGGAGAACCCGCCGTCGGTGTTGTTGCTGTAGGTGTTGGCCGTAGCGGCGTCGGCGTTGATGCTGGCACCGCCCTCCACGTAGAGGCCGACCCCGTTGCCGTGGGCGAAGGTAGAGTTGGTGACCTTGGCGATGGCCGGCGTGGAGCTGTTGCCGTAGAGCACCAGGTTAGCCAGCTTGCTGACGCCGACGAGGGGTTTGCTGCCGGCGTAGGCTACTTCCGCGTAGTCCAGCTCATTCTGCGTGCTGCCGGAGTAGATCATGATCCCCTTCCAGAAACCTTTCGTCTTGTTTACCCCCGTGAAGGTGATCTTCTGGCCCGCCGTGCCTTTGGCGATCAGGTAGCCGCCGCCGTTGTTTACGTACAAGCTTTTGTCGGAAGCAAACTCGAACGTGGCGCCGGGCGCAATTTTTACGCCCGACTCAATGCTCAGGTCGCTGGTCACCAGGTACTTGGCTCCATCCGTGAACGCCGGCCAGGTGGCTTCGTTCAATTCCGCGCTGATCTCCCCGCCGGTTTCCACCCCGTTGTAGCCGTTGCCGTTGTTGAACTTGGAGGCTGCATCGAGCCTGCCGAGTTGGTCGGCGTACACGTAAGCGGCCGTCCCGGCGTTGTTGCTGGCCGTGTTGTTGGCAAAACCCGCCAGCAGGGCGCCGTACTCCACGTAGAGGCCGTAGCCGGCACCGTTGGTGAAGGTGGAGTTGGTGATCTTGGCATTGCCTGGCGTGGAGCCGTTGCCGTAGAGCACCAGGTTGGACTTGACGTTTACCCCGACCAGGGCGCTGCTGCCGGCGTAGGCCACTTCTACGTAGTCCAGTTCATTGAGCGTGCTGCCGGAGTACACCATGATTCCCTTCCAGAAACCTTTCGTCTTGTTCACCCCGGTGAAAGTGATTTTCTGGCCCCCGGTGCCTTTGGCGATGAGGTAGCCTTCGCCGGACTTCACGTACAGGGCTTTGTTGGAAGCAAACTCAAACGTGGCGCCGGGCGCGATCTTCACCCCGGTTTCGATGGTGAGGTCATTGGTCACCAGATACTTGGAACCGTCGGTGAACGCCGGCCAGGTTACTTCGGCGTCTTTGTTGTGCTCCCCGGAGGTTTCCACCCCGTTGTAGCCGTTGCCGTTGTTGAACTTGGAGGCTGCATCGAGCCTGCCGAGTTGGTCGGCGTACACGTAAGCGGCCGTCCCGGCGTTGTTGCTGGCCGCGTTGTTGGCAAAACCCGCCAGCAGGGCGCCGTACTCCACGTAGAGGCCGTATCCGTTGCCGTGGGTGAAGGTAGAATTGGTGATTTTGGCGTTGGCCGGCGTGGAGCCGTTGCCGTAGAGCACCAGGTTGGACTTGACGCTTACCCCGACCAGGGCGCTGCTGCCGGCGTAGGATACTTCCGTGTAGTCCAGTTCGTTCTGCGTGCTGCCGGAGTAAAACATGATTCCCTTCCAGAAGCCTTTCGTCTTGGTTTTGCCGGTGAAGACGACCGGCTGACCCGCCGTGCCTTTAGAAATGAGTACGCCGTTGGGGTTGCTGATGTAAAGCGCTTTGTCGGCGGCAAACGCAACCACCACGCCCGGCTGAACGGTCAGCTTGGCCTTTACGGTTACGTCGGTGTTGGCCAGGTAATCAGGCAGGTTGGGGTCGGCCACGATGTTGGTCAGCACGCGGTCGGCGTTGATTTCGCCTTCCAGCACCACGGCGTTCACCGGGCCGGTAGCCGTTACTTTTACTTTATCTTTGGCCGTGCCGTTGGTGCTGGTCACGGTCAGTTCCACTTCGTATTCACCGACTATGTCGGCCGTAAAGGTCGGCTTGGCTTCCGTTCCCTTGGCGAGGGTGGCGGCGCTGCCGCTGGGGCGGGCCGTAAACGCCCAGCTATAGGTGAGGGCCGCGCCCTTGCTGTCTTTGGAGGCGCTGCCGTCGAGGGTCACCGCCTGGCCGATCTGCACCGACTGGTCCGTACCGGCATTGGCGGTTACTTCGCCCTTCGGGTCGGTGGGTTTGGGGTCCTTTTCCTTCTCGCAACTCGTCATCCACAACAGGGAGGAGAGCAGCATCACGTAGCTGAAAATGCTTTTTCTTAATAGGTTTGATCGCATGATGAGGTAGGTTTTAAAAGATGGAACAAAACTATCCGTCCCCCGCCCCTCGTTCATTGTATATTTCCGACCAATTTCAAAATAGCAGTCATTGGTCAGTAGTCATTGACAACCCTCAATCCATGCACCCTCTCCCCCGCTTTCTTCCCGGTCTGGCCCGCATGATGGGCGGCGTGCTCCTGGCGGTGGCGGGGGCAGTGGGCGGAGTGTCCGCCCAGGCGCCGCACTTTGAACGCCTCGACCTGGAAAGCAGC
>CADCTQ010000521.1 GCA_902805615.1 uncultured Cytophagales bacterium
TTAGAGTACGCACAAGTATCCCATTGTTCACCCATTCCTTAACCCCTTAGTCACCTATTATGGCTACTAACGCACAATCGCAAAACCCGATCTCGGAAGCCCTCCGTAAAATTACGTACGGCTACTACATTCTCACCACCCGCAAAAGTGCCGAAGAACTCAGCACCCGCGACCAGGACTACATTGCCGCCGGCACGGTGTGCTGGGTAACGCAGGTGTCGTTCGAGCCCCACGTGGTGATGGTAGCCGTGGAGAAGACCAGCGACTTAAACGAGACCATCCAGAAAAGCCGGGTGTTTGCCCTCAACGTGCTGGGCCGCAAAAACCAGCCGCTCATCGAAAAGTTCAGCCGCAAAACGAACGTGGAAGAAGGGGCGCACCAACTCAACGATTACAACTTCGAAGACGGCAAGACCGGCTCGCCGCTGCTGACCGACACGGTGGCCAGCTTTGAGTGCAACCTCGTGGAGGTGATCCATTCGAAGGCCGACCACGTGCTGTTCCTGGGCGAAGTAGTGGAGGCAACCGTCCGCGACGCCGACGAACCCCTGCTCACCGACCTGGATGCCAACTACAAGTACGGCGGCTGATGCCTGCCCGGCTTTCCCCACTGCCCGACCGATTTGCTCCCCGGTACGTACTACACCGGGGGCAAATCACGGGGTTGCCTCCCCCTTTTTTGCCCGCCTCCCCGGCACCGGCGCCTTCCCGCAACGCACCCCGCCAATTTCCCGGCTATTTCGTATCTTTCTGAAACCCAACGGGCAAACGCAATTACGAATTACTTATTTTCCTAATACCTCAATACTCAATACCCAATACCCAATACCCAATACCCAATACCCAATACCCAATACCCAATACTAATTACCCAATACCCCACCCCTGAATGAGCACAAATACGCCCCATGACAAAGTAGAATGCATCATGCTGGTGGACGACGACCCGGCCAGCAACTACCTGGCCCGGCTGTTGATCGAAGAGATTGACGACACCATCCGGGTGCTGACCACGCGCAACGGCAAGGATGCCCTTGACTTCCTGGACGGGTGCCTGGTGTCGGGCAACTGCCCCGACCTGATTCTGCTGGACCTCAACATGCCGGGCATGGACGGCTTTGCGTTCCTGGAAACCCTGCGGGAGAGTCGCAACCCGCCCCGCCGCATCTACATCCTCTCCTCGTCGCAGTACCCACCCGACATTGCCAAAGCCGCCTCCTTTCCCACGGCCGGTTACCTCGTCAAACCCATCACGATTGAACAGCTCCAGGAAATCATCGGAAGTTAGGGAGTTGGAGAGTTAGAGAAGTAGGGAGTGCGGGAGTTTGATCAAAAAAGGGGATGGCTTTGTGAAGTAATCAATGATTCCCGCGTATGTAAACCTATCCTAACGCTCAAACGCTCCAACTCCCCATGCACCTGATCCTCTTTACCGGCGTGCCGGGCAGCGGCAAAAGCACTTTTTACCAGCAGCATTTCTTTCATTCGCACCTGCGCGTGAGCCTCGACCTGCTGCGGACGCGCAACCGGGAGGCGCAGCTGCTGGAGTTCTGTTTCCGCACGCAGATGCAATTGGTGGTGGACAATACCAACGTGCGGTCCGACGACCGGCGGCCTTACCTGCACATGGCCCGTCACCACCGCTACCGGGTCACGGGCTACTACTTCGAAGCGGGTCTGGAAGAATGCCTGCAACGCAATGCCGGCCGCACCGGCAAGGCCCGCATTGACGACCGGGGGGTGATTGCCAAGTTCCGCCAACTCCAGCCGCCTTCCCCGCGGGAGGGCTTCGACGAGCTGTTCCGCGTCACCCTCCGCGACGCGGCGTTCGTGGTCACGCCGTGGGCAGGGTAGAGGGAGATTCGATGTTCGGAGGAACCACCCCTGTCCCCACTTTGATGGAGGCTACGATTAGAACACTTTTACAAAAGATTCATAAAAGGCCATTCAGAGCCGTCAGTGAGACACTGACGGCGGTCGGGGGATCTTTAATCGTGGTAATGTAAGTACCTGTACGGAATGAAACATATGATGACAAGTAATTAACTCATTGACTGCCAGTAGACTGTCTTACGTCTAATGTCTGAAATCTAATGTCCACGTACTTATCATCGTGGTCAGTGTCGCTGCTGCCGTGGTCAGTGTCTTCACTGACCACTTTTAGCCCATTCCCAAAATTTGTCCTAATCGTAGCTTTGATGGAGGAGGGGAACTCTACGGAGGCGGCTGCGTGGCAAGGAGAAATGCACGTCACGGCCTGCTTTTCCGATCAGCGGGGCGTATGGGCACGGCTCCCCTCCTTTTTTCAAGGAGGGGCCGGGGGTGGTTCTCCCAATACCTCTATCCCCCGAACATCGAACAGGACTAAAACGAAAAAGCGCAGGGGTGGCCCTGCGCTGGTGGTGTATGGTCAATACTCGGTAAGATCAGTGTGATCTGTGGTGCGTAAAAAAGGCCAACGGCTACGGAGCCAGTTGCCAATCCCTGTTGCTACTGTACCCGGGGGCACTCCCTGGTCTCCTTCTTCTCGGGCTTCTTGCACGATTCAACTGCACTGGCGCCGCACATGGGGCACCGCATCGGGGTCTGGTTCTTCTCTTCGATCTTCCTTTTCATCACAGGTGAAATTTGGTTTACAAGGGTTATTACCCCGAAAAAGGCCCTAAGGTTACCCCAGACCGGTTATTTAGGGAGATTCTAAATTAAGCGGCCGGGACAAAACGTCGGCAAGCAAAAAGCAATGCCCACCCCCCGCAACCCGGATTCCTTCGTTACATTGGTGCGGAAAAGCCCGTACGGGTACCCGCCCGGCGGCGACCCGCCACCAGACCCCAACCCCCATGGACCAGACGCCTTACACCATTCCGCCGGCCACCCGCATCGGGCACGTGCACCTGAAAGTGGCCGACCTGCAACGCGCCCTCGACTTTTACTGCGGCCTGCTCGGCTTCGAAGTAGTGACCACGTACGGCACGGAAGCGGCCTTCGTCTCGGCGGGCGGCTACCACCACCACATCGGGCTCAACACCTGGTACAGCAAAGGAGGTCCGCCCGCCCCCGTGCGGAGTGCCGGCCTGTTTCACACGGCCATACTGTACCCAACCCGCCGCGACCTCGCCGTGGCGTACCGCCGCCTGCTCGATGCCGGGTACCCGCTCACGGGCGTGGCCGACCACGGGGTGTCGGAGGCGCTGTACCTCGACGACCCCGACCGCAACGGGGTGGAACTGTACTGGGACCGGCCCCGCCAGCAGTGGCCGCACAAGCCCGACGGCTCGGTGGAGATGTACACGCGCCCCCTGGACCTCGACGGCTTGCTGCGCGAACTGGCGTAGGCCCAAAGGGCGTGCTCAGCGGCTGCCGGCGGAGGGCGTGCGGCGTTCGGAAGGGTTGCGCAGCCGGTCCCACAACTGCACGCCGAATTCGGCGGCCTGGAGGATGAACGCCACCACGGCCAGGGCTTCCATCACCTGTTTTCGCTTTTTCTTCTTCATAAGGCCGTATACGAAACCCGTACGGGCCGGTTGGGGGAGGGGTTGGGACGCCTCAGGCCGTCGGGTCGGGCAGCAGCAGCTTGAGGTCGCCGCCCACGAGGGGTTTGGATACGTACCGCTGCACGTAGCTCAAGGCACCTGCCCGCCGCTGGTCGGAGGGGGAAATGGACGAGGTGTGCATGAACAGCCGGGAGACCGCCCGGGTGGCGTCCGGCAGGTACAGGTACTCCTCCAGGAATTGCCAGCCGTCCATTTCGGGCATGTAAATGTCGAGCAGGATCACGTACGTGGTGGCGCCCGAGTCATCCACTTCGCCCCGCAGGTATTGCAGCGCATCGGCGGCGCTGGTAAACACGACCGTAGACACCCGTTCGTCGTACTTCTTGATGATGCGCCGGGCAATCCATCCGTCAGTTTCGTTGTCGTCAATAATGAGTACAGTTGTCCGGGAAGACATGGGCAGGTTGGCTGGGAAATGGAGCGTATCCGGTGGGAAGAACGGGCCGGGCAGCTTCCGCACGCCGGCGCGTGTGCAATGATAGCACTAATCCGGGAATTATCCCTTTTTTCGCCCCGGCCCCACCGGCCCTAATGCCGGTCAGCCCCGGCTCAGGGACCGCCACGCCAGCCCCACGCTGACCAGACACAGCAGGGCTCCGGCCAGGAACGGCGCCCCCGGGAAGTACACCGGAGCGCCCGGGCCGGTAAAGTAGGCAAACAGGTTGGTCATCAGCGGCGGGCCGGCAATGCTGGTGAGGCTGACCAGGCTGGTGAGGGCGCCCTGGAGTTCGCCCTGTTCGTTGGCGGGCACCTGCCCCGAAATGATGCCCTGCAGGGAAGGCCCCGAAATGCCGCCCAGGGCGTAGGGCACGATGAAGGCAAACATCATCCAGCTCCGGGTGGCCAGGGCAAACAGCAGGAAGCCCAGCGCGTACAGGAGCAGGCCCAGGTACACGGCGCGGTTGGGGCCGAGCCGGGGCACCACCACCCCGATGAGGCCGCCCTGCACCAGGGCCACCATCAGGCCCACGAAGGCCAGCGAGTAGCCCACCATGGCTTCGTTCCACCCGAACCGCTCCATGGTGAAGTACGTCCAGGTGCTTTGGGTGGCGTAGCCGGCCAGGTAGATGAAAACCAGCGAGCCGATGAGGCCGGTAATGACGGGGTACTTCCTCAGTTGCCGGAGCGAACCGGCCGGGTTGGCCCGCGCCCAGCTGAAAGGCCGCCGGTTTTCGGGGGCCAGCGATTCGGGCAGCACCAGCAGCCCGTACAGCCAGTTGAGAAACGTAAGCGCGGCCGAGACCATGAAGGGCACCCGGGAGCCGTACTGCCCGAGCACGCCGCCCAGCAGCGGCCCGATGATGAAGCCCAGCCCGAAGGCGACCCCGATCATGCCGAAGTTGCGGGCCCGATTTTCGGGAGTACTCACGTCGGCGATGTAGGCGGTGGCCGTGGTGAAGCTGGCGCCCATGACCCCCGCGATCAGCCGCCCGATGAAAAGCCAGGTGATGCTGGGGGCAAACACCAGCAGGAGGTAGTCGAGGCCGAAGCCGAAGAGGGAAAGCAGCAGCACCGGCCGGCGGCCGAACCGGTCGCTGAGGCCCCCGAGCACCGGCGAAAACAGGAACTGCATGATGGCGTAGGCAAACGTAAGCCAACCCGCGTACCGCGACGCGTCGCTCAGGTCGCCGTGGATGAGTTCTTCGATCAGCTTGGGGAGTACCGGAATGATGATTCCGATGCCGATCACGTCAATGAGCAGGGTAATGAAGATAAATCCCAGGGCGGCTTTCAAGGGGTTGTTGGGTTGGCGAGTGGGTAAGTTAAGACTGAACCACCCAACCTTCCAACTTTCCGGACCGCCGGGTGGCGTTTTACGCCGTTTTGGCACGATTCCAGCGGGCCGTTCCGGAGACGAAACCTTCCCTATGTTTCACCATTTCAACCGTTTACCACCATGCGCATCCACCGTTTTCTTTTCGCCGCCGGGCTGTTGATGACGGCCCTGGCCTGCCAGCGTGAACTGCCCGAAGAATCCCTGGTCTACACCGGCGACTGGCAGTCGAAGGATTACGCCCTCCAGATTTTCCGCAACGGGTACGGGGTGTGCAACTCCAGGCGGTACGGCATCACCATTCACCTGGAGGGGCGGGTGAAGATCGAATCGCGGCGCATCGTGTTCATTGACCGGGACGACCCCAACCTGGGCCGCAAACGCTTCCGCATCAACCAGCCCCCCACCAGCGACCCCAACGGCGCCCTCTTCATGGTGCTCGACGGCCAGCGGTTTGAGCGGCTGTAGGAGAGGAATGGTACACTGATTGATTAGGATGATTATGATTTTTTATGATAAAATGACTGCATGATTAAATGATTGGATTGTCGTGCCTGGTAATGGACGATCAAGTCATGCAATCATGTAGTCATGTAATCATTTAATCATAACAGATCATATTAATCATAACAGATCATAACCATCATAACCCATCAGTGTACGATGGTCTCAAAGGACTTTCCACTGAAAATTCTCCTCCACGATTGTCAGGCCGGCGGCTTCGAGGACTTCGCGGACGGGTTCGGGGCGGTTCTGGAAGTATTCGTAGAGGAGCGGAATGATCTTGCGGTTGAAAATGCCGGGCAGCTCGGCGGGGTCCTTGCCGATGAAGTAGGAATGACCCACCAGGAAGTCGGTGCCCTTCTTCTCGCGGATCTTCTCGTTGAGGGGGCGCAGCACGGCTTCGAATTGGGGCACCAGCGAATAGTCGGGGTAGAGCGGCACGAAGGCAAAGCGGCGGCGCAGGGCCACGTCGAGCAGGGCCACCGACTTGTCGGCCGTGTTCATGGTGCCCACCACGTACAGGTTGGGCGGCACCGCAAACGACTCCCCCGAGGGCAGCGTGGCGGCCAGCCCGTTGGGGGCGCCCAGGCGCTTGTCGTCTTCGAGCAGCGTAATGAGTTCGCCGAACACCCGCGACACGTTGGCCCGGTTCACCTCGTCAATCACCAGCACGTAGTGGCGGAGCTGGCCGCCGTCGCGGGTGAGGCGGAGGCTGCTCGAAAACTGCCGCAGGGCGTCGGTCACGGCGTCGTAGTAGAGCTTGTTGATGGCTTCCCGGATTTCGCGGCCCTCGAACTTTTCCCTGAGCTTGTGCAGCGAGAGCAGCCGTTCTTCTTCCCGCACCGCGTTGCGCTGCGTGCGGCGCTTGTACTTGAGGTGGTCTTCGCTCACCTCGTAAATGATCATGGACTTGTACTGGCCGCCCGGCGGGTTGAGCGGCAGTTCCACCTCCTCGGTTTCGCGGTTCACCCGTTCGGAGAGCATCTGGTCGAGCAGCGTTTCGAAGGGCAGGCGGGGCCGTCGCAGCACCTGCTGGTAGGCTTCGTAGTTGGCCTTGGCCCGGTCGGCAAGCTTCTTGAACACGCCGTCCACGAGCCGGAACCGCAGCGTGTCGGCGCCGGCGTGGGCGTCGGGCCGCAGCCCCTGCACGAAGTCCTCGTAGGCGTAGTTCTGGTGGAAAGTGATGAAGTCAACCTGGCCGGCCTCCTTGTATTTTTCGTACCGTTTCATCACCGCGGCCCGGTCTTCGGCGGCGGTCGCTTCGAGCGACTTGTGCTCGATGATGGCCACGGCGTAGGTCACCGTGTGGAAGGTTTTGCCCGTGCCCGGCGGGCCGTAGAGCACCTGGTTGAGCGGAAACGCCGGGGCCGTGCCGTAGGCGGGCGGCTCCTCGGCCACGTCCGGACCCGGGGCGGCGCGGGCAAACAGGCCCATGGCCGAGCTGAGCTTCACGTATTCGCCGTACACGCCCGGGCGGGCCAGTTCGGGAAACGCCGGTTCGATCTCGCTGCGCTTCATGAGCAGGTCCACGAAGGGACTGTAGCTGTGCGTCTCGCGGCCCGGCCGGTAGAGCGGGCCGAAGTACTTGTGGCACGCGGCGCTGAGCGTAAAGAGCCGGCTCCGGAGGTATTCCTTCATGAAGCTGGTCTTGTGCGGCTCGGGCAGGCTCTGCGCCTTGGAGGCGGCCTGGTCGGTGACGCGCAGGCGGGGGTGGCGGTAACTGTCTTCAAGGAAATCGAGCGGCAGGCTGTGGTAGGTGCCCACCGCCGCCCGGAAATACAGCGAAATTTCCTGCCCGGCACCCGTCAGTTGGTGCAATATCTTCCAGAATTGTTCGCGCTGAAGCTCCTGAGGAGGCATGAAAAGGGGGACGGCGTAAGTGAAACAAAGCCCGAAGTTAGGGCAAAATGGGGAGTTGGGGGAAGTGGAACGTTCAAAATGGAAAATGGAAAATCAACATCACCCCGGCAAACTCCCAATTTACGCCGTGGGGCGCAATACCTAACGGTAGGTATTTTGGGCCTTGATGCATGGGATGAAGGGATGACCAGGATGGAGGCGGGGAAGGAAACGGGCACAAAAAAGCCTCTCCCGGCGGAGGGAGAGGCTTTTGTTTTACGTCTGCGATCCAACGTCTCCGGTCTTACAGTTACCGTCTGCCGTCCTGCTTGACGGCGATGGGCTTGGCGGTGCCGTTGTTGTGATTCTTTTCCTCGATTTCGGCCCCTTCCTGGTAAGGCGTCTTGAGGCGTACGGGCTTGCCTTTGCTCATGCGGAGGTTGAGCATTTCCACGCCCAGCGAGAAGGCCATCGAGAAGTACACGTAGCCTTTGGGCACGTGGAATTCGAACGCCTCGGCCACCAGCAGCACGCCGATCATCACCAGGAAGGCCAGGGCCAGCATTTTGATGGTGGGGTGGTTGTTGATGTACCCGGAAATCTTGCCCGCAAAGATCAGCATCACCGTCAGGGCGATGATCACGGCAATGATCATGATGATGATCTCGTCCACCAGGCCCACGGCCGTGAGGATGGAGTCGAAGGAGAACACGATGTCAATGAGGATGATCTGGATGACGGCCGTCCGGAA
>CADCTQ010000522.1 GCA_902805615.1 uncultured Cytophagales bacterium
GTCGGAATGGCAGCAAAACGACCCGGCCGGCGCTGAGGGGGCGGAGGCGGATGCCGGCGACCTGGGCGACACGGAAGAACGGATGCGCCGCAACATCCACGCGGCCATCGGGCAGGAAGAAATCCAGGCCGTTCCCGCCGAAACCGAAGCTGCCGGGCGGCCCCTCTGGACCCGGACCTGGGTACGCGCCGCCGCGGTGCTGGCCCTGGCCTTCGGGCTGTCGTGGCTGGGGCAGTGGTACGGCGGCCAGTCCTCGGTTTCCGCCCTGGTGGTGTTCGAAAACAAGACGGCCCAGCCGCTCCGGCAGACCCTGCCCGACGGCAGCATCGTGTGGCTGAGCAGCCACGCCGAACTGACCCTGGCCGGGGGATTCAACGGGGCCGAAAGAACGGTTTTTCTGAAGGGTGAAGCTTTTTTCAAGGTGGCTAAAAATCCCCGCAAGCCGTTTGCCGTGCACACCGGGCCGGTCGTTGCCCGCGTGCTGGGCACGAGCTTCAACGTAAAGACCTACGCCACCGGCCGGCGGGTGGAAGTATCGGTGACCGAAGGCAAGGTATCGGTGCGGGAAGCGCGTCCCGGTACGGACCCGGCCGACTGGTCAGCCCCCCAAAGCCCGGCCGCCGCCGGTGACGGGAAAAGAGACGTGATCCTGCTGGCCAACCAGAAAGTCGTCTTCAACGGGGAGCCCGGCGGAGTCGCCGCGCACAGCCCGTTCGAGAAAGCCCCGCTGCCCGAGGCGGAAATTCCGCCCGCCTGGAAGGAAAGGGCCCTGGTGTTCAGCAACGCCACGGTGGGTGAGGTGGTTGCCGAGCTGAACGGGCGGTTCGGCGCCGGCATTGTCCTCGAAAACGAATCGCTCAACCACTGCACCGTGAAAGTGGACCTGAGCGGCCGTGACCTGGATACCGCCCTGCGGATTCTTTGCCAGCTCATCAACGCCGAATACCACAAGGCCGGCGACAGGATCACCCTCTCCGGTGAAGGGTGCCCGCGTAAAGAAGACGGTACCGTAAATGAATAAAAGCAGGTTTCGCCCGTTGCCAGGCGGGCGGCGCTTGCTGTGACCCGTTCCATGTTCAACCCATCCCACCACTTGCTGCCTATGCCTTAGAAACTGACGCTCAGCCTCCCTTTTAACGAATAAACCGGAATGCGCCAGCATCCCGGTTTAGAAGCCCGCCCCGGGACTTACTGCCATCTCAACTGGCAGCGGGGCATCTCTTTGTCTCTTTCTTACTCAACAAAGCAACGCTAAATGTATGAAAAAATTCTTCGGGACGTATCCAGACGTAGGTAAACTTATGCGGATTACTATTTCACACCTGGGGGTGATACTGCTGCTCACCGGCTTTGCCCACGCCGGCGAAGGGTATTCCCAGGACTTGCTTAACTCAACCATCAGCCTGCGGCTCAACAACGTGACCCTCCGCGAGGCGCTGCAAACCTTCGAGCAACGCACCACCCTGACCTTCAGCTACAGCCAGGACTTCGTGCAACTGGACCAGAAAG
>CADCTQ010000523.1 GCA_902805615.1 uncultured Cytophagales bacterium
GCCGTTGTAGCACACAGTCAGTTCGCGGGCCAGCACTTCCATGGACCAGCCGTCGGCGATCAGGTGGTGGACCACCAGCACCAGCAGGTGCTCTGCGGGGGCCACTTCCAGCACGTGGATGCGCCAGAGCGGACTTTGGGTGAGCCCGAAGGGGCGGGTGATGATGGCTTCCACCCGCTCACTGAGTTCGACGGCGGAAAGCCCGCTTGCCTTTTGCCACACCAGGGGTACTTCGATGCGGGGGTCAATGCACTGGCGGGGCGCTCCCTGCTCGGGCACAAAGCGCGTGCGCAGGCCCTGGTGGCGCTCGGCCAGGGCGGCAAACGACTGCTGGAGGGCGGGTCGTTGCAAGGTTCCCGTCAGCCGGTAGGTGCTCACGATGTGGTAGGCGGGCTGGTAGTTGTCCACCTGGCAGAGAATCCACATCCGCTGCTGGGCGTGGGAAAGGGGGTAGCTGGGTTGGGCGGCCACCGGGGCGATGGGCTGGTAGCCCGGCTGGGCCAGCCGCTGCACCTGGCCGGCCATGCCCTCCAGGGTGGGATGGGTAAACACCGTGCGCAGTTCCACCTGCACGCCCAGTTGCTTGTAGAGCAGGCCGATGAGCTGGGTGGCTTTGATGGAGTGGCCGCCCAGCTCGAAAAAGTTGTCTTCCCGCCCTACCTGCCCGACGGCCAGCACCTGCTGCCAGAGCAGGGCCAGTTGCTTTTCCAGGTCGGTGGCCGGGGCCTGGTAGGCCGGGCCGGCTCCCCTTACCGGCAGGGGCAGGGCTTTCTTGTCGACTTTGCCGTTTCCCGTCAGGGGCAGGGCCTCCAGGGCCACCAGCAGGTGGGGCAGCATGTACTCGGGCAGGCGCTCGCGCAGGTACTCGCGCAGGGATGCGGCCGGGGGAGCGGCCTTGCCGGCGTAGTAGCCCAGCAACTGGCCCTGCTCGTGGTGGAGCACCACGACGGCCTGTTCGACGAGGGGATGGGAGAGCAGGGCGGCTTCCACTTCGCCCAGTTCGATGCGGTAGCCGCGCAGCTTGACCTGCTCGTCTTTTCTGCCCAGGTACTCCAGGTTGCCGTCGGGCTGCCAGCGGGCCAGGTCCCCGGAGCGGTAGAGGCGCCGGCCGGCCTTGAAGGGGTGTTCCACGAACTTCTCGGCCGTGAGTTGCTCGCGCTTGAGGTAGCCCCTAGCCAGGCCCTTGCCGCCGATGCAGAGTTCGCCCACGGCCCCGATGGGAACCAGGTGCAACTGCTCGTCGAGCACGTACAGGTCGCGGTTGGCAATGGGTTGCCCGATGATTCCGGCATCCGCTGCACTTTCTACCCGGTGGTAAGTGGCGCAAACGGTGGCCTCGGTCGGCCCGTACGTGTTGTAAATGGCGCCAACCCGGCCGAGGAGATTACCGATGTAATCGGGCTTGAGCACGTCGCCCCCGCTGATCAACACCCGCAAGCGGCCCAGCCGGTCGGCATGGGCATTCAGCGCACTGATGACCAGCGGGGTAGTACTCAACACGCTGATGTTTTCCCGCGCAATGATTGCCACCAGATCCTCCACATCCCGCCCGCCGTGGGGGGCGATGACCAGCCGGGCGGAGGTACACAATGCCGGAAAAATTTCTTCTACCGCCGTATCAAAGGACAACGACGCCTGTTGTACGACCGCGTCGGCGGAGGACAGCCCGAAATAGTTGCTGAAGGTTTTCGTGTAATCCAACACGGAGGCGTGCGTGATCATGACGCCCTTCGGCCGGCCCGTGGAGCCCGAAGTGAAAAGGATGTAAGCAAGGGCTTCCGGCCCGATTGCCGTGCCGGGATTGCTGCGGGGAAAAAGACTGGCCTGACGCATTGCCGAACCGGCCCCGATGGTTTCCACCCCCAGGTTTTGCCCGGGAAAACGGTCCAGTACGGCCTCGTCGGCGTACAGGCATGCGACCTCACTCTCCCCCACCATGTACTGCACCAGGTCCGGCGGATGGTCCGGATCAACGGGCACGTACGTCCCTCCGGCTTTAAGCACTGCCAGTACGGCGATGATCATTTGCTCGGAGCGGGCCAGCATGAGCCCGACGCGGCATCCGGGTCCGATGCGGTACGTTTCGCGCAAGCAGTGGGCCAGCTGGTTGGCGGCTTCATTCAATTCGCGGTAATTGAAAGCCCGCTCCCCGCACCGGAGGGCCGGGTGGCCGGGGGTTGATTCAACCCGTTTTTCGAACTCCGACACGACGGTGTCACCGGCGGGGTACGCGACACCCGTGCGGTTGAAATCCGCCAGCAGCCGCTGCTTGTCCCGGCCGGTCAGCACGTCAAGGGCGCGGATGGTTTTTTCGGGAGCCTCCGCTGCCTGCTCCACCAGTTGGTTGAAATGGCCGGCCAGGGCGTCCATCTGCCACCCGGCGTACAGGTCCGTGTTGAAGCAAACGTTCAGGTACTGCCCGCCCTGCCAGTCAACGAATTCCAGCTGGAGGTCCACCAGGCTGCCGTTCGTTTCCAGCTTCAGGGGTTCGGCCGCGATCCCCAACGCTCCCGCTTCAAAAGCCGCCAGGCTGTCGAAGTTTTGTACCAGCACCAGTACGTTGAACAGCGGGGAATAGCTGCGGTCCGTACCCAGCCGCAGGTCCTCGACCAAACGGTCGAAGGGATAATCCTGGTGCTCGAAGGCGCCCAGGACTTTCTCCTTGACTTTTTGCAGGAGACCGGCAAAACTTTCCCCGCCGGCCAGGGTGCAGCGCAACGGCAAGGTGTTCAGGTAATGCCCCACTTGTCCTTCCAGGTCGCTGTGGTTCCGTCCGGCGGCGGCAGTCCCGATCACAATATCGGTCTGGCGGGTGTATTTGTGCAGCAGCACGTTGACAAGCGCCACCACCGTCACGAAAAAGGTGGTCTTGTTGTCGAGGCTCAGCCGTTGCAGCCCCGCACTTACCCGTTCGGGGAGCCGGTACTGTCTGACTTTTCCGTTGAACGTTCTGATCGGCGGCCGGGCGTTGCAGGAAGGAAATTCAGTGACCGGAAGGTCTCCCTTTAGTTCATTCCACCAGTATTGCTGGTGCGCCCCAACGGCGGCACTGCCGGGTAAGCCCTGCTGCCAGGCCAGGTAGTCCCTGAACTGGATCGGCAACGGCGCCAGCGCCTTTTCCTGCCCGTCACGGCCCGCCTGGTGCAGCCCGAAAAGGTCGTTCAGGATCACCCCTACCGACCAGCCGTCGGCAATGATGTGGTGTACCGACAAAAGGAACTGGTACTCCTGTTCGCCGAGCCGGATGAGGCTGGCCCGGAGCAGCGGTCCCGCCGGGAGGTCAAAAGGACTGGCAGCTTCCCGGGATGCGATTGCCGCGGCAAGGGCCAACCGGTCCGGCTTGCCCCTCAGATCGCAGTATTCCATTCCGGGAAAGTCGGCTTCCCCGCTGCTGATCCGTTGCCGGGGCTCCCCGTCTACTTCGATAAAGGTCGTTCTCAGGCTGTCGTGCCGCCGCAGGAGGGCAACCCAGGCCTTTTGCATGGCCCCGGGGCTGATCACGCCGCGCAGGGAATATCCGACCAGTATGTTGAGGGCCGTCTGACGCTGCTCGTATTTGTCCAGGATCCAGAAACGCTTTTGCGAGGGAGAAAGCGGGTAATCGTCCAGCACGGGCGCGGGTACAATGGGACGGGCGGCGCCGGCCGGCTTCCCCTCCAGCAACCCGCCCAAGGCCCGGATGGAAGGATTGTCGAACAGGTCCCTGACGGCTAATTCAACCCCAAATGCCCTTTGCACGTGCACGGCCAGGCGGTTTGCCCGCAGGCTGTTCATGCCGGCGGCAAAAAAGTCATCGTCGGGTCCCATCGCTTCCCCCCCGAAAAGGTCGCGCCACAACACCGCGAGCTGCTCCCGGAGGGCGGCGCCGGAAAGCAACGGCTGGCTGCCGTGCCCGGCTGCCTGTTTCATGGCAGCGAGCAGTTCGGCAAATTCGCCCTGCCGGTAGCTTTCGGCCAGTTTGAACCGCTTCACTTTGCCACTCGTCGTTTTGGGAATCTTCCGGACGGGAATGATTTTGCCGACGGCCAAACCCAGGCGGTTCACGATGATCTCCCGCACCCGGCCGGCCAGCGGCATGAACTGGAGCAGGGATTGCTTGAACAGGACGAAGACCACCAGTTCTTCCCGGGCCTGCTCCGGGTCGGGCACCGCGCACGCCACCACTTTGCCGATCTCGGCGCCCGCTATTTCATTGGCAACGCTTTCGATGTCATTGAGGTAGTAATTCTGCCCGTTCACAATAATGATGTTCTTCGATCTTCCCGCAATGAACAGCTGGCCGTTCCGGAAAAAACCCATGTCGCCGGTGCGCAGCCAGTTGCCGGCGGCAAAGGCGTCGCGGGTAGCCGGCTCGTTGTGGTAGTACCCCCCCGTTACGTTGCTGCCCCGGATCTGGATGTGCCCCAGGCGCTCCTCTCCCAGCACTTCGTCCTTCCCGCCGCAGATGCGCACCCGGCACTGGTCAATGGGTTCGCCCACGGCAACCAGGCAAACCGACCCTTCGGCCGGGACGGGCCCGGCATCCTGCACCTGGCTGCCCACCACCAGGCTCTCCCGGTGCACGTACAGGGCGGTCAGGCCGGTGCCCACCCGGGGCAGCGACACGGCCACGGAGGCTTCGGCCAACCCGTATCCCGGGTACAGGCATCCGGCTTGCAATTGGTGCGGGGCCATTTCGGCCAGGAACGTACGGCACAACGGGTAGGAAATGGGTTCGGCGCCGTTGTAGATCAGCCGCACGGCCGACAGGTCCCACCCGACCGGGCCGGCCGCCCGGTAAGCGGCCAGGAAGTACTGGTACCCGAAATTGGGGGAATACAAAAGGGTGGCTTTCTTCTCACTGGCTTTTTCCATCCACAGCGTGGCCCGCTTGATGAAAAGCGCCGTGGGCATGATGTACTGGTCAATGCCGGCAAGCACGCCGGTCAGGTGAAAACAGATCAGTCCCATGTCGTGGGTCAGGGGCATCCAGCTCAGCATGGCGTCGCGGCCGGTGATTTCCGACCGGGCGGCAATGTCCGTTACGTTGGCAAGCAGGTTGCGGTGGGTCAGCATTACCCCTTTGGGCTCACCCGTTGACCCCGAAGAGTACTGGATGTAGGCAAGGTCGTCGGGACTGACCGTTGCCGGCGTGCCCGGCGCTTCTTCCGCCAGGAGCGTTTGCAGGGGAAGCACGCGGCTGCTGATGAGACGGCATTCCTCCTGGTAGCCGGCAGCCAGGAAGCCGGGCTGCCATTTCCCGTCCACCGCCTCGTCGGTGACCAGCCGGGGGTTGGACAAGGTCTTCCATACTTTGAGCAGCTTGAGGACGTGTTCCTCCTGGTTGCCCGGGGAGAGCGGCACCGGCACGATTTTACCCAGCAGGCACGCCCACAACAGGATCAGCAGGTGCTGGTTGTCATTGACCTGCAATACCAGTTCATCCCCCGGCCCGAACCCGGCGCGTTGCAGGTTGTTGAGCACGAACAGGGCTTTGCGCAGCAGCGTCCGGTAATCCAAATGCTCTTCCGCATCAGCCCCGTTGATGAAGGTGATTCCCCGGTCGCTGCACCTGCCGTTCTCGATGAAAATAGAAACCAAGGTCGTATGCATAGAGCACTGCCGATTGTAGGTAGATGAAATGATAAAATGGTGGCAAGGGTATTGACGGCAGGGAACGGTGATTCACCCCGTACTTACATACCAGCCGTGTTAAACCCGAATGCTATCCGCAACCACCATCATCCGATATCGTTGGCGGCGGTTGCGGCCGGGCTGGGGGTCGCTACTTCTCAATGATGCAGTCATCAATCACCAGGTGGTCCAGTTTGCAGGTGAAGAAGAAATCAAGCGCCTCGGTCGGCGTCTCCACGATGGGCATGCCGCGCTTGTTGAAAGAAGTATTCAACAGCACGGGGATGCCGGTTATTTTCTTGAATTCCTGGAGCAGCTGGTAGTATTTGGGGTTCCAGGCCGGCGTCACCGTCTGCACCCGGGAAGTTGCATCCACGTGGACAACGCTCTGTATTTTGTCATTCCACTCCTCCTTTACCTGGTCCACCAGGATCATGTAGGGACTTTCGTTGCGGGTATTGAAAAAGACGGAAGCATCTTCCAGCAGTACGGAGGGCGCAAAAGGCCGGAAATCTTCCCGGAACTTGATTTCTGAATTGATGAAACTGCGCATGACGGGATTTCTCGGGTCAGCCAGAATGCTTCTTCTGCCCAAGGCCCGGGGTCCGAACTCGGACTCGTCCTGGAACCAGCCGATCACTTTGCCGCTGGCAAGCAACTGGGCCGCTTTTTGGATGTAATCCGCGCACTGGGTGTATTTGAGGTTGAAGACACTTCCTCCGTACCCCTCGTTGAGCGAAGCCGCTGCTTTTGCCAGGTCTGCCGTTTCGCGGAACAATTGCCAATCCGCGCTTTTGGAGACTTCAAATTTGCCGGCCTTGTGCAGGGAAACGAAATATTCGGGGTGAAAGGCGCACTGCACAAAAAGAGGGCCGGTGATGTTGACAATGGAGGTAGGCGTATTGAAAATGCCGGCGCTGCTCCTGGTAAGCCCGCCATTTTCTATCACGACCTGGTACACCCCGTTGTTTTCGATGTTGAATTGTATGACGGCAAATCGGTTCGACGGCCGGACGGAAACCCCGGGAGACAGCGAATTGAAAAACGAATTGATTACTTTGTTGGTCATCAGGGGGTTGTTCCCTTTTTTATAAGCGTTCAGGACTTTTCTCACTGACTCCGGCGGGTAATTGAACCCAAAGCACGTGGACTGGTTGTGGATTTGCCGTTCCTTCTTGAGCACTTCGAGCCAGCCGTAGTACGCACACCCGATGGACAACCCATTGTCTCCGGCCGCCGGCTGAACGTACAAGTCCTGCGCTTTCGTGTGGGTAAGGATCTTGGCATTTGCCACGGCATTCAAAGCAACGCCGCCCGCGTAGCATAATTTCCCGGTATTGCTCAGTTCGAGCCGGGCGTTGATCACGTAAATGATCGCCTTTTCGGTCTCCCGCTGTACCCAGTAGGCGATGTCGGCGTAGTACTGGAAGTTACGCTTGAATTCTTCGTAATTGCGGGCAGGCGTCCGGAATGCATTCATCCAACCGTAATTCACGAAAACCCGGCCATCCCGGAGGTCAAAAATCGAATCCTTGAACACCCCGGCTTTGCCGTAGGGCCCCAGGCCCATGAGTTTTCCCGGGTCATCCATGTTGCCGAAACAGTACCGGCTGGCGGCGTTGTACACCCCCCCGATGGAATGCATGGTGGTTTCCGGATGCATCGGGTACCCCTTCAAGTAGTATCCGTATTCGGAGAAATCCTTGTAAAGGGGCCGGTTGCCGTCACGGCCAAACTGGTAATAACTATCCTTTTCGCAGTAGAGGTGCGCAAGTCCGGGAGGAATCTTGTCCACATCCGGAATCATGGCATGTTGCAGGTCATTGCAGTCGTCGTAAGGACTGCCGCACCCGTCAATGACCAGAATGTTGAATTCACTGAAAGGGCTCGTTCCGATGGTGCTGTAGGCGTGCGCCAGGTGGTGCGAGATGGTCACCACGGGGACGTTGACCTCCTCGGTGAACAACCGTTGCCCCTCAAAAAAACCATTTCCGAACGCAAACTTGCCGAAGTTGGCGTTCTGCACCACCAGGTCCAGGTCGTGGATGGTTATGCCTTCGGCCTTCAGGCAGTATTTGATGGCCTCCGTATCATTGCCGCCATCGTGCTTTACCCGGGTGATTCGCTCTTTCTCTATTGCCACGCATATTTTTCCGTCTTTTAACAAACATGCCGAGCCGTCATGGGACAGACCCGTGCCGAGCACGTATAGATGGCCGCTTTTCATAAGGATGATGAATTTGTGATTTGGAGGACTGGCGGAAGCCGGCGCATGGACGGCAGCCGCCCGGGGCGGAAAACCCGCCGGATGTGGTCAACGCCCTTAGGGCAAAAGGTATTTTACCCCGTTTGTCAATCGGGAAAGGCAGCGGCGCGCAGCTTGCCGCCAACAAAAAAACGAAATTACGCCGCGGGGAATCACCACGAGGCACAACCCGTCGGTGATGAAAACCCGCTTCTCCGCCCGTTTCAAGGCATGCAGGGGCCCCGGCCGTCTACCGGGAATCGTCATTTGCCCTGGTCAGCAGGGACGCATCAATCTCTACCGATATCGTATGATTGATTGATTCTAATTCTACGTAAAGCCTGGTTGCCCCTCTTCTACAGACGACTTTTCCTTTCATCCCGGCAAGCGGGCCTTGTTTCACGCGTACTGCTTCCCCGGTAACGTCGAGAAAATGAGTGGTGGAAACGTTGCTTCCCAACAAAAGCTTTCTTACACTTTCAATTTCATGCTCCGTGACAATGGCTGGTGCGCCGTTGAATATCACGTATTTAACCACGCC
>CADCTQ010000524.1 GCA_902805615.1 uncultured Cytophagales bacterium
CTTGGGGGCTTCGGCCGCAAAGCCCGCCTTGTGCAGTTCGTCGGGGTACTTGGTGTCGGCCGACAGGAACACTTCGAACGGGGCGCCGCTGCGGATCTGGGCCGTGAGCTTGCCCGACGAACTGACGATGGGCTCCAGGTCCGTGCCGGTTTCGGCTTTAAAGGCTTTGCGCAGGGCTTCCGTCACAAACTGCGCGTTGGCGGCCACGGCCACCTTTACCGCCTGCGCGGCCAGCCGGGGGCCGGTAAGGAGGCTGAGGAGGGCCAGGAGGAAAGAGAAGCAACGGCCCGGCCGTCGTGGGTGCAAAAAAGCGGTTTGCATAAATCAGGCTCAGAAAGGACAAACTTACGAATGCCTTTCCGGAAGAAATAACCGAACCGGATCAGGATTCACAGGATGAAAAGATGACCAGGATTGCGGCGCAAAGGGCACAAAGCGATAGGCGTTCCCCCGGCGCCCTTTGCGTCTTCTTAGCGCCCTGACGGTTAAGTTCCTTTGAAGCGCATCCCCGCCCAAGCCCGGTTCATCCTTTAATTGATCCTGGTCATCTTTTCATCAAGTGCATCAAGGTTCAGACATGCGCATCAAGGTTCAGACTATCAAGTTCATCAAGGTTCAGCCCCTTCCTGCGGTCTCTCTTCCTCCCGTCTCCGGTCTTCTTTTTTCCCTACCTTTGGCGCAGTCCTTTCGACGATGGAAACTACCAGAAGTATTGTGCTGTTCGACGGGGTGTGCAACCTGTGCAACGGGGCCGTGCAGTTCATCATCAACCGCGACCCGGAAGGGCGTTTCTCTTTCGCCTCCCTGCAATCGGCGGCGGGGCAGGCCCAACTCCGGCAGTTCGGCCTGTCTACGGATGCGTTCGAGACGTTTGTGCTGGTGGAAGGCGGCAAAGCGTACACCCGTTCCACGGCCGCCCTGCGCATTGCCCGGCAGCTGCCCGGCGCCTGGCGGTTCCTCTACGGCCTCATCCTCGTGCCGCGGCCCGTCCGCGACTGGGCGTACGGTCTGGTGGCCCGCAACCGGTACCGCCTCTTCGGCCGCCGCGATTCCTGCATGATCCCCACGCCCGAGCTGAAAGCCAAATTCCTGGAGTAGCATAAAGACGGCGCTGGCGACAACCAATGACCAATGATCAGTAACCAATCCCTTTTTTCATGGAAAAAAAGAGTCGTCGCAGCTTTCTGAAGCGTACCGTGGGTTCGGCTGCCGCCCTGGTGGGAACGGCCGCGGGAACGACCCTGGACGCCAAGGCCGCTCACCCCGCCGGGAAGGCGCCGGCCCGGCTTCGGTTTGCCGTGGCCTCCGACGGGCACTACGGACAGCCCGACACCGACTACGCCGGCTTTTACCGCAACATCGTCGCCTGGCTCAACCAGGAACACGAACTGGACGGGCTCGATTTCTGCGTGTTCAACGGCGACATCATCCACGACAACCCCGAATTCCTGCCGCTCGCCAAGGCTGCCCTCGACGGGCTGAAGGTGCCGTATTACGTCACGAAGGGCAACCACGACATGGTAGCGGCCGAAACCTGGCGGCAAACCTGGGGCTACCCGCCCGACCACAGCTTCGCCCGGGGCGACTACGCCTTCCTGCTGGGCAACACTTCGAACGAAAAAGGGGAATACCTCTGCGCCGACGTAAGCTGGCTGAAGGAGACGCTGGAAAAGTACCGCAAGAAAACCCACGTGTTCGTGTTCCTGCACATCACCCAGCGCAAGTGGACCGGCGCGGGCAAGGAATGCCCCGAAGTGATGCAAACCCTGGCCGCCTATCCCAACGTGGCCGCCGTCTTCCACGGCCACGACCACGACGAACACGGCATCAAGACGGCCGACGGCAAGTCGTACGTGTTCGACGGGCATTTCGGCGGCAACTGGGGCGTACCCTACAAGGGCTACCGCATCGTGGAGGTGCCCGCCACCGGCAAAATCAAAACCTACCAGTACAACCCGGAGGTCAATCCCATCGTCAACTTTAGTTCAATCGAAAATTGAAAGTTGAAAATGGAAAATGAAAGGCGTTCGGTAATTGCCCCGGGGCAAATACCACTGTGCATCATTTTCAATTGTCCATTTTCAATTTTCAATTACTTCCCGTGCTTTTTCTCGAAGTACGCGTAGGCTTCGTTGAGCTTCTGGGTGACGGCTTCGGCGAACTGCTTTTTCTGCGGCTCGTTGTGGAACCGGTCGGGGTGGTATTTCTTCATCAGCGTCTTGTAGGCCCGCTTGATCTCTTCGAACGACGCGTTGGCGGGCAGTTCGAGGGCGGCGTAGTAGCCCGCTTCGGGACCGGCCGGCGGGGGCGGCTTGGGGGGCGGGGCGTTGCGCGGCCCGGAAGCATCCGGCTGCCCGGACTTGGGTTGCCAATCCGCATAATTTTGCGAACTTGTATCGAAGGCATCCGAAGCATCCGGGGTGGGAAGATCGTTGGAGAGGAAGCTGGCCCGCACGAGGCGGCCGAAGCGGCGGAAGAGGGAAGACATGGGTTACCGGTTGACCTAATTTTACATATATTACGATTTATTTGTTCCATCCAAATTAGTAACCTTATGGGATTTCTCAGCCGTTTCCTCGACGTATTCCGATCAAATGTGAACAGTGCCCTGGACCGGGCTGAGGACCCGGAAAAAATGATCAAGCTGATGGTGCTCGAAATGGAGGACTCCGTGGAGAAGGCCAACCAGGCGCTGGCCTCGGCCATGGGCACCGAAAAACGCCTCGAACGGCAGTACCAGGACCTGGTGAAGGGCTCCGAAGACATGGAGAACAAAGCCCTCACGGCGCTGCGGGCCAACAACGAACACCTCGCCAAAGTGGCCCTCACCAAAAAGGGCCAGCTCGAAACGCAGGCCACGCAGTACAAGCAGATGCACGAAAGTGCCGTCGCCACCAGCCGCCAGCTCAAAGAACAGATCGAACAACTGAAGTCTAAACTACAGGACGCCCGCATGAAAGAAGCTACGTTGATTGCCCGGAGCAAAAACGCCAAGGCCCAGGCCGAAATGGCCAAACAACTGAGCGGGATGGGCAACCATTCCTTCGCCAAGTTCGACAAGTACGAGGAGAAAATCCTCAAGCTCGAAGCCGACGCCCAGGCGCTTACCGAACTCTCGTCGGCCGAGTCCACCCGCGACGTGGACTACCAGTTCAAACAGCTCGAACAAAGTACCAAGGTGGACGACGAACTGGCCCGCCTCAAGGCGCTGCTCAATAAGTAAGGATCAGGATTCGCAGGATTTAAGGATGACCAGGATGGGGTGACCGGATGGTCCCCGCGCGTCGGTGATTCTGTTTCCGCCACCAAGACACGAAGACACCAAGGGACACAAAGGGGCTGCGGCCGGCAAAACTTTGTGTCCCTTGGTGTCTTCGTGTCTTGGTGGCACATCCTTCTTTCCTCATTGTATCATAGAGGAATGCCGGGGCGACCAACCCGGCAAACGGGTAGGCATCCCGTTTCCGTCCACGGCTGACCGGGACGTGTCCGGATTCGAACACCCGGAGGGGGCGGCGGCGCCAAAAAAGGCGTGAAAGGCGGTTTTACGGACGCTGCTTACTTTGGCAAAGGGTTTGTTCGCCGCTGGGGCAGGTCCCCGCCGTCTTTTTTGTCCATCTTTTCTCCGCTGCCCATGCTTGCCAACCACTTCAAAATCGCCCGTCGCAACCTGCTCAAACACAAACTGTATTCAACCCTCAACATTGCCGGGCTGGCCGTGGGGCTGGCGGTGGTGATGTTCATCGGCCTGTGGGTGCGCGACGAGCTGCGCTTCGACAAGTTCCACGAAAAAGACGCGCAGCTGTACCAGGTGATGGCCCGCAGCCAGCAGCAGACCGGTATTGCGGTGGGTGAGTCCACGCCGGGCATGCTGGCCAGTTCCCTGGCCAAAGAAATGCCCGAGGTAGAACTGGCAACGACCCTGATGCCGGCGCACGAGTTGCCCAAGTCTACCCTGCTTACGCCCGCAAAGTCGGTGAAGGCCGGCATTCAGGTTGCCGACCGGGATTTCTTCACCCTGTTTTCCTTCCCGCTGGTGGCGGGCCGCCCCGGGCAGGTACTGGCCGACCAGGGTTCGATCGTGCTTTCGGAAACGCTGGCGTCGAACCTGTTCGGGGGAGTCGCCCAGGCCGTCGGCAAAAACGTAGAATGGGAGTTTTTTGGCAACAAATTCCCGTTGCGGGTGTCGGGCGTGTTTCGGGACGTGCCGGCCAATTCATCTTTGCAGTTCGACTTCGTAATACCTTTTCAGTTATACCTCAACAAGTTGTGGCCCGGTGGGAAGGAGTGGACCAACGAAGGCACGCATACCATCGTGGCACTCCGCCGGGGTACGGACGTGGAACGGTTCAACGCGAAAGTGGCCGGTTACGTCAAACAGAAAAATGCGGCCTCCATATATACCTTGTTCGTGCGGCCCTACTCGTCGGCCTACCTGCACGGCAACTACGAAAACGGGCAACCGTCCGGCGGCCGCATCGAGTACGTCAACCTGTTTACCCTCATCGCCGGGTTCATCCTGGTGATTGCTTCCATCAACTTCATGAACCTCACCACGGCCAAAGCCTCGCGGCGGTGGAAAGAAGTGGGCATCAAAAAAGCCGTGGGCGCTACCCGCACCGGCCTGATCTTCCAATTCCTTACCGAAGCCGTGTTCATCGCGTTCCTGTCGGGAGTGCTGGCCGTGGGGTTGGTCCTGTTGCTGCTGCCGCAGTTCAACCTGGTGACGGGCAAGCACCTCACCCTGCCCACCCACGGTGGCTTCCTGGCCGCCCTGGCCGGACTTACGCTGTTCACCGGGGTACTGGCCGGCAGCTACCCGGCGCTGTACCTGTCGGGGTCCAACCCGGTGGCCGCGCTTAAAGGCCAGCTGCGCAATTCGGTGGGTGAGTTGTGGGTGCGCAAAGGGTTGGTGGTCTTTCAATTCTCGGTCTCCATGCTGCTGATCGTGGCCGTGATCGTGGTCTACCGGCAGGTGGACTACGTGCAGTCCAAGCACATCGGCTACGACAAAGACAACCTGATCGTATTCCCCAAGGAGGGCCGCGTCATCAGCAACAGCGCCGCTTTCCTGGCTGAAGCCCGACGGATTCCCGGGGTGGTCAGCGCCTCCGCCATTCAGGCTACCCTGATGGGACCCAGCTCGGCAAGTACCGGCGGGGTGGAATGGGCCGGCAAAAAACCGGAAGACAACGTGCAGTTTCAACTGCGCCACGTAGACTACGGCCTGCTCGAAACGTTCGGCATCGGGCTGGCCGAAGGCCGCTCTTTCTCGGCGGCGTACGGCGCCGAAAACACCCGGCTGATCATCAACCGGGCCGCCGCCCGGGCCATGGGCATGACGCACCCGGTGGGCCAAACGGTGCGGTTCTGGGGCAACGAGATGACCATCGTCGGCGTGACGAAGGATTTTCACTTTGAGTCGCTGCACGAAACGATCAAGCCGATGGTGTTCCTGTGCGACCCCGCACGAACCTACCAGGTAGCCATCAAACTGGCGGCCGGGCAGGAGCGGGCCACGCTCTCCCGGTTGGGGGCGTTTTACCGGGCGTTCAACCCGGGCTTTCCGTTCAGCTTCAGTTTCGTGGACCAGACCTACCAGGCCCAGCACGTGGCCGAGGGGCGCGTCTCGGTGTTGTCGGGCTGGTTTGCGGGCCTGGCCATCCTGATCTCCTGCCTGGGGTTGTTCGGGCTGGTGGTGTTCAACGCTGAGCAGCGCACCAAAGAGATTGGCATCCGGAAAGTGCTCGGGGCGTCGGTGACGGGCATCGTGGCCCTGCTTTCGCGGGACTTTCTCCGGCTCGTCCTGCTGGCCGTCGTGCTCATTACCCCCCTGGCCTGGTACGCCATGCACCGCTGGCTGCAAGGCTTCGCCTACCGCGTGGACCTCGACTGGTGGGTGTTCGCCCTGGCGGGCGGGCTGGCGCTGGGCATTGCCCTGCTCACGGTCACCCTCCAGAGCGCAAAGGCCGCCCGGATGAACCCGGTACGCAGCCTGCGCAGCGAGTAACTGCGCCCGAAGGACCCGCCGGGGTTGCGGGGCTGGCCGGCCCTTTCGTATCTTGGGAAAAATTTTGCCCGTATGGGAGAAGTACTCCTGAAGCACAAACGCCTGCTGCTGCTCTTGGCCCTGCTGCCCTGCCTGTTGCCCGCCTATGCGCAGGCAGTTTCGTTCGGCATCAAGTTTTCGGGCCTCGCCATTCACCCCCGTCCGCAGCCCGTGGCCGGCCAGTACGGCGGCCGCCTCGACCGCAAGGGCTACGCGGTAATTACCCAGGGGCTGGCCCTGACCCTCGACGTGAACCTGTACCGGAACGTGGGCCTCAAACTGATCCAGGCGCTGGTGTGGCGGGACTGCGCCAACAAGTTCGCCATGCTCAGCCACGTGGGCGTCAACTTCTTCGGGGCCGGCACCACGCTGGGCAAGAGCCGGCACGGGTTCAGCTGGAGCCTGGGGCCGGTGCTCTACCGGCGGCAATCCTGGAAAGACGTGCCCGGCTACGTGCCCGACGACAGTTGGCTCAAAGCCCCCGAAGGCAGCCGCTGGGAAACCAAGCTGGTGCTGCTGGGCGGACAACTCGAATACAACTACTATTTCCGCGAAAACTACGGCGTGTCGCTCAACGTGCTGCCGGGCTACCCCGACGTCATCAGCGTTTCGGGCGGCGTGGGCTTCAAATCAGGCGACCGTCTGAACCTTGATTAGCCTGATGGTCTGAACCTTGATTGGCCTGATGGAATGATGAACGTGATTGCGCAAGCGACGATCAGCATCATGGCTATCATTTCATAAGGCCAATCAAGGTTCAGACCATCAAGTAAATCAAGGTTGGGACTTCCCCCCGACAATGGCTTCCCGGATGGCGTGCAGGCCGTCGCCCAGCGTGGAGAGCTGCACCATGAGCTGGCCCATCTGGTCGCCGGAGGCGAGGCCCTTGAACTGCTGGTTTTTGCGGAACGTCGCCTTGATCTCCGCCCAACGCGTTTTTTCCGCCTCGGTCATCAGGCCGTTGAGTTCCTTGAATTTGAGCAGGTTGGCTTCGGTGCCGGTGGTCAGCGTCTGGGCTTCGTTTTCGTAGTGCGAAATGATCGTCGTGTGCAGTTCGGCCTCGTTCATGATGGCGACCACCTTGCCGGCGATCTTGTTCATGTTCCGGTACGAGCCCTGCAATTTGAACGGCGGTTCGGTGCGGAACTCGTCGGCTTGGGCCGCCGAATGGATGTAGGCGAGGTTGTTGCGCAGGATGAAGTCGCGCACCACGAACAGCTTTTTGAGCACGGCCACGTACTCGTTGAGTTCCTCGGCGGCGTAGCCCGTCTCGAATTCCAGCCCGTCGCCGTCCCCCGTCTCGGCCAGTTTGATGAGCGTATAAATGTCCTTCTGGCTCCGCGTGATGAGCTTGTTGAGGGCGGGGTTGGCCGTGAGGCAGTTTTCGATGTAGCTGAGCTTGAAGATGCTTTCCGTGTCGCCGATGATGTCGCCCAGGTTGTAGGTATCGGCCCGGTTGGCCAGCATGTCGGGAATTTTGAACTTCTCGCCGCTCTCCGTGTAGGGGTTGCCGGCCATCACCACGCACACCTTCTTGCCGCGCAGGTCGTAGGTTTTGGGCTTGCCCTTGTAGACGCCCTCAATGCGCCGCTGCCCGTCGCAGAGGGAGATGAATTTTTGCAGGAACTCCGGGTTGCAGTGCTGGATGTCGTCCACGTAGATCATCACGTTGTCGCCCATCTCGAAGGCCAGGTTGAGCTTGTGCACCTCCTCGCGGGCCCCGGCGTTGGGGGCTTCGGCGGGGTCGAGCGACGTGACCCGGTGCCCGATGGCCGGGCCGTTGATCTTCATGAATATCAGGCCGAGCCGGTTGGCGACGTATTCCATGAGGGTCGTTTTGCCGTAGCCCGGCGGCGAGATGAGCAGCAGCATGCCCATCAGGTCGGTGCGTTTGTCGGCGCCCACCACCCCGATCTGCTTGGCGAGGTTGTCGCCGATGAGGGGCAGGTAGAGCCCGTCGATGAGCTTGTTGCGCACGAACGAGGTCAGCACGCGGGGCGTAAATTCCTCCAGGCGCAGTTCCTTGCGCAGGGCTTCGGCCAGGGATTTTTTGCGTTCGCCCAATTGCAGGTAACGCGGCACAGTCCCTTCCGCGAACTGCGAAAGCCGGGCGAGGAACGCGTTGAAGGGCAGCACGCAGGCATTGTCCCGGATGACGGGGTGCGTGCCGAGCAGGCCCGTAACGGTGCGGCGCGTCGTGGCCGGCACCACGCGTCCCCCGTCGAAACCGCCCAGGAACAACAGCGCCGCCGTTTCGTCGGCGTAATCGGCGGCGTCGGCGATTTTGGCGATTCCCCCGCCCACGAAGGCCCGGACCCAGTTGCGGG
>CADCTQ010000525.1:0-7990 GCA_902805615.1 uncultured Cytophagales bacterium
ACGACATGTCGTTGTCGTACTTGTCGGGTTATTACAAGCTCAACGACCGGCAGGCCTTCGGCGCGGCGCTTACGTATTTCAACCTGGGCGACATTGAGTTTACCGACGAGAACGGCGGCCCGATCCGGAGCTTCAACCCGCGGGAATTTGCCATCCAGCCTACCTTCTCGCAGAAGCTGTCCGACAACCTGAGCGTGGGAGTCGGCATCCGGTTCATTCACTCCAACCTGGCCGGCAACTTTGATTTCACGACGTTCAACTCGAAGCCGGGGAACACGGTATCGGGCGACGTATCCTTGTACTACAACAAAGACGTCAACTGGGGCGGGCGGGACATCAACCTGGCCTTCGGCGCCAACCTGTCTAATCTTGGGCCTAAAGTTACATACTCCGACCGCGCCAACCGGGAGTTCATTCCCACCAACCTGCGGCTCGGTACGGCCATTACCTACAACATTGACCCCTACAACAAGTTTACCCTGGCCCTCGACTTCAACAAGCTGCTGGTGCCCACCCCACCGGTGTATGCCATTGATTCGACTACCGGGGGCGCTATTCCAGACCCGAATGGGGGCTACAAAATACGGCTTGGTGCCGATCCGAGCCGGCCTTTCCTGGCGGGGGTATTCGGCTCCTTCTCCGACGCACCGAACGGATTCAGAGAAGAACTACAGGAAATTGCCGTTTCCACCGGCCTGGAGTACTGGTACAAAGACCTGTTCGCCGTCCGGGGTGGTTACTTCTACGAAAACCAATTCAAGGGCAACCGGCAGTATTTCACCCTCGGGGCGGGCCTGCGCTATTCCAAAGTCGGGCTGGACTTTGCCTACCTGATTCCGCGCCAGCAGAACAACCCCCTAGGCGAGACGCTGCGCTTCACGCTTCACCTCAATGTGGGCGCCGAAGAGAGCAGCGAGTAATCACCTTTTATTCCGTAATTTTGAAAGCAACCCCGAGAACGGGTTGCTTTTGTATTTTAAGCCACCAGGATGATGCACACTCCCTTAGACCGCACGCAACCGCCTTCCTTCCAGGAAATCCGCGAGATATACGTTACCCGGGCTCAGAGCCAAACCCTCCCCAACGGCATTAAGCTGCACTGGCTGAACGCCGGCGAACAACCCGCCCTCCGGCTCGAATTCATCTTTGCCGCCGGCAACTGGTACGAACCCCGCAAGGCCGTTTCCTACTTTGCCGCCAAGATGCTCAATGAAGGCACCTCCACCCGGACGGCCGCCCAGATCAACGAATACGTGGACCAGTTCGGCTCCTTCCTGGAACTGAACCACGGCGTGGAACGCATCAACGTGACGCTGTACGCCCTCAACAAGCACCTGCCCGCCCTGCTGCCCCTGGTGGTGGACCTGATCACGGATTCGGTTTTTCCCGAGGCCGAACTGGAGAACCTGAAAACGATCACGCAGCAGAACATCCGGGTGAATTCGGAGAAAACAGCTTTCCTGGCGCAGAACCGCTTCAAGGAACTGATCTTCGGCGCGGATCACCCGTACGGCAGAAGCATTCACGTGGCGGACATTCCGGGCATTCACCCCGGTTTGCTCAAGCCCTACTTCGAAGAACGCCTGAAGGGCAAACCCTTCGACATTGTCCTGTCCGGGATGATCACCGATGACGTGCTGAAGCAGGTTACGGGGGTGTTCGGGCAATTTCCGGTCACGGTTCCGGGCGCCGACGGCTCGGCGTCAAAGGCCATTGCGGACCAGACCCGGGCGGAAGTGATTGAGAAGGCCGGCAGCCTCCAGTCTTCCCTGCGGGTCGGGAAACGGCTGTTCACGCGGCGGCACCCCGACTACTTCAAGATGATGGTGCTCAACGAAATCCTGGGCGGTTACTTCGGCTCCCGGCTGATGAAGAACATCCGCGAGGACAAAGGCTTTACGTACGGCATTCATTCGAGCCTGGTCACGCACCAGCGGGAGGGCTACCTGGTGATCGGTACGGACGTGAAAAGAGAATTTACCGGGCAGACGCTGGACGAGATCCGCAAGGAAATCAAGATTCTGCAAACTGAGCCGGTAGGGGAGGAGGAACTGCGCACCGTGCAGAGCTACATGATCGGCTCCTTTGCCGGCTCGGTCACCACGTCGTTCGCCCTGGCCGACCACTTCAAGACCATCTATTTCGACGGCCTCGACTACGCCTTCTACGAACACTACATCGAGCACATCCGCCAGACCACGGCGGAAGACCTGCTCGAACTGGCCAACAAGTACCTCGACGTGGACAGCCTGAGCGAAGTCGTAGCGGGAGGGAAGTAAGGGAGCTTGGGCGCTTAACCGTTACATCGTACGTGCCTCTGAGAGATAGCGGCTCGGAAAGTCAAAACGCATTTGATTAACTCAAAAGGCTTTCTCCTCAATAGCTCAATAGCGTAGGGTTTGAAACCCTACGCTATTGAGCTATTGAGGAGAAAGCCCTTATTTACATCCTTAATTCTCAAACTCCTACACGCTTACACCTTCCAGCTCCCCAAAGCTGCGCTTCAGGTACCGGCGGCGGATCTCCTCCAGGTCGGCCTTCGGAATGGCGTTGATGAGTTTGCGGGTATATTCGCGTTGCGGGTTTTCGTAAATGTCTTCGGCCCGTCCCATCTCTTCCACCACGCCCTTGTTCATCACGATGATGCGGTCGGACATGAATTTGACCACCGACAAGTCGTGGGAGATGAAGACGTAGGTGAAGTTAAAAGCTTCCTTGAGGTGGTTGAGCAGGTTGAGCACCTGCGCCTGCACCGATACGTCGAGGGCCGACACCGACTCGTCGCAAATGATGAACTTGGGGTTGAGGGCCAGGGCCCGGGCAATGCAGATGCGTTGGCGCTGCCCGCCGGAAAACTCGTGGGGGTAGCGGTAAAAGTGTTCCGGGCGCAGGCTTACCGTTTCGAGCAGCTCGATCACCCGGTCTTTGCGCAACGTTTCGTTGCGCTCCACCCCGTGGATGCGCATGGGTTCGAGGATGGCCTCGCCGACGGTCAGCCGCGGGTTGAGCGACGAATACGGGTCCTGGAAAATCATCTGCACGTCTTTGCGCAGCCGCCGCAGTTCCCCGTGCGAAAAGGCGCGGATGTCCCGGCCGTCGTAGATGATCTCGCCGCCCGTGGGTTCGATGAGCCGCAGGAGGGTACGGCCCAGCGTGGTCTTGCCGCAGCCCGATTCCCCCACCAGCCCCACCGTTTCGCCCGGGTACACCTCAAAGGAGACGCCGTCCACGGCTTTGACGTACTCCAGCGGCTTGCCGAGCAGGTTCTTCTTCAGCGGAAACCAGGTTTTGAGGTCTCTCACCTGCAACAGGGGCGGCTGCTTCATCAGGTTGTCCTGCCGTTCGCGGACCTCGTCGTCGTCAATGAAGTTCATCAGCAGGGCCTCGCCCACCGAAGCATATTTCTGTTCCACGGACGAATGGTTGCCCGCCTCGTCGGTGGTCATGAAGTCGGAAATGACCGGCAGCACCTTCATTTTCATGTCCAGGCGGGGCCGGCAGGCCAGCAGGCCCTTCGTGTAGGGGTGTTGCGGGTTCGAAAACACCTCGAACACGGGGCCTTGCTCCACGATCTTGCCGCGGTACATCACCATCACCCGGTCGGCCAGTTCGGCGATCACGCCCAGGTCGTGGGTGATGAAGACAATGGACGTATCGTGTTCGTCGCGCAGGTTGCGCAGCAGTTCGAGGATGGTAGCCTGCACGGTCACGTCGAGGGCGGTGGTCGGCTCGTCGGCAATGAGGATGGCAGGCTGGCAGGAGAGGGCCATGGCAATCATGACCCGTTGCTTTTGCCCGCCCGAGATTTCGTGGGGGTAACTGTGAAAGATGTATTCGGGGCGCGGCAGCCGTACTTTTTCGAACCACTCGATGGTACGCCGTTTGGCTTCGCGGCGGCCCACGTTCTGGTGCAGCATGATGGCTTCCATCACCTGGTTGCCGCACGTATACACCGGGTTGAGCGAACTCATCGGCTCCTGGAAGATCATCGAGATTTCGTTGCCCCGGATGCGGCGGATGTCCTTTTCGGAGAGCTTGGCAAGGTCCACCGTGCCGAAGGTGGGGGAGTGGAAGAGCATTTCGCCGCCTTCGATCCAGCCGGGCGGGCTCTGGATGAGCCGCATGATCGAAATGGACGTAACCGACTTGCCCGAACCCGATTCACCCACAATCCCGACCGTTTCCCCTTTCCGCAAATTGAAACTTACATCATCCACCGCTTTCACGACCCCGGCGTCGGTGCGGAAGTACGTCTTCAGGTGGTTGACTTCGAGGGTAAAATCCTTCCGGGGTTGCTCTTTTTGCATTTGGGTGGGGAGATTTACGGGAATGACGGCGTACGCCCGCAGTGCAACGAATTTAGGCAGGGGGGAGGCCAATCCCAACGGACCGGCCCCGCGTAACCGCGCAGAGTCCGCGCAAAAGGCACTTCCCTAAGAATTACGGGTAAGTTGCACCACCGGCCCGGTTACGCTTCCGATTGGCGCCGGAGGCTTCCCGGCGGGCCGCTGCGGAGTCTTTTTCGGCGCGTTAAACCGGCGCCGGGGGAATCTTTTCGGGGTTAAAATGTTGACCCTGTTGAGGCTGGGCGTTTTGGTTGTGTTACTTTTTACGTAAATTACTTCAATGTCAGCCCCGCGCTGCGCGTTATCCTGTCAGCAACCCTTCAACCGACGCCGTTCCTTTTTTCCCGTTTAATCTCTTTTTGCGTATGAAATGCCTGCTTTGCCTTCTGCTGACGGGCCTGTTGCCGTTGTTTTCTTTCGCGCCGCCGAAGGCGCCGGACGTACTGAGCCCCAAAGAAAAGCGGCAATACGCCCTGGGCCTGCTGCAAGCCTACAACCCCGAAGGGTGGTACATTATCAAGATGGTGGACACGCTGGCCCACAACAATGCATTTGACCGGTACGCGGAAGGCCACACGGAAAGCGCCGTGCGGGATGCCTTGGGTACGATGGTCCACGAGTCGCACCACGGCTACAGCGCCCTGATGGCCTGGCGCCTGCAACCCCGGCAGATGGACAAGTTCGCCTGCCCGTACATCGGCGAAGGAGAACACCAACTGATGCCCTTTACGGCGGTGTTTCCGACCGAAGAAATGGGCAAGACCGTTCCTGCCCACCTGCGCACCCAGCGGTTCAGGACCTACGTGTACAACCCCGGCGAGAAGATCAAACTGTCGTCCAACGTGCTGGGCATCTACGGGCTGCTCGACGAGTGGGTCGCCTACTACCACGGCACGGTTACCGACGTGAACATGTACCGCTGGTACCAGGACAAGACCGCGGGCACGGCCAACGACTGGTACGCGTATTTTTCGACCGTCGGCAGCGTGATCAACGCCCACGTGGAGTTTAAATTCTTCTGCCTCGCCTACCTGGCGTACGCCCAGAAGCACAAACCCGCCGTGTACAAGGAAATCATGCAGAACGAAGACTTCATCCGGGTGTTTCTGCACGTCAACCGGCAGTACGGCAACCTGGTGAGAAGCTACGCCGGCATCAAAAAGAACATCCTGGCCAACCTGCGGGCCAAAGGCGTAAAAGTGGCCGAGGACAACGAATGGATCTACCTGAACCGGCAGGCCGTGGGCAACTTTGCCGATGAGTACAAAATGCTGGAGACCGAACTGAAAAAGCCCGCCTACCAGACGGTGCTCACCCACATCCAGGCGTCGGCCAAACCGGCCCAGCCCTCGCACGAGTAGGGAGTTACTACGGAAAGAACTTAACCGCAAAGGGCGCAAAGGAGACGCAAAGACCGCAAGGCGTACGCGTGAACCTTTGCGCCCTTTGCGCCTTCTCTTTGCGATCCTTGCGGTTCAGTTGTTTGCGCCGCCGTTTCACGTCTCCCGTCCATTCTTTAGTTTTTGACCGCCCGAAAGGTTATCTTTGTCGTGGTGTTTTCGTTAATATCTCAATGAGCAATCAGGCGGCAAGACTTAAGGCGTTAAGGCAGAAGATGGGCCTCAACCAGCAACAGGTAGCGGACAAGATCGGCAAGTCGCGGCCCCGGATTGCCATATACGAAACCCAGCCCCAGGTCCGCATTCCCGCCGACGTGTTGCAGAAACTGGCGAAGCTGTACCGCACCACCACCGACTACATCGAAAACGGCGCCCCGGCCGCATCCGCGCCGGCACCCGCCCAAACCCTGACGAATCCCGCGGCGGCCCCGGCCAACGGCATTGACTACACCAGCGGCCGGTACGTGCGGCCCGTCACGGTGGCCGTAGACCGGTTTGGCCGCGAACGGGCCGTGCTGGTTCCCCTCAAGGCCCAGGCGGGTTACCTGTCGGGTTACGGCGACGCGGAATTCATCCAGGGGCTCAACACCTACTCCATTCCCGGCTGCGAAGACGGCACGTACCGCATTTTCGAGGTGGCCGGCGACAGTATGCTCGATACCCTGCGGCCCGGCGACCTGGTGGTGGCCCGGTACGTGGAAGACTGGCGCAGCCTCAAGCACGAAGAGATGTACGTGATCGTGACTTCGGACGGCATCGTGGTGAAACGGGTGCGCAACATGCTCGACAAGGCCCGCGGCGTGATGATTCTCTCCGACAACCCGGTGTTCGAGCCCGACTTCGTGCCGGTGACCGACCTGCTGGAAGTGTGGGAAGTAAAGGCTTACATCAGCCGCAACCTCAGCCGCAAAACCGGCGACGTGTTGCAGCAACTGAACGCCATCAAATCGAAGATCGAAAAACTGCACAGCAACGGTCACTAACTGCACTGCTGATGGAGCGGCCCGGCCGGTTCCGGGTCGTCTCTTTTCACTAACCCCCGTTTCCCTCATTGAAAAACCTGTTTTCGCGCTGGACCACCTGGCTGGCAATTGGTGTTATCCTCTTCGGCGTATCTTCCTGCCTCGTGAGCCGCGTGGACCGTACGCCGTACCGGCAGGCGGACTTTTACCGGCAGTTTAAACAGGAACTCTCCCAACTCCGCGTGGATACTTCCTACGCCCAAGCCGACACCATCCGGGCGGGGTGGGCCAAAGTAAACATTACACCCTCCGAGCCGATGCCGCTGGCGGGCTACGGGATGCGCAAGGGCCGCACGTACCAGTCGGTGCACGATTCGCTCTGGGCCCGGGCTTTTGTGTTCGACAACGGCGTGCAGAAGGCCGCGCTGGTAACGGTGGACCTGCTCATCGTGCCCCCGGCCCTCCTGGAAGCCCTGGCGCGGAAGCTGCCCGGCACCGGCTTCACCCTCGACCAGGTGTACCTGGCGGCCACTCATTCCCACCACAGCGCCGGCGGCTGGGCGCACCGCGTGTCGGGCTGGGCCATTGCGGGCTCCTACGACCAGTCCTGGGTGGACGCACTGGCTACCCACATCCTGGAAGCGATCCGGCAGGCGGACGGTGCCAAGCAGCGGGCCAGCATGGGCGTAGGCACGTTCCCGGCCGGCGAACTGGTGTACAACCGGCTGGCCCCCGGCAACCCCACCGATTCGCTGGTGCGGGTGCTCAAAATCCGGCAGGCGGGCGGGCAGACGGCGGCCCTGGTTACGTTTTCGGCGCACGCCACCTGCCTGCGGTCGGGTATAAGCATTCTTTCCCGAGACTACCCCGGCATCCTGGTTGACAGCCTGGAAAGGAGTCCTCACGTTGACTTTGCGGCGTTCTGCGCCGGGGCGGTGGGCAGCCACGGCCCCGAGGTGGGCGGCGAACACCTGGAGAAAGCCGGCACCATGGGCCACTTCCTGGCGCAGAAAATCCTGGTTGACTTCGGGCGGATTCCAATGGCGGCGGCCACGGAGATCGCCGTGGCAAACCTGCCCTTGCCGCTGCGGCGGCCCCAGTGGCGCATCGGGGAGAACGTACGGCTGCGGCCGTGGGTGTTCTACGCCGCCTTCGGCCGTTACGAGGCCAACCTGAAGGCGATGCGGATCGGCAGCACGGTGTGGGTGGGCACGCCCTGCGACTTTTCGGGGGAACTGGTGCCACCCCTCCAGGGGGAGGCCGCGCCGGCCACGCTGTTCGT
>CADCTQ010000525.1:8000-8308 GCA_902805615.1 uncultured Cytophagales bacterium
GGTACGGTCCGCAGAACGGCGCCTACCTGTCGGAGGCCATTACGGAGCTGCTGAAAAGGCTATAAATTGTTTGGTGGATTTTGGGAAATTACATTTTTCAGGCTATTTTTGCCGCCAGTTAAAGCCCACGCCGGCAAGTACGGCAGGTCTTTGATGCGATTGTCCGATGGTGTAACTGGCAACACGTCTCACTTTGGCTGAGAAGAGTCTAGGTTCGAGCCCTAGTCGGACAACGATGTGATGATAGTAAAACCTTGATTCACAGCGTCTTATAGGTTAAACACACAAAAGGGATTACATTTGTAATC
>CADCTQ010000526.1 GCA_902805615.1 uncultured Cytophagales bacterium
TTTTTCGGCTACTCTACTCTTTTTTATCTTCTTTATCATCCACCCTCCGCAAACTCTCCGAGTTGATGCAGTACCGCAACCCGGCCGGAGCGGGGCCGTCGGGGAAGACGTGGCCGAGGTGGGCGTCGCAGACGTTGCAGCGGGCTTCCAGGCGCTGCATGTGGTGGCTGTCGTCGAAGGCGTACTTGACGGCGCCTTTGGCAACCGGTTGGGTAAAGGCGGGCCAGCCCGAAATGGCGTGGTACTTCTCGGTGGCGTTGAACAGCGGGCTGCCGCAACCGATGCACACGTACACCCCCGGCTCGTACGAACGGCAGTAGGCGTTGCGGTACGGCGACTCGGTGCCCTGCTCCCGCGTGACGTGGTACTGCGCCGGCGTGAGCAGTTGCCGCCACTCGTCGTCGGTCTTGTCCACCCGGCGGTAGGGCTCGGGGTTGCCGTATTTGGCGTAGTAAATCACGTCCCGCCAGGTCAGCGGGGCCGGGCTTGTTGAGGATGGCAGCATACGGGTTTAGACGGGATACGGCCTCCGTAGTTTTCCCCGCACAAACCGTAATTTTCCTTCGTGAAACCGCAACCCCGGCAAATGGCAAATCGTACATATCCCTACGAAAGGAACGTGAGGCCGGTACGAATATATATCCAACATAAAGACATTCGAAGGGGTGCTGCGCAAGTAGCACCCTTCTGGTTTTTATGGATAGCCGTTTCCTCTTAGCCGCCTGGCAATCAGCATTTTTGCAATGCACAATACCCCGATCAATGTCCGCCCGGGCGTCTCCCCAAACGCCAACCGGCAGGCACCCCCGCACCTTAGACGGGAGGCCTGCCGGCTGACCAGGCAGCAGCACATCAAAACACTCGAATCCTCCTGCTGCACACCCGGTTCACCGGCACATCTTCCGTACGCCCTCCTCCGGTCTCCCTTCCTCTGGTCTGCGGTGTCCTTTTTAAAAGTTAGGATCATCCGCGCTGGGGCCGTAGCTGCCGGGGATGGGAATGTCGAGCAGCCGCAGGTACACGCCGAGCTGCGCCCGGTGGTGGACGATCTGGCTGAAAGTGATGCGGATGAACTCACCTTTGGACGTGGCACTGTATATTTCGTCCCCGTTGCGCAGCGTCCAGGTGGGCAGCAGGTCCTCGTCGGCGGCCCGGGCCAGGTCGGCCTTGCCGCTCTCCAGGGACTGTTCGAACAGGGCCAGCAGTTCGCCGTTGTGGGTGATGACGGTGGGCTGGTAGGGCGCCGCGGCAAAGTCGAGTTCGTCGGTGTGGAGGATCATGCTCACCCAGGAGGGCAGTTCGGCAATGTGCGTAGTCAGTTGCATCATCGTCATGCTTTTGGGGTGCGGACGCCAGTCGTACTTGTCTTCCGGCACGCGTTCGAGCATCTTGCGCGTGGTCCGGGCTTCCTGCTCCATTTCCTTGCGCAGCATTTCCGTCAACTGCGTTTGCGTGGTGGTCATCATGGGGTGTCTGGTTTGGTGATGCTACAAAGAAAAGGGGGCCCGGTGACAGCCCTATGTCAGTAGGGAAAAAGATAATTGCGAATGACGGGGCGCACTCCCAATGACGAATGACCAATGACGAATGCACCAATGACTATTCTTATGAAAACGAATTTCAATCTCCTGGTTTTGACCCTTTTGTTGCTGTTTTTGGGCGCCGTGCGGGCGGTGGGGCAGGGGCCGGCGGTGATTACGCAGGAAGTGTTCGGGACGATGCCCGACGGACGGGAGGTTCACCTGTTTACGCTCCGCAACGCGGCCGGCATGGAAGTGAAAGTGACAAACTACGGCGGCTACCTCGTGTCGTGGACGGCCCCCGACCGGCGGGGAAACTTCGAAAACATTACCCTCGGGCTGCCTGCGTTTACCGACTACCTGAAGGGAACCCCGGCGCTGGGACCCATCATCGGCCGGTACGCCAACCGCATCGCCCGCGGTACGTTTTCCCTCGACGGCAAGCCTTACCAACTCACCACCAACGGCAGCGGCAACCACATCCACGGCGGCAAGGCGGGCTTCGACAAAAAGCTATGGGCCGCCACCCCCGTCCGCGGCAAAGAACCCGCCCTCAAGCTGGCCTATACCCCCCCCGACGGCGAAGAAGGCTACCCCGGCACGCTGGCCGTGGAAGTAACCTACACCCTGCAACGCGACAACGCCCTGCGCATCGATTACCGGGCCACCACCGACCAGCCTACCGTGGTGAACCTGACCAACCACGCCTACTTCAACCTGGGCGGCATGAAAGGCGACATCCTCGGCCACGTACTCACCATCCCGGCCACGCAGTTCCTGCCCACCGACAAGGCCCAACTGCCCACCGGCGAACGAAGCCCCGTGGCCGGCACCCCGCTTGACTTCACCGAACCCACGCCCATCGGCACCCGCATAGACGACACCACCGACGTGCAGATCCGTTACGGCTTCGGCTACGACCACTGCTGGGTGTTGGCCGACGCCCCCGGCCGGCTGCGTCCCGCCGCCACCGTGTACGAACCCGGGAGTGGCCGGCTGCTCGAAGTGTTCACCACTGAGCCGGGGGTGCAACTCTACACCGGCAATCACCTCAACGGCACCCTGCGCGGCCGGGAAGGCGCCGCCTACACCCGCCGCTTCGGCCTGTGCCTCGAAACCCAGCACTTCCCCGATTCCCCCAACCACCCCGACTTCCCAACCACCACCCTCCGCCCCGGCCAAACGTTCCGCTCCACGACGGTGTACAAGGCGTCAGCAAAGTGAGTCAGGGAGTTAGAGAGTTTCAGAGTTAAGAGTTTGAGAATTAGGGGTCAACCACTTCCGGTTTACCCGGTAATTCCCGGCTTACATGCTGGTCGGGTAAAGTCCCGGAGGGACGCCCTGTGCCTAGCACGCAGCATCACCCACGCGAATGAGCTCCGTAGGAGCGACCTGTTATCTTTGGACATCTGAACAGTACGCCCCTACGGGGCTTATGTCTAATGGAATGCGTTTGCTAGGATACAGGACGCTCCTACGGAGCTTTCGACGAGACTTTCACCAGACAACGCTTCCACGGAGGGGATTTATCCAATGGGACATCGCCTTTCTCTAAATCCCTTCCCTCTTCCCACTGATCATCCTCTTCTTATGCCAAACCGGCAATTGCCAATCCGGGGTACCGGCTTCCAACTCCCAAACTCCCTGACTTCCTTCCGCTTCCATAAAATTTTAAATTTTCCAATACGGCAAAACAATGTTCTGCGCGCAGCGTAAATGCAGGAGAATCAACCGGGGCCTGACCTTTATGCAAGTTGTCATCCGCAAGCACGAACTGGACCGGCAGCAGGAGGCAAAGCCGGAATTGCTGGGGTTTTCCTGGCAAACGCAATTGGTGGGGGATGAGTACTCGCTCAAACCCATTGAAGAGTACCGGGAACTATTTTTTTGGCTGTTAGAAACCAGTGGCATTCCCTACCGGTTGAAGCGTCACGGTTCCTTAATGCCGTTTGCAAAAGCTAATGAAAGTGTTCATGAAGCAGATTGAAGAAAACCAGGAAAAAGCCGAATTGACCTGGCTGGCAAAAAAAGATTTACAGTTTATTTGCGGCGTGGTGCACAACCACCGGGTGGAGCAACTCGACGTGGACCAGTTGAGCCGGCTCACCGAGGCCACCCGCCAGTTGCGGGCCCTCATCGAGGCTTTTGCCGGGGAAGACCGCTGCCCGCGGGCCATGGGTGCCTGAAGTGGGTAGGGCGGACCGGACCAAAAAAAAGAGCCCGGCTCGGAATAGCCAGGCTCACGGGGTGTGCTGTTGAGGCCCGCAGCGGGTCGCTGCGGGTGCTTTGCGCTTTTACAAATACTTCTCCTTGATGAGCTTAACCGTGCCGGCAATGTCGTGCGCAGCCACGGCCTCACCGATGGCCGTGAACGTCCACCGGTTGCCCGCCACGCGGTTCATTTTTGCCATCACCATCGAAGTAGAGCCTTTGAAGGACGAATCCCCCGACAGGTCGTAGCTGGCAAACACCTTGTTGGGGTTGTGGTGTTCGCCCTCAATGATCCGGATCTTGGAGTAGGGGATGGTCGAGAAGTCCTGCTGCTTGAAGGAGTTGAGGTAGAACACAATCGTTTCCACGTCCTTCGACACCTTGTCCAGGTTGATGTAGATCACTTCGTTGTCCTTGTTGTCGGCCGAGCTGTCGCCGGTGCGGTCGTCGCCGCTGTGGCGGATGGACTTGTCATTGGAAACCAGCTTGCGGTAGTACACCGTTTCCTTCTCCTTTTTCTGCGCGTCGAACAGCGTCACCGAACCGTCCAGGTCCACGGCTTCGTTTTCGCTCAGCAGCCCGAAAAAGGCCTTCTTTTTAATGACGCCCCAGTCGAGGCCAATGCACACGTGCTTGAAATCCTCCCCGTTCTTCTCCAGGGAAATGCTCGAATTTTTCTTCAGATTAATCATTGCTTTGTACAGTTGAAATGAAGGATTGAAGGATTGAATGACTGCATGATTGCATGATTGGGCGGCCGCACCGTGAATCAGCGAGTCCAGTCATGTAATCATTTAATCATGCAATCATATAATCATGTAGTCATTTACCCCACGAACATATCGAGCAGGCCCTGGAGCTCCTGGCTGGTGCCCTGCGAGGCGGCCTGGAAGTGCCACTCATTGCCCGTCTTGCGGATGCGGCCGAACACCACGGCGTTTTCGGTGGCGTGCGAAGCGTCCAGGTCGTAGCGGGCAATTTCCTTCTGGTTGTCCACGTCCACGATGCGGATGTAGGCATCGCGGAGCAGGCCGAAGTTGTGGCGGCGCACGTTGGCGTCGTGGATGGACACGCAGATTACCACGTCCTGGACGGCCGGGTTGATGTTGACCAGATTCGCCAGGATCACCTCATCGTCGTCTTCGGTGGAGCCGGAGCGGTTGTCGCCCAGGTGCTGCACCGACCCGTCGGGCGACTTGAGGTTGTTGTAGAACACGAAATATTCGTCGGAGAGGAGCCGGTTGTTGGCCCCCAGCATGAACACCGAGGCGTCCAGGTCCACGGTAAACGACGACATTTCCCAACCCAGCCCGACCATTACTTTGTTGAGCTTGGGCATCTGCTTGGTGAGGTTGATGGAACCCCCTTTTTTGAGATTGATTGACATGGGACCGTTTTAGTGAAAGGTGAGTGTGTGTTGGAAATGGATATTGCTTACTGCTGATTGTCTACTGTTTATTGCTTACTTAAAAAAGTCATCCATCTTCTTCTTCAGGTCCTCGGCGGGCTTCGGCGGCAGGGATTTGGCATCGGGGGCGTTCGGCGGCAGCACCTTCAGGTGGTGCGTCTGGGTGCCCTGGTTGAGTTCCTCGAACTTCCGGTTCAGGTCGGCGATCCGTTGCTGCTCCTTCAGTTGTTTCTGCTGCGCCACGTCGAGCCGCAGCTTCTCCATGTCCTCCTGCACGCTGACCGAGTTTTCCAACTGCCGGAATTCCTTTTCGAGTTTGCTCTTGTCGCTGTTGATCTGCGTGAGGCTTTCGGCTTCCGCCTCCATCTGGTTGATGGAGTTCTCGTACTTCTCCATGTTGGCCAGCGCCGAGCCGTTGAGGCCGCTCAGCGTTTCGGCAATCTGCTTGTGGGCCTTGGCGCTTTCGGCCTTGGCAATGTAGATGGACTGCTTGGTCTTGACTTCCTGGAGTTTGGCCTTGTAGTCGTCGAGTTGTTCCTGGAGTTGCCCCACCGCCGCGCCGGCCCGTTCGGCCAGCAACCGGTATTCGGTTTCCTTTTTGTCCGACAGGGCTTTCTGCCCGAGGGCTTTTTCGGCCAGGGCTTCGTTGCCGTTCTGCATGGCGGCGGCGGCCTTCTGGTACCAGCCCAGGCTTTCCAGCCGGAACTGTTCGTGGTCCCGTTCCAGCTTCTTCTGGTTGGCCATGGCCACCGACAACGCCTTGGTGGCCTGTGCAATGGCCTGTTCGAGTTCCACGGTAGCCAGTTTAATCATCTGAACGGGGTCTTCGGCCCGGTCCAGTGCATCATTCGCTTTTGCTTTGCTGATGTTCAACAATCGTTTTAGCAGGGACGACCACATAGTAAATTGACAATTGACAATTTAAAATTGAAAATAAAGGGATGCGTATCCGGAAGTTGCCGGGAAGGCACCGGCGGTTGGGTACTGCTTAGTGGGAATTCGGGTGGTGGGTAACCCCGTCTCCGCGCCGCTGGTACCGGGTAAACGGCTCATAAGCTTCCGTATTGTTGAGGATTTTCGAAAAAGTGCAGCCAAGACTCGTTAAATCCCGGGTGAAAAGGGGGAATAAGAGAATTTTTAAAAATGGGGGGAAATTTTTAGAAGAAAAAAGCAATAACGGCCGGGACTTACCCACGTAAGGGTGGGGCGTAAAGCACACCCCGGGAAAATACGCCGCCCGCAGTCCCTCCGTCGCCGGGGCGATGGGAGAGACTGCGGGCAGGAAGGGAATGGGATCGGGATTACGGGTGGGGCAACTGGTCGAGGGCCCGGGTGAGCCACCGGACGGCGTTTTCCTTGGCCCGGTTAAAGGCCCCGGTGCGGGCGGCTTTGGTGGATGCCGTCAGGTATTCCCCCTTGAGGTAGCGGGTAATTTCGTACTGAAGTTCGGCGGTCAACTTCTCAACGGTCACGGGTTCCAACTGCTTGTCGTTGCGCAGCACCCCGACGGCCTCCCGGATCAGCCGCTCGGCGAGGACGGCGTGGGCGTCCGAAACGTGCAGGTCCTTCAACTGGCCGCGCAGTTGGTAGAGTTTTTTTCCGGTTTCTTGCATGGAGGGGGTGGGCGTGAGGAGGTAGGCCGGGCAGGCAGGAGCCCCGGAATGGACGAACGGGTGGGCGGGAAAGCCTAGCAGGCCGACAGCACTTTGCCCAGCAGGTGGTGAGCCTCCTGGCGGGCCAGGCTGAAGCGGCTGATCTTTTCTACCTTTTCGCATTCGCGCCGGCACACCTGCTGGTAGCGTTGCAGTTCTTCCGACAAGCCTTCGAGGGCTACCTTTTTGCGGTTCTCGAAAAAGGCGTGGCCCGGGTTTTCAAATCCATCCAGCAGGGCCATTGATTGTTCCAGCAACTGCTCCAGCACCTGGTCTTGCTGGTCGCCGGCCGAAAGGTCGTTGATCTGACTGCGAATTGCCTTGAGGGCTTGTACGGACTGGGTTGCCATGGGAAGAAATGTTTGGAGGTTGCGTAAAAATTTACCTGAATGTTACATGTGTTACAATGCTATATACTTGACGGCGCCGGAAGGTAAACCGCAATCCTCCGGAAAGGCAAACGTCCCCCTGGGGCCGCTACGGCGGTTTCTTTCCACAAAAAGTGAATAAAAGGGCCCGGCGGGCAAAAACGGGAAGGGGTGCATCCACGCATTTTACCGGTGCATTGTGGAAGAAATGGTACAGGAAAGGGAAATTTTGAGGGCAAGGAGGCCGGGCGGGGAAAAACGAAGGGGATCAGGCCGGAGCCGTTCCGGGCCGTGGGAGGTATCATTGGCGTTGTGGGCGGTAGAGACGCGAGTCATCGCGTCTGCACCCCCGTTAACCGCATTTTCCCCATGATGCCCCGTTTCAGGGCTTGGGAAATGCCACGAAGAACGTCGTGCCCTTGTGTTCTTCGCTCTCCAGCCAGATGCGGCCGTCGTGCAGTTCCACGATGCCCTTGACCAGCGACAGACCCAGCCCGGTTGGTTCCTCGCCCCGCAGCCCGGGGCGTTTGGCGCGGGTAAAGGGCAGAAATACCTTGTCCTGGAGGCGGGCCGGGATGCCGATGCCCGTGTCGCTGACCGACAGCAGCACCTGGTCCGGCTGCTCTTCGATGCGGACGGTAATCACCCCGCCGTCCGGCGTGAACTTGATGGCGTTCGAGAGCAGGTTGCTGATTACCTGGGAGAATTTGGCCTCGTCCACCCACAAAAAAATGGAAGGGTGGGAGCTTTTCAGCCGGAACTCTTTGCGCAGGGCCGCCTCCGAAGCCTTCAGCTGTTCCACCGACTGCGTGGTGCGCAGCACGACGTCGAGGCGTTCCTTGAGCAGCGCCACCTTGGCCGTTTCCAGCGCCTCCTGGTCCACGAACGTACGGATCAGGTGCACGTTCCGCCGGGCCACCTCCTCCAGCATCTGGATGGCATCCTGCAACTGGTCGTTCTCCTTGTATTTGAAGTGCACGCTGAGCAGCGAGGCAAACCCCTGGATGTTTACCAGCGGGGCCGACAGGTCGTGCGAGAGCACCTCCAGCAGGGCGTTTTTCCGGGTGGCAAACTTGCGTTCGTTGTCCTCGTGCTGCTTGCGGAGCGAAATGTCCTGGGCAAAGCCCACC
>CADCTQ010000527.1 GCA_902805615.1 uncultured Cytophagales bacterium
AGATGGCGCCGTCAGAAGAGATGCCGCAGACGGCGACGGATAAGGTTTTGCACTGGAATTCAACCTACGACACCTGCCGTAAATAATTCGAGCAAAAAGTCCGCAGATCGTCTGCGGCATTGAAGATTATGGAGCCTCTAGGTGCCGCAATCTTTAATCTGGGGTATTTCACCTACAACATCTACTGAAAATCCTTCGAACAAAACCGTTTCGCACACCATCTGCGGGATCAAATCGTACGACTTCTATTGAAAATCATTCGAGCAAAACCGGTACGCACTCCATCTGCGGGATCGAACCCCTTACGCACTTCCAAACCTCCCTCCAACCAAAATCTGCGTTCATCTGCGCCCTTTTCTGCGATAATCTGCGAGAAACCCTTCTTCTCCCTGCGCAATTCGCCAGAAACGCTTCTTCTGCCCTCATTCCCGACAAACCCTTCCTTGCCCTATCCGGCCAGGAATACAATTCACACCTTCGCCAACCTTTCCACGGCCCGCTCCAGCGTCTCTTCCTGCTTGGCAAAGCAGAAGCGCAGGATTTTGTGGTCCGTACGGTCCTGGTAGAACACGGACACCGGCACGGAAGCCACGCCGGCTTCTTTGGTCAGGCGGACGGCAAAGTCGTAGTCCGGCTCCTCCGACAGGTGGGCGTAGGAGGCCAGGGCAAAGTAGCTGCCCCGGCACGGCAGCATCCGGAAGCGGGTTTGCGCCATCAGTTCCAGGAAATAATCCCGCTTTTGCCCGTAGAACCGCGGCAGTTCCAGGTAGTGCGCCGGCTCTTGCAGGTACTCGGCCAGGGCGTACTGCACCGGCGTGAACGACGAAAACGTAAGGTACTGGTGCACCTTCCGGAACTCCTTCGTGAGGGCCGGCGGCGCCACGCAGTAGCCCAGCTTCCAGCCCGTGGTGTGGTAGGTTTTGCCGAACGAAGAAATCACGAAAGCCCTTTCCCTGAGCGCCGGTTCCCGCAGGGCGCTCCAGTGCGGCTGCCCGTCGAAAATGATGTGCTCGTACACCTCGTCGCTGACCAGGAAAATGTCCGTACCGTTCAGGAGGGCGGCCAGTTTTCCCATGTCTTCGGCCGTGAGGATGGTGCCCGTGGGGTTGTGCGGCGTGTTGATGAGCAGCAGCCGGGTGCGGCGCGTCAGGCTGCGTTCCAGCCGTTCCCAATCCATGGCGTACGTGCCCGGGGAGAGCGGCACCCGCACGGCCACGCCGCCGTTCAGTTCGATGGCCGGAATGTAGCTGTCGTAGCAGGGTTCCAGCACCAGGGCCTCGTCGCCCGGCCGGATCACGGCGCTAATGGCCGCAAACAGGGCCTCGGTGCCGCCGGAAGTGACCGTAATCTCGCCCGCCGGGTCGGGAGCGAAGCCGTACAGGCGCTGGGTCTTGGCGGCAATCCCTTCGCGCAACGCCATCACGCCTTCCATCGGGGCGTACTGGTTGTAGCCGGCCCGCATGGCTTTGGCAACCAGTTCGGGCAGTTCGGGCGACGGGGCGAAGTCGGGGAAGCCCTGCCCGAGGTTGACGGCCCCGTGTTCGGCGGCCAGCCGCGACATGACGGTAAAGATGGTGGTGCCGACGTGCGGCAGCTTCGAGTGAATGGCGGGAACGGAAGGCATGGCGTACGGGAGTGGCCGCAAAAGTACGGACCGGCGTTCACTTTGTGCGCTTCTCGCGCCAAAAGGCTACTTTTGCGGCGCCAACCCAATGGCTTTTGCCCGAACCTCTAAAACCTATTCCCCTATGGCCCTCAAACAACAGATCGAAGCCGACATCAAGCAGGCGATGCTCAGCAAGGACAAAGACGCCCTGCGGGCCCTGCGGGCGGTCAAGTCGCTGATCCTGCTCGAAGAAACGAAGGAAGGCAGCAACGGCACCCTGTCGGCCGACGACGAGATGAAGCTGCTCACCAAAGCCGCCAAGCAGCGCCGCGAATCCGCCGACATTTACAAGAACCAGAACCGCGAAGACTTGGCCGAAAACGAACTGGCCGAACTCGCCATTATCGAACGGTACCTGCCCAAGCAACTTTCGGAAGCCGAAATCCGGACCCGGTTGCAGGACATCATCTCCCGCGTGGGCGCCGCCGGCCCCGGCGACATGGGCAAGGTCATGGGCGCCGCCACCAAGGAGTTCGCCGGCCAGGCCGACAACAAGGTCATTTCCGGCCTCGTCAAGGAACTGCTGACGAAGTAGGTTGACTCCCGGATCAGCAATGAACTCGTTTGCACCCGGTCTTCAGATATACGCTCTTTCTATAACGTGTTACCACCCCTGTCCCCTCCTTGAAAAAAGGAGGGGGACTCTACGGATGCGGCTGCACAGCAAGGAAAAACGCACGTCATCTGCAACCATCAGCAGGGCGCATGGGTACGGCTCCCCTCCTTTTTTCAAGGAGGGGCCGGGGGTGGTCTTTTTCTACTACCCCACGCATTATGCTTCAGGCTGGCATCCAAACCGGGTTGGAAGCGTTCTACGTACGCCCGGCTACTTCTTTCCGATCCACCCCAGGTGGGTGTGTTTGAAGTCATCCTCGTACTTGAGGCCGTAGCCAAAAGCCCGGTCCATGGCGCTGTGGCCGAACAGCACCAGCCCGGCCAGTTGCAGCGGCAATGCGCCCCCGAAAACGCCGGCCAGCCCGACGGCAATGGCCAGCGCCTGGTGGTGGAAAAAGTTGTACAGCCACGCGCCCACCCGCGGGTTCACCAGGTAGCCCAACATGCTCAGGTCGGGCACGAGGAGCCACGCCGGGAATACCCACCACGCGTAACCAATGTACAGGCTGCCCAGGTAGGCCACCACCAGTTTCCCGGTTTCTTCAAGGCTGATCAATGTTTTCATGACGGAAGTGCTTTTGCGTTGATGTTCCAAAATTCACCCGAAAAAGCAGCCCTTGCGCCCCGTTTTGCCAGCCCGCACGTCCGGTTTTCGAAAGCCGCACGCTGCCAAAGGAGACCGGAGACGGGAGAAAGGGAGACCGGAGGAGGCGTGCCCAGGCAACGCGGAAAATGATTGGCAGTGCGAATGGACTGGTGCAAGAGGGAGAAAGGGAAAAGGCGGTTAAGGTGTTCCCGCGTCGTTTTTCAATCTCCCTTTTCCCTGCCTCCCGTTAGATCACTCACCCGTCCCGTATCGTATCCCCGCGTTGCATGGGTACGTCTCCTCCGGCCTCCCTTCCTCCGGTCTCCGGCCTCCGTTCGTTCCGGTACTGCGAAGGCGTGAAGCCCGTGAATTTCTTAAAGGCCGCGTTGAAGGACGATTTGGAGTTGAACCCGCAGTCGAGGGCAACGCCCAGGATGGAATAGTGGGCGTACGCCGGGTCTTCGAGCCGCTGCTTCACTTCCTCCACCCGGTGCCGGTTGATGAGGTCGAAGAACGGCTCCCCGTACCGGCGGCTGATGAGTTCGGAAGCCTGGTAAGGCAGAATGCCCAGCCGGTCGCTGAGTTGCGCCAGGGAAAGTTCGCTTTCCAGGTAAACGCGGTCCCGTTGCAGCAGCGCCTCCAGCCGCCCGACCCAGGCTGCGTACTGCTCGGCGGAGAGGTAGTAAGTGCCCCGGCCCTTTTCGGCCGCTTCGCCGGCGGCTACGGGCGGTGCGCCGTTCGTAGCAGGCAGTTCCCCGGCCAGGGGCTTTGGTTCTTCCGCCGGCACCAGTTGCGCTACGGGCGACGTGGCCGGCCGGTTCCACAGGGAGTAGGCCAATCCGTAGATGATCAGGCTGATGCCCAGGCCGATGATGCCGTTGGCAACCACGTAGTTGATGGGCGCCACGAGGCCGAAGAGGAACGTACCGATGCCCAGCGCCGACACCACCAGGTACAGCCGCAGCAAGTAAGCCGCCTTGTCGAGGTTCAGCGGGTGAATGTCGGAGTAATTTTCCTGCAAGAGCCGCCCGAACTGCCGGATGAGCAGGAGGCTGGCTACCAGGTAGCCGCCCATGTGCAGGGTGCGGAAGATTTGCACCGCCACCAGTTGCAGCGGTTGCTGTCCGGCAAACAACATCTGTTCCCCGAAGGCGACCTTTTCGGTCCCGCTCAGGCGGTAAAACGGGATGAGGAAGATCAGGTATGCTGCAAAAGGTACCAGGTGCCAGCCGTAGCGGGGGGGCAGGCGGCTCCTCGTCAGCAGGTGAATGTAGCCGTACAGCAGCGGCCCCAGCAGGAAGGCAAGCGGGTCGCCGATGCGGATCAGGTGCGGCAACTGCCGGTAGTAGCCCGAAAGTCCCAGCGCCGGCCCCAGGATGGAAACCGACATCACCGCGACCAGCAGGGCCAGGAGGGTATTCTCCCGGGAAGAAGCCCGGTTTACCAGCAGGTAGGCCAGGAACAGGCCCTGGACGGCCGCCGTAAAGTTGATGAGGGCAAGCAGTTGCATGGGTTCAACCGGAGGAGCACCCGTTACGACCCGATGATGCGGACCACCAGCCCGTCGAGTTCGTCCGTCAGGGGAATCTGGCAGGCCAGCCGGCTCCGGTCGGTGAGGACGGGCACCGTGTCGAGCATGCTCCACTCGGCGTCCTGCGGTTCGTTGGGCACCTGGCCTTCCAGCACTTCAATGTGGCAGGAGGCGCACAACGCCATGCCGCCGCACGTGCCCAGCACCGGGAACTCCCCGGCCTTCAGTCCTTCCATCAGGCTCAGGCTCATGTCGGTGGGCAGCGTCAGCGGGTGGCGGTCGCCGGAATCGTCTTGTACGTAGATCGTAATGTCCATTTTGCTAAAATAGGCAATCGGCAGTAAACAGTCGGCAGTAAGCAATAAGCAGTCGGCAATAGGCAATCAGCAGCCGGCAACATTCGCATATTGCTTACTGCCGACTGCTTATTGCCGACTGTTTACTGCCGACTGTTTACTGCCGACTGCGTACCAAGACTAGAACGCCTGTACGCCGTTCACCGTCGTGTATTTCAGCGAGAACTTTTTGTCGGGATACACCACTTTGAAGGCACTCTGCGCCATCAGGGCCGCCTCGTGGAACCCGCACAGGATCAGCTTGAGCTTGCCCGGGTACGTGTTGATGTCGCCGATGGCGTAAATGCCCGGGATGTTGGTCGAATAGTCGAAAGTATTCACCGAGATGGCCGACTTGTCGAGGTTCAGGCCCCAGTTCTCCATCGGGCCGAGCTTGGGGCTCAGGCCGAACAGCGGGATGAAGTAATCCACGGGCAGCACCGTCTGCGCCTTGTTTTTGTCGGTCACCGCCAGGTACTCCAGGTGCGTATTGCCGCCCAGCGCGGTTACGTTGGAGTTGAGCAGCAGCTTGATTTTGCCCGCTTCGGCCAGCTTGAATACCTTTTCGGCCGAGTCGGGGGCGCCGCGGAACGTTTCGCCCCGGTGCACCAGCGTGACTTCGGAAGCAATGTCGGCCAGGTGGATCGTCCAGTCGAGGGCCGAGTCGCCGCCGCCGGCCAGCACCAGCCGCTTGTTGCGGAACTTCTCGGGGTTGAGCACCATGTAGGCCACGCCCTTGCCTTCGTAGGTTTCGAGTTGGTCCACTTCGGGTTTGCGCGGTTCGAAGCAGCCCAGGCCGCCGGCAATCACCACCACCTTGCAGGCTACTTCCGTGCCGCCCGACGTCGTGAGCCGGAACGAACCGTCGTCTTCGCGCGTGAACGACTCTACCCGTTCGCCCACGGTAAAGGTAGGCTTGAAGGGTTCAATCTGCTTGGCGAGGTTGTCCACCAGTTCCTCGGCCAGGATGGTCGGGAAGCCGGGAATGTCGTAGATCGGTTTGCGGGGATAAATCTCGGTGAGTTGCCCGCCGATCTTGGGCAGGGCGTCAATCAGGTGGCAGCGCATCTTCAACAAACCGGCCTCAAACACGGCAAACAAGCCCACGGGGCCGGCACCGATGATGCAAATATCAGTAGTGATCATAGTTCGGATGGAATAGCGTTTGGCTAAAACCTATAGGATTAGTATGGAAAGGAATGCAATCTAATAAATAACTTAAAATCATTCTAAATAGTTTGCGAAAAAAGCGGAAAAGCCGCCCTTTTACCTACCACCCCCCATTGGTGCGGTAGTAGGCGGCCACGTCGGCAATGAGGCGGTTGTGCCCGGCGGGCAGCACCACGAGCTGGTGGTGGGGCACCTGGTCGAGCAGCCGCCCCATGTTGCGGCGGGTAATGATGCGGTCGTAGCGGCCCAGGTACATCACCAGGGGAATCCGGTGCCCGTTGAACAGGCCGGCAATGCGTTTGAGGTCAACGTGCATTTCCCGGAAGGTCGTCCAGGACCGGTACACGCGCAGGCGTTGCTCCCGGGTGTTCATCTGGCTTTCGGCGAAGCGCAGCACGCCTTTGTCAACGAGGCGGAGGCGGCGGAAGAGGCGCACCAGGCTGCGGAAGGCGCCGGGCTTTACGGTCAGGTGCCGGAAAAAGCGGTCGGTCCAGCCCGGGTAAGTGGCCAGGCTGTACCAGAAGGACGTCTTGATGCCGTCCGGCGCCAGCAGCACCACGCGGGTAACGCGGTCGGGCATCGCCTCCAGGGTCGCCAGCACGAACTTGCCGCCCATGCTGAAGCCCACCAGGCCGAACCGTGCTACCCCCTGTTGCCGCAGGAAAGCCGTCACCAGTTCGGCCCATTGTGCTTTTGCCAGCGTGCCGTTGCGGGCCCGCCAGGTGCTTTGCCCGTGGAAAAACAGGTCGAAGGCGTACACCGTATAGGTGCAGCCGAGGGCGTCGGCCAGCGGCCCGAAGTAGCCCCGGTGCTGCCCGAACCCGTGAAAGGCCAGCAGCACTTCCCCGCCTTCACCCCAGCGCGTAAAGTGCAGCGCGGCATCCCCCAGCCGGACCGTTCCGTGTTCCATAGGACATCAAAGTTGAATGATCGCCGGGTCCGGTCCAAGGAGAAGGCAAATTTGTTAAATTTAGCGGACCATTCACCCCAACTCCCTTCGTACCCCATGTCAGGAAATATGCTCCGCCTGTTCGTGCAGGAGGCCGTGAAGGACGGCTTCGTTTCGGACGCGGAACGCCGGTTTTTGCTGGAAAAGGCGGCCGAGTACGGCGTCTCCGAAGCGGCCCTCGACGAGATGATCCGGCAGGCCCTGCGGAACGTCTCCACCCCGCCGCCCACCGGCAACGACGCCGGTTCCTCGTTCGAGATCACGCCCCCGCCGCCCTCCAACCGGCCGCCCGAAGCAGGGGAGGGGTCCACATTCCTCACCAGCACGCCTTCCGTGCCGGCCAATCCTTCCACGCCGGGCGGGCTGCGGCGCGACGGCAGTACGCCGGGCTTCGGCTTCTCCCCCGGCTTTACCGACGTGGAACCCCTCGGCCAGCAGGGCGGCATGAGCTACCTGCAAAAGGCCCGCTACGACCGGCAGTGGGTGGTGGTGAAGCGGCTCCTGCCCCAACACCGCCAGGATCCCAACTACATTGACCTGTTTTTTAAGGAATACCACAACGCCCGCGAACTGCGACACGAACACATCGTGGACGTGCAGGGCCGCGGCGAAGACGAAGAGGGTCCGTACTTCTACATGGAGTACGTGGACGGCCAGCCCCTGAGCGGTCGCATCCCGCCGGGAGGCATCAAAGACGAACGGCTGGTGCGCCGGGTGGCCGTGCAAACGCTGGAGGCGCTGGACTACGCCCACAAAAAGCAGATATTCCACCGCGACCTCAAGCCCGACAACATCCTGGTGACCAACCGCGGCGACAACGTGAAGCTGATTGACTTCGGCCTGGCCGCCACCGACCGCTACGACGACATTGCCGGGGCCAACTTCGTGGGCACCCGCAAGTACGCCGCCCCCGAGCAGACCAACGACCCGACCCGCGTGGACGGCCGCGCCGACCTGTACGCCTTCGGCCTGATCCTGCTCGAAATGTTGACGGGCAGCACCGACCGCCGCGACACCGGCAAGATCGGCAAGGCCCACTGGCGCAACATCATTCAAAAATGTCTGCAAAAAGACCCGGCCGGCCGCTACGCCGACGCCCGGGAAGTGCTCGACGAGATCGAACAGTACGGCAGCCGCATCGAAACGGCCGTCCCCGACCCCAGGGCGCGCGAAGCGGCCGAAAGGCAGCGGCAGAGTGACCTGGAAGGGCAGCGCCGGCAGCGGGATCTGGAGCGTCAGCAACTGCACCTGCGGGAACGGGAACAGGAACTGAAGCGCCAGGAAGAACAGGTGCGCCGGAGCCAGCAGCGCAAACCCGCGCCGCCCGCGGTGCAGCCCGTCGCCCGCAAGAAGCGGGGTGGCTGCCTGTCCACCCTTTTCTGGACCCTGCTGATCATTGCCGCCCTGGTG
>CADCTQ010000528.1 GCA_902805615.1 uncultured Cytophagales bacterium
TGCAATGCATAAACGGGCCTGAGGTGAATCCGCGTGTTACTTGTCGCGCTCGGCCACGAATTCGTCGTACTCGTCCCCCATGGCCCGGCAGCGGGTTTGGGTGGCCGTGAACCGGCCCGCGTGTTTGAAGGTCTGCTGGTAGTACGCGTCGGACAGCTCGGGGTGGCTGGTTACGTCCCCGTGGTAGAGCAGGTTCATGATGCCGGCCGTGCCACCCGTAGCCAGGAAGGAGATGGGTAAAGTGCTTTGGCCGAAAGCGCCCAGGTACGCATTGGCTTCGTAACCGCTCTTGATCCGGATGACCAGCTTCTGACCCGGCACCAGTTCGGCCACTTGCCAGAATCCCCAACCGAAGGCATTCACGCAGGCCACGATGCCGTGCACCCAATCTTCCCGGCTCCGGAGCATGGGCTGGATGAGACCGGCCCACTCCGCCGATTGCATGATGCCCCCGAAGGTGTAGAAGGCGCAGGTGTGGCCGGCTTCCACCAGCAACTCTTTTGCGATGGATACGCCCACCGGCCCCATTTCCGCTTCCATCGCGTTGAGGAAGCGGTAGGAAATCAGGGCGTAGTAATTGGCGTACATCCGGGTGAGCAGCACCCCGAAGGCGTCAATCAGGCCGTCCTGCGGGCCGCCCTCGATGGGCATTTGGGTGAGTGCTTCCCGGATGGCCAGGTAATCTACCGGCGAAGCAGCCGCATTGCGCAACTGGGCCATCTGGTAGAGGCCCTCCCGGGGAGAAGGCCGCAGTGCCTTCCTGGGCTGACTCGGGGCCAGTACAAAGCGGCTTTCGGGGTCGCCCTTTGCCAGGCAATCGGTTTGCCGGACGGACAAACTGCCCAGCGGAGCGTCGTAGATGGCTTCCGTCGCCCCGGCCACGTAGCCGGCCGTGAAGAAAGATACGCCGGAAGCGTCCTGGTGGCGCGGCCCGAACTTGGTCCGGTAGCCGATGCCGTAATGGTCGGAACTTGCCTGCACCATGCCCCCTTTGGCACTTACGCCCGAGAGCGAAACTTTCCCAAAACCACTGTAGCGGAAATAATCTTCCACCACCTGCTTGCGCTCCGGGATGCTCAGGTGGGGCTGCTCCCTGAAATAAGCCTTGAACTGGCCGTGAACAATTTCCTGGGCGGACTCCACCAGGATGGGATGTACCGGCAAGTAGGCGCTGGCGTCTTCCAGCGTGTTTTGCAGGAACGTATTGTAGTGGTGGCAGTGGAATACCAGCGGCTCCGCGCCGGCCAGGCAGGCGTTGCGGGTGGGAAGGTAGGTGCCGCGCAAAAGGGTAAAGTCTTTGGTAAGCATGGGATTATTTGAGTTGAGTCGGCAAGTTGATCTGGTAGAGGTCGGCAAGGGTACGGTTGATGTGCGCGAGCAGGCTTTCACTGAGCGTACTCTCATCGTTGATGTTGTGCAGAAAATAGCCCTCCCGGCGAAACTCGGGCAACAGCCGGATCATGATGCGTTGCCACGCCAGCGGCGTGAGGGTCGCATCGCACCAGTCTTTAACTTTTTTTACTTTCATAGGAGTCGATGAGGAATTGAATGACCGGGCATCCGTCGGGGAGGGTTGCCCCTGCCGACGATAAACTAGCCTTCAATACGACCAGTTGGAGGAGTGTAATTCGCCGGGAGATATGCACCAGGTAAGAAAGGTGCGCCAAAGGCAAGACCACGCGCCGGCCGGCAAGCAGACCCAGACCGCAAGGGAGCCGGAAATAGCACTATTGGGCGCCAGCGCAGGACTACGCAAGGCTAATTTCCGGGTCACGGCCGGCGGCGCCTGGTTCCCCGGCGCAATGCCAGTTTGTAATATTGCTGGCCCTTTAGACGCGAACCACGCAAGGCCGAAAACAGTGGAGGGGGACGGCGGCGGTCAAACCGCTCCCGGCCGGGGAGAATCCGCTTACCTTGCCGCTGTGCACCTCAGCCCCGTGGGTGAATTGAAAATGCAGGTTGTGATGGAAAATCAAATGCTGGTCATGTACCAGATGCTTCGCAAGCCCGGCATGACAAACCCGGCGTTTGGCGGGGAAACGGGGGGAGTCAGCTTTGGGAGGATCAGCGACCAGATGGCTCCATCCATTCCTGATGGGACAACATCAGGCATCCGCGGTTGAACAAAACGAGACCGCGCGCATCACGTACGGTTTGATGCGTTTTCTGCCTGTATGTCGTCCCTGCGGGACTTGCCTGCTGCTATGACCGCTCCTGCTTCCCGGCGTAAGTCCTGAACCATCATTCCCGTACCGGGGCGATGACCGGCTCGTTGGTCAGCAAGTTGAGGCTCACCGGCTTTTTGGATTTGGTCTCGCTGTGGTAGGAAAGCTGGTACAGGTCCGTGCGCCGGTCTTTGAGGTTGCGCACGCTGCCGTGGGCGTGCAGGTCTTTGAGCAGTTCCAGGTCTACGTCCACGATCAACACCATTTCGGCGTTGGGCGTCGCTTCCGATTTGATCCCGTTGGGCGGAAAGGCAAAATCGCAGGGGGTAAACACGGCGGACTGCGCGTACTGGATGTCCATGTTGTGCACCTGGGGCAGGTTGCCCACGCTGCCGGCAATGGCTACGTAACATTCGTTTTCGATGGCCCGCGCCTGGGCGCAGTGACGCACGCGGGCGTAGCCATTTTGCGAATCGGTGAGGAACGGCACGAACAGCACTTCCATTTTTTGCTCGGCCAGCAGGCGCGACAGTTCGGGAAACTCCACGTCGTAACAGATCAGGATGCCGATCTTGCCGCAGTCGGTGTCGAACGTTTGCAGCTTGCTGCCCCCCCGCATGCCCCAGCTTTTGGCTTCGTCGGGAGTGATGTGCAGTTTTTCGTACTGTTCGTAGCTGCCGTTGCGCCGGCACAGGTACCCCACGTTGTAGAGGCCGTCTTCCCGGATGGAAGGCATGCTGCCCGTGATGATGTTGACGTTGTAGTGGACGGCCAGCGTGGAGATCTTCTGGCGGATGGCTTCGGTCTGCTCGGCAATTTTCCGGATGGCGGCCCCTTCCGACAGGTGGTTGTACTCGGCCATCAGCGGGGCGTTGAAAAGCTCGGGGAAAAGCACGAAATCGCTCCGGTACGCCGACACGGCGTCCACGAAGTATTCGATCTGCTCGTAGAGCTGGTCAATGGATTTGTAGAGCCGCATTTGCCACTGGACCAGGCCCAGCCGGAGCACGGTCTTCTGGCTTTCCCCCGATTTGGAAGGGTCAACGTAGTAAATGTTGTCCCACTGGAGCAGGATGGCAACGTCCTCGGATTCTTTGTCGCCGGCCATGTAGCCCTTCAGGATTTTCTTGACGTGAAAATCATTGGCCAGTTGAAACGACAGCGTGGGATCGTGGATTTCCTTGTGCTTGACTTTGGAGATGTATTCCTTGGGCGAATGCACGTCCGAGTACTTGTGGAAATTGGGGATGCGGCCGCCGAACACAATGGCCCGCAGGTTGAGTTTTTCGCAGAGTTCCTTGCGGGCGTCGTACAGGCGCCGGCCGAGCCGCATGCCCCGGTAGTCGGGGCTGATGAACAGGTCAACGCCGTAGAGCACGTCGCCCAGCGGATTGTGCGTATCGAACGTATAGTTGTCGGTGATTTCCTGGTAGGTATGCTGGTCGCCGAAGCGGTTGTACTTGACGATGATGGACAAGGCGCACCCCACGATTTTTCCGTTCACGCTGATGCCCACCTGCCCCTCCGGAAAAACGTCCAGCAGCTTCTGGAGATGGTGTTCCCGCCAGTACGCCCCGGGCCAGTGGCTGTAGACCACCAGCATGGAGCTTTTCAGGTCGGCGTAATCCTGGATCGTCAGGTTTCGTATTTCGATGATTTCTTGTTGCATAAGGGAGCGGCGCCAGGGCCGGGAGGCTGGATGGAAGACTGAATGGAAGAACAGATACACTCAGTACGATCTTGGCGGACAACTAGTTCCAACCCCGGCTTTTTCCCGTACGCCGCCCATCCCCGGCAAAGGGGATGCCCCTGTTTAGCCTTGCCGCGTGGTTTGGAACCACCGCCGGGCAAAATAAGTTTTGCCAGCTATTTCAGATTACCCCCAAGCACCTTATATTTAAGCAGTTATGTGCGCATGCGGTACACGTGCGGTAAATCAGTACCCTGCTTGCCCGTCTGCCCCGGCGTTGCTGGCGAGGTTACGTGAGAAGCCGCCCCGCGGTTGAAGCACTGCCGGCCTGGTGAATACTTCCCGCCGGGGCAAACGCCGGATTCGTTCTCCGGCAAGCGTGACTTGCCAGAGCCTGGTTGTTGGATTGCCGTTTGATCTTTCGCTCCTTCTCCTTCCCCTGCCATGAGACCCTTCTGCGCCCCGACGGCTTTGCTGCCGGTCCTGTTGCTTACCCTGCTTGCGGCGGCCGTCAACGCCCAGCCGGTTCCGCGGGCAGCCGCCGACAGCCTGCTCAGGCGGCTGCAAGCCGGCAAAGCCGACACCAACCGCGTACACCAGTTCATCCGGCTGGGCGAGTACCAGGTCTACAAACCCGGGGAGTCGAAAGCCGACCTGGATTCGGCCCGGACCTACGCCCGGCAGGCGCATGACCTGAGCCGCCGGCTGGGATTCTACCCGGGAGAAGCGGCAAGCTTAAACCTGCTGGGCACCATCAGCCGGGAGGCCAGGGAACTGTAGGAGTCCATCGGGTACCACCAGGCGGCGCTTTGGTTGTACCGGCAGCACCGGGATCGAACGCGTGGACGAAGATACCTTTGCGGTTCACGGTGCGTTAACCATCAAAGACACCCCCCACCCGGTCACCCTTTCCGTCGAACACCGGGGCGTTACCCGTGATCCCTGGGGAAACCAGCGGGCCGGTTTTTCAGTGAGCGGTAAGATCAACCGCAAGGACTGGGGCATCGCCTACAACACGGTCCTGGAAACGGGTGGCGTGGCCCTGGGCGAAGAAGTAAAGCTCACGGCTGAGATTCAACTGGTTAAACAAGTGGTGGCAGCGGCCGTGTAATCTCCCGGCGTTAGTAACGCCGCTCCCTCACACAACCCATTCTTGAACCGCGTTGCAAACGCGGCGGGAGTCGTCACGCGTTACAAACGCGCGACAGCCGTGCCCACCAGTGCCGTGGCTACCGGGCAAACGCGCAACGGCCGTACCCATCCGTGCCGTGGCTACCAGATCACCCCATGGGCAGGGCCTCTCCCACCCTCCCCGCCAAACGATGGGCACGGTCATGCTGACGAAGGAAGCATCTGGCCCGTAAACCGGGAAGCAGCTCCGGCAAAAGCCCGTATTGCCGGAATTGTCACCGCCGTACTTCATGTGTGTGCCAGCTGCTTCCTTCGTCAGCATGACCGTGCCCATCGTTTGGCGTGAAAACGGGAAAGGAAGCCCGAGTGAGCATGACTGTTTCTCAATGCGCCGCGGGCTACCCCGGCCTGGCCGCGTAAGCAATTTTCCGGAGTACTGCGTCCGGACCAACTACTCACCCAAGTATGAAAAGAAAAATCATTCGTGCCGTCGGCATGGGCTTCGGCGTGCTCGTACTCGCTGTTGCCGGCGCGGTGGCATTCGTCACTACTGCACTTCCCGGGGTGGGTCCTCCGCCCGACCTGAAGGTGGAAGGCACCGCCGCCCAGGTGGAACGGGGCCGGTACCTGGCCAATCACGTCGCCGTCTGCATGGACTGCCACTCGCGGCGGGACCATTCCCGGGTACTTGTGATGGACTATTGTTCCGCCCCCGGCCAAATCCCGAAAAAACGCCTTGCCCGGCCATCGCTTTACCACCAGCGACCCTTTGCCCATGCGCAACCGGGTGAAATACGGAGCGGGCGAACCCTCTCCCGCCCGCCCGGGATGAAAACCTTTCTTTTTACCCGTCCCTGGTCAATGAGTGCCCGGCTTTTCGTATATTCCAGGCTTTCGCAGCCGTGATGTGACCACATTTTCAACCTCTACCCAATCACCGGCGGACTGCTAGCTGCTCCACCCCATGACCTATTGTTTAGCCATCAAAGTAAAAGAGGGATTGCTCGCGCTTGCTGACACCCGCATCACCTCCGGCACGGATACCACGGTGAAAAAAAAAGTGTTTCTCGAACAGAAAGACAAACACTCCCTTTTCATCATGACCAGTGGCCTGCGGTCGGTCCGCGACAAGGCGATCCAGTACTTCAAAGACCTGCTGGAAGAAGGCGTCGAACACAACAAACTCTACAAAGCCGTGAACGCGTTCGGCGAACAGGTCCGGCGGGCGGCGGAAGAAGACGGGGCTTCGCTGGCAAAGTCGGGCTTTAAATTCAACCTCAATACGATCGTCGGCGGCCAGCTCCGGGATGACGAGGAACACAAGTTGTTTTTGCTCTATCCGGAAGGCAACTGGGTCGAACTGGGACAAGGTGCGCCCTACGTGATCATCGGCAACTCCGGGCACGGAAAAGCTATTCTCAACCGCACGCTTGACAACGAATGCACCTTAAAGCAAGCCTTGAAGGCCGGGTTTCTTTCCTTTGATTCCACCCGGGTGAGCGCCAACGACGTTGAGTTTCCCATTGACGTGGTGCTGTACCGGAAAGACAGCTTCAAACTCATCGAGCACCGGTACGAGAAGAAAGACCTGGAACCCGTATCTTCCCAGTGGGCCTCCGCGCTGAAGAACACGTTGCACCAACTGCCGGAAGACTGGATGGAGGCCGCTTTCAGCCGGCTGCCTCCCCCGAAAGGGGTGGCAAAGGTGGATAAATCCGTCTCCTGACCACCCTTTCCTGCCACCTGGTAGCTACCCCTCAATTATTTACTCCCAATCCCTCTTAACCATAAGCTGCCATGAAATTCCGGGTTTCCTCCGTGCTTGAATACGAAGTACGCTCCCCCACTACCTTGATCTTAAGCATCCACGCCCTGCGAACCCCCACGCAGGCCGTACTCGAAGAAACCTTCACCACCGAACCATCCGTCAAAATGGAAGAGTTGACCACGGCCCACGGCGAAAATCGCTTCGTGCGGTTGGAGGTGAACGAAAAGACCAACCTTGCCATTTCCTACCAGGCCACGGTTGACACCCGGTATCAGGTCATTGCGCAAGACCAGTTGGAGGCCGTACCCGTGGTGGAGTTGGACGGGTCGGTGATCCCCTTCCTGTTTCCCAGCCGGTACTGTCAGTCGGATAAGCTCTACCGGCTTGCCTACAGCAAATTCGGGGACATCCAGAACAGCTATTTGCAGGTGGTGGCCATCACCGACTGGATCTACGAGAACGTGGAATACCTGAGCGGCTCCACCAGTTCGCAAACCTCGGCTTACGATACGGTAACGGAGCGGGCAGGGGTATGCCGGGACTTTGCCCACCTGGGCATTGCCTTGTGCCGGGCCCTGACCATTCCCGCCCGGTACTTCACCGGCTACGCGTACCAGCTCAACCCACCGGATTTTCACGCTTGCTTTGAAGCCTACATTGGCGGACAATGGCTCGTGTTCGACGCGACCCGGCTGGCGCCGCTCAATGGACTGGTCAAAATAGCCGCCGGCCGCGACGCCGCCGATACGGCAGTAGCCAGTATTTTCGGGAGCGTCGTCAGCACCGGCATGCAGGTAGACTGCCAGGTACTGGGAAAGGGCTTTGTGCCTTTTTCCCGGGAGAACGCACACGTGAAGGGCTTATCCTTCTCCGGTTAAAAGCGGTCATCAATTCCTGGTTCATGTTTGTAATACCAAGATGAACATGACGAAGCCGATGAAGCAGAGGATATTCATTTGATAATCAGATGTTTGTATACGATCTAATACGTGATCTCCAATTCATTTCAGTATAAGTGATGAAATATTGCCGGTGATTGCCCAGGCAGTAAGGGCTTTATTCAGTACTTCCCGGTTTGGCATTTTAGGTGATGACACGTGGGTAACTTGTAGTTGGGCAGAGTCCCGGAGGGACGCCCTGTTCCTAGCACTGGGCGGCTCCCCCTCGACAACAGCTCCGTAGGAGCGACCTGTTATTATTAGACTTGTTTGTCTTTGATTTTCAAGAAGATGTGCGTTCTAGCGAAAAACCACCCCTGTCCCCTCCTTGATGGAGGCTACGATGAGGACACATTTTGTAAAACCTTCGTCAAAGGCCATCCTGAGCCGTCAGTGAGACACTGAGCATGTGATTGGCGCATCTGGGGATTTGAGGGGGTCGGGTGAGTGATGGGTTGGTGGTAAGGGGTTGGTGATGGGTGGTAATGTGATGGGTGGGTTGTGAAGATATGGTTGTGAAGGGTTGGTGAATGGTTGATGATGCGTAAGTGGGGTTGGTTCTTT
>CADCTQ010000529.1 GCA_902805615.1 uncultured Cytophagales bacterium
TTCTTTTTGGCATTGCCCCAAAAAGAACCAAAAAGGTCTAGGCCCAATGATGCTTCCCCCCGCCAGGCAACCCGCCCCTCGCCATTGGGCCGGGCCCACGCGCCGCGACACCACCGCTGCCGAAACAACGATACTAACGCGTAACGATACCAGCGCGTAAGGAAGGGGGCCTGCTCACTGACAGCGCCTGCTCACTGCCTGGCTACTCACTGCGTATCTACACGCTGCGTATTCACTAGGCAGGGCGCGAAGCACATACTCGGACTACCCCCTTTTACGGGCAAAACTTAGTTTTGCTGCTGGTGTTCTGGCTTGGAAGATCACAAAGCCATGCCATGACGCTATTTGGGTAGAGTAAGTAGGTAGAAGCAGATCAGTTGGATGGTTAGGAGGGGCAGAAGAGAGGCAAAACTAAGTTTTGCGCGTAAAAAGGGGGTAGTCCGAAGACTACCCCCAGCGCGTACCGGTACTGGCCCGGCCCTCCGGTACAACTCTCCCGGTACAGCCCTTAACCACAGCGCCAATCACACACGACACTGAGTACGGCAGCAGCGACTCTGACCACGATGATGCATTACCACAATAAAGATCAGCACGCCGCCGTCAGTGGCCGCCGTTCCCGCACGCCGCCGTCCGTGTCTGGATGACGGCTCCGAAGGGCCTTTTATGAATCTTTTGCAAAAGTGTCCTGATCGTAGCCTCAATGGAGGAGGGGACGGAGGTGGTTCCGTCCGTCAAATCGTTCACTTTCGAACCCCCAAAGCCTTATTGCTCTTCGCCCTGGTCCATCAGGAATGCCTTGATGAACTCGTCAATCTCCCCGTTCATGACGCCCTGCACGTCGGACGTTTCCTTGCCGGTACGCACGTCCTTCACCAGCTTGTAGGGGTGCATCACGTAGTTGCGGATCTGCGAGCCGAAGTCAATGCGCTTCTTGGTGCTTTCGATCCGGGCTTTCTCCTCGTTGCGCTTGTCAATCTCCAACTGGTAGAGCTTCGAGCGGAGGAGTTGGAGGGCTTTTTCGCGGTTCTGGAGCTGTGACCGTTCCTGCTGGCATTCCACCACGAGCCCCGAGGGCAGGTGCCGCACCCGCACGGCCGTCTCCACCTTGTTCACGTTCTGGCCGCCGGCACCGCCCGCCCGGAACGTATCCCATTCAATGTCGGCCGTATTGATTTCAATGTGAATGGTATCGTCCACCACCGGGTAGGCAAACACCGAGGCAAACGACGTGTGGCGCCGGGCGTTGCTGTCGAAGGGTGAAATGCGCACCAGGCGGTGCACGCCGATCTCAGCCTTCAGGTAGCCGTAGGCAAAGTCGCCGTCAAATTCGAGGGCAGCCGACTTGATGCCGGCACCTTCCCCGGGCTGGTAGTCAACCTGCTTGATGGAATAGCCGTGTTTTTCGCCCCACATCAGGTACATCCGCATGAGCATTTCGGCCCAGTCCTGGCTTTCGGTGCCGCCCGCGCCGGGGTTGATTTCGAGCACGGCGCTCAGCTGGTCCTCCTCGTTGGAGAGCATCTTCTTGAATTCGAGGGCTTCCACGGCTTTTTCCACCTTGGCGTACTCGGCGTCAATCTCCTCGTCGGACACGTCGCCGGCCTCGTAGAATTCGTTCAGCGTTTCCAGGTCGCTGAAGGCCCCGTTCACTGCATCGAAGTCGTCGGTCCAGTTCTTGAGCAGCTTCATAGACTTGAGCGTCTTCTCGGCGTCCTTGGGGTGGTCCCAGAAGTCGTGCTGGAGGGTTATTTTTTCGAGTTCATCTACTTCCGCGCGCTTGCTGTCGTAGTCAAAGGTACCCCCTCAAAGCCTGCACGCGGGCTTTTAAATCTCTCAGTTGTTCAGTAGTCATGGTTCCGTTTTTTACAAATATAGTCGTAAGTCGCCAGTCGTAAGTCGTAAGTGGGATCGGGAAGGAGCCGCAGCCGGTTTCGGCGGGCAACTCCGTAAACACTTACGCATTGTCAGTGCTTATTGCGAAAGATCACTTCCCAATCCCACTTACGACTGGCGACTTACGACTTTAAGCCGACTGTTTTAAAACCCGCCAAACAGCGCCGCCAGCGAATCGGTGTCGTTGTCCTCGTCGAGGTCGAAGTTTTTGATGAAGTCCTTCAGTTCGGGCAGCGTGTCGAGCGACGTCAGCGTGTGTTTGAGTTGCCCGATGGTGGTTTTGGTTTGCGAAACGGCCTGCCGGATTTTCATTTCGAGCAGGTGGGGCGGTCCGTAGAAGTGGCCGTACGGACTGCCGTTGTAGTGGGGGTGCACCTCGTAGAGTTCTTCCTGCAACTCATCCACCTGTTCCTTGAGCAGCTTGTTGTAGTACTTCAGGTGGTCGTCGGGCAGGTTCTCCAGCGACTGGTCCTTGCCTTCCAGCAGTGAGATTTGTAATTGGAGCAGTTCCAGGAAGTTGTTTTCCTTGTAGGCCGCCGTCACCTGCTGCATCACTTCCGTTTTCCAGGCCCGCTTCTCCTCGTCGCGTTCCTGGTCGGGGTGAAATTTCTTCACCAGTTCCAGGTAGATGGCTTTGGTGGTCTGGCCGATGCGTTTTTCTTCTTCGGCCTGCCGCTGCTCCCGGGCCAGCTGGGCCGGCGTTTTCTTACGGGTCTGCCGCCGCTGCTGGGCCTGTTGCTGCTGTTCTTCCATCCGCCGCTTCTGTTCCTCCAGCTGCTTCATCATTTCTTCGGCCGCCTTTTCCGGGCTTTCGAACGCCTCTTCGCTGAGGTCCAGCCCGAACATATTCTTGAACATGTTCGAAGCCATTTCCTTGGCCGACTTTTCCATCCGCTCCTGTTCTTCTTCGAACGTCACGTCGGCGTGCCGGTCGTGCACGTCCTTGAGTTCTTCCACGTCGAACTCCCGGATGAGGGTGGCGGCTTCCTCGCGGATGATGTGCGAAAGCTTTTCCCGCGTCTTCTTGGGCAACTTGGGCGCCAGCGGGTGGCGGTCGAGCAGGAGGATCAGGTCTTTGCGGAGCCGGACTTCCTCGGATTCCAGCGGGCCCAGTTCGCGCTGGAGCCGGACGGGAATCTCGCGGTTGAAGGCTTGCAGCTTTTCGGTTTCCTCCCGGAGCTTTTTGAGTTTTTGAATATAGTTGTTAAAGCGCTTCTGCTCCTTGCTAAGAGTTTTATCTTTGCCGGAGCCGATTTTAATGAGCTGGGATTGGGACTGCGTGGGCATAGGCGGTAAACGGTTCGGACGGGGGTGCAAGGTGGCCAAAAAAGCCAGAAGCTCCGCGTTGTAGAGGCTGGTACCGCCGCGGCCCGTAAATAGTTTCCCATTCCCCCGGAAACAAACCGATTTTTTATGTCAATTCCTTTAGCGGAACGGATGCGTCCGCGCACCTTCGACGAACTGATGGGACAGGTGCACCTGTCGGGCGAAAAAAGCACGCTGCGCCGGGCCCTGGCCGGCGGCAACGTCCCCTCCATGATCCTGTGGGGGCCGCCCGGCGTGGGCAAAACCACCCTGGCCGGGATCATTGCCCAGGGGTCGGGCATTCCCTTCTACACGCTCAGCGCCATCAGCGCCGGGGTCAAGGACGTCCGCGAGGTCATCGAACGGGCCAGGGCCGACGGCCGGGCCATCCTGTTCATTGACGAGATTCACCGCTTCAACAAGGGCCAGCAGGACGCCCTGCTCGGGGCCGTGGAGAAGGGCACCATCACGCTGATCGGCGCCACCACCGAAAACCCGTCGTTCGAAGTCAACGCCGCCCTGCTCTCCCGCGCCCAGGTGTACGTGCTCAAGCCCCTCACCGACGAGGAAATGGTGGGCCTGCTGCAAAAGGCCGTGGGTGGGGACGAAATCCTGAAGGCGAAAGGCGTGGAACTGAAGGAGACGGCGGCCCTGCTCAACCTGGCCGGCGGCGACGCCCGGCGCCTGCTCAACCTGCTCGAACTGGTGGTGTCGGCGCAGCCCGGCGGGCCGGTGGTCGTTACCGACGCCCTGGTGATGGACGTGGCCCAGCGCAAGGTGGCCCTCTACGACAAAAACGGGGAGCAGCACTACGACGTCATTTCGGCGTTCATCAAGTCCATCCGCGGCAGCGACCCCAACGCGGCCCTGTACTGGCTGGCCCGCATGATCGAGGGGGGCGAAGACGTCAAGTTCATTGCCCGCCGCCTGGTGATCCTGTCCTCCGAAGACATCGGCAACGCCAACCCCAACGCCCTGCTGCTGGCAACCAGTTGCTTCCAGGCCGTCAACATGATCGGCTACCCCGAGGCCGAGATCATCCTGTCGCAGGCGGTGGTGTACCTGGCCACGTCGCCCAAGAGCAACGCTTCGTACATGGCGATCTGGGCGGCCAAGGAGCTGGTGCGCAAGCAGGGCAGCCTGCCCGTGCCGCTGCACATCCGCAACGCCCCCACCAAGCTGATGAAGAACATGGACTACGGCAAAAACTACCGCTACGCCCACGACTTCGAAGGCAACTTCACGCCGCTCGAATTCCTGCCCGACCAGATCATCGGCACCAAGCTCTTCGAGCCCGGCAACAACCCCCGCGAAAACGAAATCCGCAAAGCCCTTAAGGGTTGGTGGGGAGAGAAGTACGGGTACTAATACTAAAAAATTGTTGGTTGTTAGTAATTTCCTGTTCTACAAGTAGTTGTGAACAACCGAATCCGCGCGCATGAAGTCGTTTTGTATAAGAGGGTTGAAAATGCCAGGGTTTGAAACGCGGGTCGGGCAACCCCAGCCCACGGTTTCAACCGTGGGTTCAAGCGGATCATTGGGGCTTCGCAACGGTTTTAACCGTTTCATTTGAAAAATAACGCCAGTCGTAGGAGTAAACGGTTAAAACCGTTCGGTACCCATCGGTGCCTCTACCCACGGATGAATCCGTGGGCTGGGCGTAAAATGCTACTGAAAATGAATGGGTTAAAGCGAAAAAGCCTTTTCTGCCGGGACGAATATCAATAGAATAGGGTTAAAACCGGGTACAAGAAAGATCAGGGCTTTCTGCTGAGGCGCATCAGCAAGAGTTGACGTGAAGTAGAAAGAGCTGGCGCGAAGCTGTGCTTCGTGCCTACTATGCTTTCTGCCAGAGGCGGAAAGAGGTTGTTTTCCGCGTATTCCGTATTTCTCCTGGCATGGCAGGGGCATCACCGCCCTTGCCAAGGCACACTGGCGCAGGCGTCCGCCTGTGCCTTCCCCTCCCAAGCGTCCGCTTGCTCTTTTCGTCTACCAAATGTCCCGCTTCCTGACCTTGCAAAGGAAAGCCCGTTGCGACGGGTGAAACTGTAGTCAATACCGCCGGTACGTCAATGAGTGCATGAAACCAGATCAGGATTTGTAAGCAGGTGCGTAAGCCTGTCGGCTGGAAAGCGGGACGCTTTCAGTCCGGAAGGCACAGGCGGACGCCTGCGCCAGCGGGCCTTGGCAAGGGCGGTGCCCAGGCAAAGGAGACGATGCTCTTGCCTGCAATGCCATGCCAACCCCAGCCAATTCAACCCTGTCCTCCTATTCCCCTCACCTCCTCACCAGTTTCCCCTCCTTCCCCACCTCCGAAGTGATCCGGGCGGGTTCGTTGTAGTAAGCCACCGTGCCGTTGGCGGAGATCGTCGCCCGCAGTGCTTCGAGGGGAAAGACCCGCATCTCGTTGCTGCCCTCGTGCTTGAGCACGCACACCTTCGCTTGCAGCCGCTCCGCCGACAACCGGCCGAAGTTCCGGTGCATCCACGCCTCCAGCGACTCCGCCTGGCCCGACAACGTAATGTGGGACGGGGAGTTGGCGAACACCACCACGTGGCCGAGGTTGCCCTCCATCTGCACGTCGCCGCTGGCGTCGAAAGACGAAATGTTCAGGTAACCCATCTGCAACGGCTCGGCCGACCGGATGGTGCCGAACCCGCGGTGGGTGAGCAACAGGCTGGCGTGGGGAACGCCCACGGTCACTTTTACGGGCCTTTCGTAGCTGCGCACCCAGTTGCAGGTGTTCCGGTTTCGGATGGTGAGCTTCGCACCGTGCTGGGTTACTTCAATCTTCGGCAGCAGGTTTTCGCCGGCTTCAATCGTCAGCGTACTGTCGGGGCTGTGCGTCAGGTAGAGGTCAATGTCGTTGTGCAGCTCAATTTCGGTAAAGGCCGAGATGGGACGGCGCTGCTGCACGGTCTTGCCGGTGCTTTTGAGGCAATCCGGGGCGTTTTCGTCGTTGCACGACGGCGCAAAAAGCACCACGGCGGGCAGGAGCAGGAAAAAGGGGTGGGGGAAGAATCGGAAAAAACGGCGGGTCATGTGAACCGGGTCATGTAAACAGTGCGAGCAGCCCTTTGACGGCGCCGGCCGGTTGCAGGCGCAGGTCGCGGTCAAAGATACCCATTTTCAGCAGCCATTCCTCAAACTCCGGCGCCGGCCGCAGGCCGAGCAGTTGCCGCACGTAGAGGGCATCGTGGAAGGACGTGCTCTGGTAGTTGAGCATGATGTCGTCGGCGCCGGGGATACCCATGATGTACGTGCAGCCCGCCGTACCGAGCAGCGTGAGCAGGTTGTCCATGTCGTCCTGGTCGGCTTCGGCGTGGTTGGTGTAGCACACGTCGCAGCCCATCGGCAGGCCGAGCAGCTTGCCGCAGAAGTGGTCTTCGAGCCCCGCCCGGATGATCTGCTTGCCGTCGTAGAGGTATTCGGGACCGATGAACCCCACCACCGTATTGACCAGGAGCGGCTCGAAGGCCCGGGCCACGGCGTAGGCGCGGGCCTCGCAGGTTTGCTGGTCCACGCCGTGGTGCGCCCCCGCCGACAAGGCGCTGCCCTGGCCGGTTTCGAAGTACATGGCGTTTTGGCCGGCCGTGCCCCGGCCCAGTTCCCGCGCCGCGCCGTGCGCCTCCCGCAGCAGGGCCAGGTCCACGCCGAAGCTCCGGTTGGTGGCCTCCGTGCCGCCCACCGACTGAAACACCAGGTCCACGGGGGCGCCGCGGTTGATGGCTTCGAGGGTCGTGGTCACGTGCGACAACACGCAGGTCTGGGTGGGAATGGCGAACTGCTGGCGGATGGCGTCGGTCATTTCCAGCAGTGTCACCACGGCGTTCACGTTGTCGGTGGCCGGGTTGATGCCGATGCAGGCGTCGCCGCTGCCGTACAGCAGGCCGTCCACGATGCTCGCGGCAATGCCCTTGGGGTCGTCGGTGGGGTGGTTGGGTTGCAGGCGGGTCGAGAAGCGGCCGGGCAGGCCGACCGTGTTGCGGAAGCGGGTGACCACCCGGCACTTGCGCGCTACCCCGATGAGGTCCTGCACCCGCATGAGCTTGGACACGGCCGCCGCCATTTCCGGCGTCAGTCCCGGGGCCAGTGCCGCCAGGGCGTCCGGCGTTGCCGTTTCGCCCAGCAGCCAGTTGCGAAAATCACCCACCGTCAGGTGGCGCACCGCCGCGAAGGCCGCCCGGTCGTGCGTGTCCATGATGAGGCGGGTCACCTCGTCGGCTTCGTAGGGAATGACGGCTTCGGTGAGGAACTGCGACAGCGGCACGTCGGCCAGGGCCATCTGGGCGGCCACCCGTTCTTCGGCCGTGGCGGCGGCGATCCCGGCCAGTTGGTCGCCCGAACGCAATGGCGTCGCCTTGGCCAGCAACTCGCGCAGGCTGGGGAAGGTATACGTGCGGGGGCCGATGACGTGGCGGTAGGGCAAGGAAGAAAACGTTGAAGTGTAAATTATGCATTTTAAATGAAGGAGGCAGCGGCAAATTGATGCGCACTACGGCGGCCTGGCGTGACCGGCAGCCTGCCTTTCCGGATGCAATTTCCCCGGTAAGATGCCTGCTGTAGGCTGGCAGTGGTTTCCAGTGCCTGCGGTTGAAAAGACATTGAAAAATTACCCCGGCCGTAATGGCTGCTTTGCCGGCAGGTGCTCACCCGGGCTGCAAGGCCAAGGCCGAACGGGAGTGCCAAATGGGATAACAATTTGTTAATTTGGGTCCACGACAATTTATGTATACTTTTGACATATGTTCATAATGTTTTATTTTCAACCAGTTTTCACCAAAAACCTTCTGCCATTGTGAAAAAATTACAAAGTGTTCTCGCCGGCATCGTCTTCTTACTGGGAGTATCGTGCCAGAGTGGTAAAGAGTCAATTGCTCCCCAGGCCACTGATGCGTCGTCCGCCATAGACGTTGCCTACATCGCCGAAAATTACTACAAGCAACTCCCGCACGATGAAATGGTCCGGGTTGCGGAAGCGTACCGGGCGATGGACCATAAACAGATGTCCGCCTACATAGAGGCTCGTTACAAGATCAACTTAGCCGCTGGGATGGACGCTGATAAAGCAGCTTTGCTCCGGGATTTGCGGCACCGAACCAACGAAGAAGTCTTCAAGCGGACGGGTCATTCGTATGCCAATGCGGATCAGGATGTTTCAGCATCCGTGTTTTCTGCATTCAGCCAACTGAACGAATACGCTGCGCTTCGTTCGGAAAATCCCCAGGATCACGGTAAGACGGCCCGGGTTGCCGCCGCCGTTTGTGCCAATGGCAACTGGTACCAGACGAAGAGTACGCCCTGGTATACCTACCGGTCCGGCGAGCTTTGGGACATCCTGTATTTGGGGAAATTCAATTATAACGGGAATTCCAATGATTGCGATTACGTATTCCGTTCCCGCAGATACAATTTATACTACAAAACAAGCCATATTTTTCCGCTGGTCGCTGCCTCAAGAAATGTACTCTCCTATGATGGCTCTACCAGCAACCCTGCCAGAGAGCCGGCAATCAATTCCTCGGAAGCGGTTTTTGAGTTTTTGGTGGGAAAAGGCAGGGTAGACCTGGAATACTTCGGGGAGCCGGGCAACTCGTATGACCTCTTTACCTATGATACGGTAATCAACCTGGTGAAAAGGTAGATACCAATCCGTGTCCGGTATTCCATTTTGATCAAAATACACCAGCAAAAACCTCAGGGAATCGTCTCCCTGGGGTTTTTGTGTATGGATATACGGGTTACGACGGCTACTCTGTTGAGCGTTGGTTCTCTGACGGCTTCCCCGTTTTCAGACAGATTTCCAATAAAGTTACCTGATGCAGGACATACGCATGGGCGGTGAGGGGTGATCCACTTACCGCATTTGGTTAGGGAACCCGCTGGCGAAACATATGCCATATCTTTGGTATGTGATTAGCGTTGGTGAGGCAAAGGGGAACGGGCAGGCGGGGTGTAGCGTGCTGGCGCGAAGTAGGAAACGGGCTGGCGCGGTGTAGAACGCGCTGGCGCGAAGCTCTGCTTCGTGCCGACTATTGCTTCCGCCTCTGGCGGAACCAACGTTAGAGAGTAGTACGCTCAGACTTATCTCACTGGCACGTGAAAGCGGCAACAGATCGAAAAACACAGGGATAACAGTCACGATGCCAATGCCGCAATGAACCAACCCTCGTTCCGCCAGAGGCGGAAAGCATAACCGGCACGAAGCACAGCTTCGCGCCAGCCCGTTCCACACCGCGCCAGCCCGTTTTCTTCGCCTCACCAACGCTAATCACATACTATCTTTGAGATATGGCATATGTTGCGCCAAACCGCTGCACCCGGGCAGGTTCTCTCCCTGAACCCTGCCAGTACGGGCCAGGCAATTGCGTAAATCCTGTGATGATAAGCGTTTAGCCGTTCCCTTGCCGCCTTTTCACTGACCATCCGGCCGGGTTTAATTTTTTTACCCTTCTTCCAGCAGCGCCTTCATCCGCCGCAGCACGTCGCGCAGGAAGCCGTTCTCCAGGATTTCGTCGTGGTGCCCCGGCTTGATGCGTTCGGCGCTGACGTGCGTGGTGAGCAGCAGGTACAAGGTGTGCCAGCCGGCCGTTTGCAGTTGCTGCCGGTCGTCCATGTACGACAGGGCTCTCTCGCCCCAGCTTTCCCAGTCGAAATCTTCCAGCACGAAGCGGTGGTCGCGCAGGTAGCGGAACAGGTCGCGGGCCACCGGGGCGCTGACCACGCTGTACATTTCGCTCCAGTAACCGTTGCGCAGGTAGTGGGCCTCCGTGTTTTCCAGGGCGGGCAGGAATGCCAGCAGGCCCTGCACGGCTTCCCGTTGTTCTTCGGTAAGTTGGGTAGGGCTCATTGCGTTAAAATCCGATGTCTAACACCAGGAACTCAAAACCGACCTTGCCGGTTTGCGGCAGGTAGTACGTCCGGAAGCCCACTTCCAGTTGGGGCAGCAGCCGCAGCACGTTGAAGTCCGCCGTCAGGTCGAGGCCCAGCGAGTAGAAGTTCCGGGTGCGCCCTTCCGCTACGCCTTGGCCGGCGTCGAAAAACAGGTTCCCTTTGATCCGTTGCAGGTACGCGAGCCGCCAGAAGGCCAGGTCGGGGTACAGGATGGGTAGGCGGTAATCCGCGGAGCCCTTCACGAAATGCTCGAAACTTTGGTAGAGGAAGCCCCGGGGAAAGAGCAGCGTGGTCGGGAAGCGGTAGTTGCGGGCCGTGCGCCGCAGGTCTTCCTGCTGGTACCCCCCGCGCAGCCACAGGCCGTGGTGCCGGCCCAGGCCCGGCAGCAGCAGTCCGGCCTGGGCCGTGAAAATCCGCCCGCTGTAGTCGCCCCGGAAGGGCGTGTGCCGGAAGTAGAGCGACAGGCTCTGGCCCCAGCGGGGGAGTACGTCGCGCGGCGCCGTTTTGATGAGCCGGTTGTAGGTGAGGCTGTACCGCGTGTCGTACAGCGTGCCGTTGCCGGTTTCGGAGTAGAAGCGGACCGGCAGCCCGTAGCCCGACACGTCCGTTACGTTGACAAAGGCCCCCAGGCTCAGGCTTTCGCTGTACTTGGAACGGGTAAAGTTGAACGGCAGGCGCACCCCGGCCGAAAACCGGTTCTCCCGCCAGGCATCCCTGAAGGTAGTATCGGGGTCCTGCCTGACATTGTTGATCGTGACGGCAGTCTGGCGCATGCCCGAACTGAACGTAGCATCCAGCACCGGGTACCAGCCCTGGTAACTCAGGTTGGCGAAGAAGCGGCCGGTGTTCTGGTTGGCATCGTAGCCGTAGCCCACGTTCGCCAGGGTCGTGCTCAGCAGGTCCTGCGAAGCGAGGCTCACTTCCAGCGCCTCCCCCGAAGAACTCACCAGCGGTCCCCAGCTGTAGGGGTTGAACAGTTGCTTCCACTGCCGGTACCGCCGCACGGGCAGCTTCGCCCGGGGCACGTCGTCCAGGATGCTGTGGCCGCCTTCCTGCGCGATCAGCGGCTGGTAGTAGGCCACCGTGCGGTCGGTCACATTTTCGAGGGGCGTCCAGGCCGCCGTATCCACCGGCTGCGTGGCGATACGGAAGCCTGCGGGCGTAAAGTCCTGGAAGGCCATCTCGCGGCCGTCGGGCGAAAGGGTGGCGTTGTAGGCGCCAAACTGGCGGTCGGTCACCTGGTACTGCCGGCCGGTCGGCACGTGCACGGCAAAAATGTTGTCAATGCCGTTGCGGGGCGAGTTGAAGTACACGTAGTCGCCGTGCGCCACCGGGTTGCTCAGGTTGAGGCCCGTGTACGGCACCAGGTCCCGGCGTTCCCCCGTCTGCACGTTGATCCGTTCAATCGTTTTGCCCTCCCGGATGCGCTTGACCACCACCACGGCCCCTCCGTCGGGCGTAAAGCGGGGGGCCGTGTAAAAGGCGTTTTCGGGGTTTTCGAAGGTCTTGAGTTCCCGGCCGGTCTCACCGTCGAGAAGCACCAGGTTGTACGCATTGCTGGGCAGCACCCGCACGGCTACGATCTGCTTGCCGTCCGGCGAGAAGGCCGGGGCGCCCAGGCGGGTCTGGCGGGAAATCTGCCGCTTTTGCCGCGTCCGCAGGTCGTACACCTTCATCACGCTGTAGTCGCGCAGGCCCCAGCGGGGGTCGAAGGCCCGTTCGGTCCACACCAGCCGGTCGGCGGCCACCGAGAGGGTGACGCTTTCGCTCAGGAAGCCGGGCACGTACACTTTCTGCTCCCCGCCTTCCCGGCCCAGGGTGACGAACTGGTCAATGTGCGCCAGCCCCGACTTCTGGGCCAGGATCCGGCCGTCGGAGAGGTACTGCGGGTATTCGTAGTTGGTAAACACCTTGTTGCGGTCGGTGGGCAGCGCCGTCACCGCCGATTTTTCGGGCAATCCCGTCCCCTGGCCGGTCCAGAGGCTGTCGAGTTCGCGGACGGTCTGCCGGTAGAGGGTTTCCACCTTCATGCCGGTTTCTTTGCGGATGGCCCACGAAAAGCGGAACGGCTGGAAGGGCACGTTGTAGGTACGCGTCAGGATGCGTCCCCAGGCTTCGGCGCCGTAGTGCCGCTTGAGGTAGGTGGTCATGAAGTAGCCCAGCACGTAGTGGTTGGGCACGAAGTCTTTGTAGGACCGCAGGTACGCCTTACTGTACGAGAAAGGCCCCCGCGTGAGCAACTGCGTCCGCAGGGCCACGTCGAAGGCGGGGATGCGGCCCCGGCCGCCCCCGGTGAGGGCCGTTTCGGTGCCCACGGCGTCGCCCTCCCAGAACCACGACGGCACGGTGGTGCTCACCAGGCTGAGGCCGTTGTTGCCGAACAGGTAATACAAGCCCCGCGAGAAGCCCGTGAGGGCCTTGTCGTACTGCACTACGTGCCGGAACTCGTGCACGGCCAGCAGGTCGAGCCAGTCGTTGTTGCCCAGCAGGGTAAAGTCCTGCGGCGGGGTGGTGAAAAACTCGGAGCGGCGCGGGGTAAGCGTTACGAAGCCGTTGCTCACCGCGGTCTGGTTTTGCAGCACGATGGAGATCGGCCGGGGTTCGCGGCCCAGCGTGCGCGACACCGGGGTGTAGATGTGTTGCAGCGTGTTGGCCGTCCGCAGCGCCTCCCGGTCGAAGCCTTCGGGGAAGATCACCCGAAAGCGGGGCGTACTCACCTGGAACCACTTGATCCGCGCGGGGTTCTGGTCGAGGATCGGCTGGGTTTGGCAAAAAGCCCGGAAGGCCGGGAGGAAAGCGAGGAGTCCGGCCAGCAGTGCCAGGTTGCGCATAGGGGACAAGTTTGGGTTATTGGGCTTGGGGACGGCTCCCTTGCAGGGCCTGCCAGATCAGGTCCTTCATCGGTTCGATGCCCATGCCGGTCACCGAGGAAATGAGCACGTGCGGCACGTCGGCGGGCAGTTGCCGCGTCAGGGCCTGGTGCTCCGCTTCGGGCACCAGGTCGCACTTGGATACGGCAATGATCCGTTGCTTGTCGAGCAGTTCGGGGTTGTACTCGGTCAGTTCGTGGAGCAGGATGCGGTAATCGTTGCCTGGGTCTTCGCTGGAGGCCGGGATGAGGAACAGCAGGATGGAGTTGCGTTCGATGTGCCGCAGGAAGCGCAGCCCCAGCCCCTTGCCCTGCGAGGCGCCCTCGATGATGCCGGGAATGTCGGCCATCACAAACGACAGGTCGTCGCGGTACCGCACCACGCCGATGTTGGGCACGAGGGTGGTAAAGGGATAGTCGGCAATTTCGGGCTTGGCCGCCGACACCACCGACAGCAGCGTGGATTTGCCCGCGTTGGGAAAGCCCACCAGCCCCACATCGGCCAGAATTTTAAGTTCGAGCACGATCCAGGCTTCCTGGCCCGGCTCCCCCGGCTGGGCGTGGCGGGGCGCCTGCTGGGTGGGCGTCTTGAAGTGGCTGTTGCCCAGGCCGCCGCGTCCGCCCGGCAGCAGGATCACCTCCTGCTGGTCTTCGGTGATTTCCACGAGCTGCTCGTCGGTGTCGGCCAGCTTGGCGACCGTCCCGATGGGCACTTCGAGCACCACGTCTTCGCCCTGCGCCCCGGTGCGCCGGGCGGCCTGGCCCGAATTGCCGCCGGGGGCGTGCACGTGCTTGCGGTACTTGAGGTGCAGCAGGGTCCAGAGCTGGGCGTTGCCCCGCAGGATGATGTTGCCGCCGCGTCCGCCGTCGCCGCCGTCGGGACCGCCCAGCGGCGCGAATTTCTCGCGGCGGAAGTGCATTGAACCCGCCCCGCCGGCGCCGGAGCGGCAATTGATCTTTACGTAATCTATGAAGTTGGAAGAAGCCACGCGACGAATTTTAAATTTTAGGGTATGCATGCCAACCGGCATAAGGCCCGGGGAAACAACCGCACCCGGAAAAAAAAGACTACAAAAGGCTTATACGCTTTTGTAGTCCGTAGGTATCACTCGAATGACGACTAAATGTTGAAGGGCTTTCCGGGGAACCCGCGTACGCCGGGACCCATCCTGTCATTCAACGGGCAGCGTTACGCCTGGGCCTGGCGGGCGGATTCGATGTTGTTGCAGATCTGCCCGAAAATCTGGTCCACCTTGCCGATGCCGTGCACGGTGGTAAGCCGGCCCTGCTGGGCGTAGTACGGCAGCACGTGGATGGTTTTGTTGAAGTACTCTTCGATGCGGCGGTTCACCTTCGAGGCTTCGTCGTCGGGGCGGTGCTCGGCGTCGCGGCGGATCTGGAGCCGCCGGCGCACTTCCTCCTCGGTGACGTCGAGGGCCACCACCGCGTGGATGGCGGTGCCGTTTTCGGTCATGAACCGGTCGAGGGCCTCGGCCTGGGCTACCGTGCGGGGAAAGCCGTCGAAGATAAAGCCCTTGGCGTCCGGGTTGTCGTCGAGTTCCTTTTTAAGCATGGCAATGGTCATCTCGTCGGGCACGAGGATGCCGTTGTTGTTGTATTCAACTACCTTTTTGCCCAGTTCCGTACCTTTTTTGATGTGGGCGCGGAAGAGGTCGCCCGTGGAGATGTGAACGAGGTGGTACTTGTCAATGAGTTGTTGGCTCTGAGTGCCTTTGCCCGCTCCCGGAGGGCCGAAGATGACGATATTTAACATTTTGGTAAAGAAGAAAGTACAAATGTAGTTACATCCGCCGCAAATTCTAACATCCGTGCGTAATATTCGATGAACGGTTTGGTTCGGGCCTAGCCTTCCCGGAGTACGTAGAGGCTGGCCAGGTTGCGGCCGTACCCGTCGTAGTCGAGGCCGTAGCCCACCACGAAGCGGTTGGCGATTTCGAAACACACGTAGTCCAGCGGCACGTCCCTTTGCAGGGCTTCGGGCTTGAACAGGAGCACGGCGGTTTTGACGGAAGCCGGCCGGTGCGTGCGCAGTTGCGCCAGGATCTGCTCCATCGTAATGCCCGTGTCCACAATGTCTTCCACCACCACCACGTGCCGCCCGGCGAGGTCTTCGGTGAGGCCGATCAGCTCTTTTACCTTGCCGGTGGAGTGCATGGCGTGGTAAGAAGCTACTTTCACGAAGGTGATTTCGCAGGGAATGCGGATCTTTTTGAGCAGGTCGGCGGCAAACATGAACGACCCGTTGAGGACCGCCACGAACACGGGGTTTTTGCCCTCATAGTCCCGGTTGATCCGTTCGGCCACGGCGGCGACCTTTTCGGCCAGCCCCGCTTCGGGAATGAACACTTCGAACGTTTTGTCTTTGATCTGTATCATACGCAGCACGGCGGGCCAAATATACCAAAACGCCGGTTGGCGCCTTAGGTTCGGAACGTTTCGCCGAAACGCGTGGTCAGGTTGGACAGCATGGCGACCAGGGCCAGCATGATGCCGTAGAGCCCGGCGTACTCGAACGCTTTGAGGAAAAACCCGGCGGCAATGACCGGCGGCAGCACCATGTACACCGTCCGGACGGTCAGCCGCAGCACCTTGCACACGAACCATTCCTTGGTGCGGAACAGCCGGAAGTACGCGTGGTACTGGTCGCGGCAGTAGCTGTAGAACCGGCCCGCCTCGTGGAACACCAGCCCGCCGGCAATGCCCGCCAGCACCGTGTAGAATACGTGCAACGCCTGGTATTCGCGGCCATTGAGCACCCAATGATTTGCCAGCATGTACTTGACGGCGCCCAGCGTGATGCCGCCCATCAGCACGGCGTTGAGCAGCTTCTGCGGCAGCGAACGGTACGAAAGCCCCAGGTGGTCGAAGTGGCTGCCCGTGAGCAGGGCGGTGATGGACGACACGATCACGCCGTTGACGGCCAGCAGCACCGGGAGCATGACCGGACCGGAGGCCCACGACGGGGCGCCGATGGCGCTTACTTCCGACAGCCCGGCCCCGAGCAGCATGGTGGCCGCGATGGCCCCGGCCAGCATGTCGAGCCGGTGGGGCTTGAGCAGGCGGCCCACCCAGGAGGGTGTTTCAACTGCCTGCGCCGGTTGACCCCGGTACACGTACGCGATGAGCAGGGCCGAGGAGCCGCCCAGCGCAAAACCGGCCAGCACCGACAGCGTGGGAAAGAGGCCCCATTTTTCGTAGGGCTGGCGCAGGAGCACCAGCAGCAGGCACAGCAGGCAGATCACCAGGTTGCGCACGGTTACCAGCGCCTTGCCGGCCGTCAGCCGCGGCCCGTCGTCTGCTTGCAGGTCCAGCGAAATGTGCAGGGTGCGCTGGAGGTCCGCCAGCACGGTGGTCAGCAGCACGCCCAGCCCCGCGCTGCCCAGGCCGAACACGAGGGCCGTTTGCCCGACCTCCAGGTAACGGTCGCCGGTGGCGGCGTAGCAGGCCGAGAGGATGAGCCCGGAAATGACGAGTACGGTAAACGGCTTGTAGGCGGCGCGGAACCAGCGGTCGGCCCGTTGGTGCAACGCGGCCAGCGCGGCCCGGGCTCCTCCGGCGTGGTAACCGGTGCCCATCAGCCAGGTGAGCCGCAGGGTGGTTAAAATTAACAGGAGGCCGCCCAAAAAAGATACGTTTAGTACACTTTCCATAAAGTTCCGTCTAAAATCCTACATCGTGCCCGCTCCCGGCTTTTGGGGCGGCAAAGCGGCAAAAAATGTCTTTTTTGCGGCAGCCGTCCATACAAAAGCTAGACAATCAATCGTTTACAAAAGAGTTGCCGTCGCTTTGGGGCACCTGTACCGGCGTATGGTTATGACCAATATAGGTATTTTAGCATAAAGTCCAAATAAACTTACCCATGCGCAGCCGGGCATGCCGAATGAACTTATACCGCCCGGATTTTGCTTTACGTTTGAGGTTTCATCCAAATTTTCCCATCGCATGAAAGTAAGATGTTTGGTTGCCCTGTTTTTCCTGGCTTTCGCCACCGCGTCGGCCCAGAAGCAGGAGATGCCCAAGATGTTGTTGATGGACATGGACATGATGGTGCAGGCCACCCGGGCCGTCAACGACATGTACAACTTCAAGTTCGAGAAGGCGGAAGCCGAGTTCCGGTGGTTTCAGCTCAAGTACCCCAACCACCCGCTGCCCTACTTTCTGCTGGGCCTGAGCGAATGGTGGAAGATCGTGCCCAACATTGACAACCAGCAGTACGACACCAAGTTCCTGGCCTACATGGACACGGTGATCAACGTGTCGGATAAACTTTACGATGCGGACGAGAAGAACATCGAGGCGGCCTTTTTCCTGGCGGCGGCCTACGGTTTCAAGGGGCGGCTGCACTCGGAACGCAAAGACTGGCGCAAGGCGGCCGTGGCATCCAAAAATTCACTCAACTACCTCGACAAGAGCAAAGGCTACGAAGAACTGAGCCCCGAGTTCCTGTTCGGCGACGCCCTCTACAACTACTACCGCGACTGGGTGCCCGAAAATTACCCGTCCCTCAAAACGATCCTCTGGCTCTTCCCCAAGGGCGACAAGGCGGAGGGCATCAAGCAGTTGCAGGAAGTAGCCAACAATGCATTCTACACGCGTACGGAGGCCCAGTATTTCCTCATGCGCATCTACAGCGACGAGAACCAGCCCATCAAGGCGTACCAGTTGTCGAAGTACCTGCACGAGACGTTCCCCGACAATGCGTACTTCGAACGGTACTACGCCCGCCTGGCTTTCATGCAGGGCCGGCTCGAAGAAGTGGAGCGGGTGTCGCTGAACATCCTCGACAAGCTGGAGAACCAGCGGTTACCGGGCTACGAAATGACCAGCGGCCGGTACGCCAGCTACTACCTGGGGTACCTCTACAGCAACATGAACCGCGACACGGAAAAGGCCAAAACGTACTACAAGCGGGCCGTGGTGTACTCCGAACAGGGCAAGGCGTTCGACAGCGGCTACTACTGGGGCTCCCTGGCCGCGCTGGGCCGCATTTACGACGGCGAGGAAAACGTGGACGAAGCCCGCAAGTACTACGAAGTGCTGCTCGACCGGGCCGAACGGAAGTCGGAACACTACAAGGAAGCCAAGCAGTACCTGTCCAGGCACAAGGAGAAGCGGCGGCGCAAGCGGGACGAGGCGTAGTCAATTGAAAATTTATTTAGTAGGATGGGTACGAGGAGGCACATTCGCATTAGGGGAAGAAGTGGCATCGCGGCAGGCGTCGCATTGCGGGTAGTGTTCGCATCGCGGCTCCCCTCCTCGGAGCTAATCTTGTAGGGAAAAATAAACAGCAGGCGCCACATGGCGGTCAGGGGTCGCATGGCGGGAAAGCGTCGCGTTGCGGCTCCCCTCCTCGGAGTAGGGCTGTTCGGTATTGGTGTAAAGGCTTGTTAGAAAGTATATTTGCAAGAAACGCTTGTAGATATGGCAGCTAACTTGTTATCCTTCTTGTCGAAAGTACCTGATCCTCGCTGTAAAAAGGGTAGTCGCCACCCCTTGCCCTCGCTACTGGCCATGGTAGTGATAGGCAATTTAAGCGGCTACTACGGCTACCGGGAACTGGCCCGTTTCATGACGCGTCACGCCTGGGAGTTTGTGCGCTTGTTTGGCTTTCAATATGGCGTACCAGGCCATGTTACTATCCGCGAAGTATTAGGCAAACTCGACTTTGAAGCCTTCAAGGAGCAGTTCCAAGCCTGGCTCTCTCAGCTACATGCCCAGCCTCAGCTACATGCCCAGCCTCAGCTACATGCCCAGCCTCAGCTACATGCCCAGCCTCAGCTACATGCCCAGCCTCAGCTACATGCCCAGCAAGGCCAAGGTGTTGACCCTAAGCAAGGTGTTGACCCTAAGCAAGGTGTTGACCCTAAGCAAGGTGTTGACCCTAAGCAAGGTGTTGACCCTAAGCAAGGTGTTGACCCTAAGCAAGACGCCTACAGTTTGGATGGCAAGAGTTTGAAGTCTACCCTGAGTGACTACCCGCAAAGCTACCAGGACTTTGTGGCTATGGTGCAGGTGTTTTCCCACCAAAGCCAGCAGGTAGTTGGCTTACAGGCTTATCACAACGGCAAGCAGGGCGAGGCCCAAGTCGTGCGCGATTTGATTGAAAAGCTGGACCTGAAAGGAGCCATGCTTACGATGGATGCCTTGCACAGCCAAAAAAAACGCTAGAAGCAATCGTTGATTCGGGCAATGACTACTGCTTGCAGGTGAAAGCCAACCAGGTCACACTCAGCGCCTTGCTCCAACAAGAGGCCCGCTCTCAAAAGCCCCCCAGTGAGCACCAGTGCCGCGAGAAGAACCGGGGCCGCCTGGAACACCGCCATTGCAAGCTCTTTGCCGCCCCGCAAGACTGGCAAAACTACTACAAAGGCATTGTCTGCTTTGTGGTGCTCAGGCGCTGGGGTTACCGTAAAGGCAAGCGCCACCAGAAAGCCAAGCCTTATGAGAAGACCCACTACTACATCTTGAGCCGCTCAATGGAGTCGGCCCAACAAGCCGCCCAACTCATCCGCAATCACTGGGGCATTGAGAACCGTTTGCATTGGGTCAAAGATGTGCTCATGAAGGAAGACAAAAACCGCATCCGACACCATCAGGCCGCCAAAAACGTCTCGCTTATCAAGAACATAGTCCTCAATTTGACCAGAGCCAAAGGATTTACCTCGCTTAAAACAACCACTGAACGCTATGCCCACAACATCAAAGAGCTGTACTCCTGGATATTATAACTTGAAATGAACAGCCCTACTCCCAGGAGGGGAGCCGCGAGGCGACGCCTGCCCGCGAGGCGGCCCTTTACCCGAAGCGATACCAGTACCAGGCAGGAATGCGTATACCAGGCAGGAATGCGTACCTACCCACTCTCCTCCTCTGCGCGCCCTCTGTGCCCGCTGCGGTTAAGTTATTTTCTTTGCGCCCTTTGCGCTCCTCCTTTGCGGTCTTTGCCTGAAACCCGCCTCCGTAAAGCAGGAGAGCACAGGATGGTTACAGCCTTAACTTGATTAATTTTAATAAATATTTGCATTATTTGCTTTTTTACCGGCCCTGAGCCTTTTTCAGGACCACCCTTACGCGCCAATCAGTACACGCCGCGGCCGGCTATTTTCCCGGTTCCGCCCGGTCCATTGCACCATTTCCGGGACGCTATACGCCCAGCCCCGTGGCGCCCCCGCGTCCGCTTTTCCCAATGCCCTTTCAAGACAAACGCTTGCTTAACCCGATCCCTCTATGAAAGCACGTAGATTCAACGCAAGGCCCTGGGTGGCGCTGCTGCTGGCCGGCTGGCTCCAGGCACCCGTTGGGGCCCAACCCCTCACTTTATCCCTCCTTCTACCCCCCGTCCCCGCGGCCCAACCGGCGGCCCAACCCGGCGACGGCGCCCGGCCCCTGGCCCTCACCGTCGGCGGACGGATCACTTCCGAGGGCGACGGCGGCGGGCTGCCCGGCGTGTCGGTCGTGCTCAAGGGCACCACCACCGGCACGGCCACCGACGCCGACGGCCGGTACTCCCTCACCGTCCCCGACGGCACCGGCACGCTGGTCATCTCCTTCGTGGGGTACACCGCCCGCGAAGTACCCATCAACAACCGCACGACCATTGACGTCAGCCTGGCCCCCGACACCAAGGCGCTCCAGGAAGTAGTGGTGGTGGGCTACGGCAGCCAGTTGAAGAAGGAAGTCACCGGGGCGGTGCAGACCGTGAACGCCCAGGAACTGCGCGACATCCCCGTGCCGCAGGTCACCCAGAAGTTGCAGGGCCGCGTGGCCGGCGTGCAGATCAACCAGACCACCGGCAAACCCGGGCAGGGCATGTCCGTGCGCATCCGCGGGCAGTTGTCGGTGACGGCCGGCAGCGACCCGCTGTACGTGATCGACGGCTTTCCCATCACGGGCAACATCGGCGCCATGAACCCCGACGAGATCGAGGACATTTCCATCCTCAAAGACGCCGCGTCCACCTCCCTCTACGGGTCGCGGGCGGCCAACGGGGTCGTGCTCATTACCACCCGCCGGGGCAAGCCCGGCCAGACCAACGTCAGCTTCAACACCTTCGTGGGCTTTCAGAAAGTGCCCCAGCGGGGCCGCATCGACATGATGGACGCCGTGGAGTTTGCCCAGTTCAAGAAGGAGTACTACGAAGACGCGGGCCAGCCCGTGCCGGCCGAGTTCCAGGACCCCTCGCAGTACGCCGGCCGCAACAACGACTGGTACGGGGCCCTGCTCCGGACGGCCCCCCTCCAGAGCTACAACCTCACCGTGACGTCGGCCACCGACAAGCTGAGCACGGCCCTGGTGGCCGGCGTGTTCAACCAGCAGGGCGTGGTGCTCAACAACGCCTACAAGCGGTACTCGGCCCGCCTCAACACCGAGTACGCCGTGTCCGACAAGGTGCGCATCGGCTTCAACCTGGCCCCGTCGTACGTGTTCGACAACACCCCCCGCACCGACGGCGACCGGGGCACGGGCATTCTCTTCAACGCCCTGCACACCTGGCCCGTGATGCCCATCTACGACGAGAACGGGACGCTGACCAAGTTCAACCGGTTCCCGGCCAGCACGGGCAACATTTTCGATTACCCCAACTGGGTGCGGGCCGCCGAGGAGCTGGTGAACGAAACCAAAACCACCAACCTGCTGGCCAACGCCTACCTCCAGTACCAGCCCCTGGAAGGGCTCACCCTCAAGTCCACCTTCAACGTGGAATACCTCAACTCCAAGTTCTTCTTTTTCAACCCCTCCACGGCCACCAACGCGATCAACACGCCCGTGCCCACCACCGCCGTTTCGGTGCGCGAAGACGTGCAGAACGCGGCCTGGCTGAACGAAAACCTGGCCACCTACGCCCGCCGCTTCGGGGCGCACCACTTCGAACTCCTGGGCGGCTTTACCAACCAGTTGTTCCGCCAGGACGTGAGCCGCATCCAGGCCGATACGTACGCCAACGACCAGCTGCCCACCCTGCAAGGGGCCATCAACATCAACCGGGCGGCCAACACGGGCAACCTGTTCAGCGTGGCCACCAGCGTAGGCTCCAACACCGGCAACGCCGTCAACGAATGGACGCTGACCTCCCTCCTCTCGCGGCTCACCTACAACTACCGGGGCAAATACCTGTTCACGGCCTCCGTGCGGGGTGACGGTTCCTCGCGGTTCGGGTCGCAGAACCGGTGGGGCGTGTTCCCGTCAGTTTCGGCCGGCTGGGTACTTTCGGACGAAAATTTCCTCAAGGACGTCCGCCAGGTCTCCTTTGCCAAGCTGCGGGCCAGCTACGGCGTGACGGGCAACAACAACATCGGCAACTACACCCAGTACGCCCTCATCAACAATACCGTCAACGCGGTGTTCGGCGACCGGGTGGCTTCGGGGGCGGCCTTTACGTCGCTGGCCAACCCGTACCTGGGCTGGGAAACCACCAAGCAGTTCGACTTCGGCCTCGACCTGGGCGTGTTGGACGACCGCATCCAGTTCATGTACGACTACTACACCAAGAAAACCACCAACCTGCTCTACAGCGTGCAGGTGGCCCAGGAGTCGGGCTACACCAACTTCAACGACAACATCGGGGAGATCAACTTCTGGGGCCACGAGTTTGCCGTGACTACCCGCAACACGGTAGGCCGGCTCAAGTGGACCACCAGCGCCAACCTCTCCTTCAACCGCAACAAGGTCATCGCCCTGGCCGAAGGCATTGACCGGGTGTACGGCACGTTCCACATCACCAAGGTCGGCGAGCCGTTCGGGCAGTTCTACGGCCTGATCGCCGACGGCGTGTACCGGGACGCCGAAGACCTGGCCAACTCGCCCCAGGTGCCCGGCCGCTCTACCGTGGGCAGCATCAAACTGCGCGACGTCAACAACGACGGCATCATCACCAACGGCGGCGACAACGACGACCGGACGCTCATCGGCAACCCGTTCCCCAAGTTCGTGTACGGCATCACCAACAACGTGCAGTACGGCAACTTCGACCTGGCGGTGGTGGCCTCGGGCTCCCACGGCAACAAGCTGCTGGTGCGCCACCTCTACAGCACGGCCAACCTCGACGGCGTGTTCAACCTGGTGGACGGCGTCAAGTACCGTTTCCGCTCGGAGGAAAACCCGGGCCGGGGCTTTTACGGCACCACCGTGGGCGGGGGCAACGTCACCGGCATCGAACGCGACTGGATGAACAGCCGCTTCATCCAGGACGCCTCCTACCTGACCATCCGCAACGTCACGCTGGGCTACACGTTCGGCGCCCTCGGGAAGCTTTTCCGGACGGCCCGCCTCTACGCGTCGGTGCAGCAGGTGTTCGTGTTCACCAAGTACTGGGGCGGCCCCAACCCCGAAACCAGTGCGCAGGGCAACGGCCTGGGCGACGGCGGCAACCTGAGCCAGGGCATTGACCTGTCCAACTACCCCGTGCCGCGCACCTACTCCCTCGGCCTCAACCTGAATTTTTAAATGACTAAATGATTGAATCAGAGGATAATAGAATCATGCAATCATTCCCCTGTCCAACCTTTTACTTATCAACCAAATGAAAGCAAAAACCCTTTACATAGCCTCCCTGGCGGGCCTCCTGTTGGCCGGGTGCAAAGAAGAATTCCTGAACGTGGTGCCCGAGACCAACCTGAGTTCGGCCACCTTCTTCAAGAGCGAAAGCGATTTTGTGCAGGCCGTCAACGCCACGTACGTGCCCCTGCGCACCATCGTCAACGACCGGGCGTGGCTGCTGGGCGAAATGCACTCCGACAACACGTACTTTGCCCGCAACCCCCTGTTCGGGGCCACCGAGCAGCAGGAAGACATCGCCGATTTTGCCGTTCCCACGGCCGGGGGCGTTACCTCCAACGTGCACGTACTCAACCAGTACCGGCAGGACTACGTGATCATTTCCCGCGCCAACCAGATCCTCACCACCATTGACCCGGTGGCGTTCGACGAAACCGTTAAAAACAACCTCAAGGGCCAGGCCCTGTTCCTGCGGGCCTACGCCTACTTCGAACTGGTGCGGTACTTCGGCAAAGTGCCGCTGCACCTGGTCCCGTCCACCGGCCGCGCGGACGCCGCCCTGCCGCTGTCTTCCGAGGAAGAAATATACGCCCAGATCGTCAAAGACCTCCGGGAAGCCATCCCGCTGCTGCCGCCCAAATCCAAGCAGGAAGCGGGCCGGGTGACCTCCGGCGCCGCCCAGACGCTGCTGGCGAACGTGTACGTGGTGCTTAAAAACTGGCCGGAAGCCGAAAAGCTGCTCCGCGAGGTGGTGGGCAGCGGCGAGTACGCCCTCATTCCCGAGTACGCCGACGCCTTTTCCACGTCCACCGGCAACAAGAACAACCGCGAGTCGGTGTTCGAGGTGCAGTTCCAGGAAGGCGCCGCGGGGCTCAACAGCAACTTCCTCTACCAGTTCCTGCCGCGCCCGATGGCCGCCACCGAACTCGTCGCCATTACCGGCACGGCCAACCCGCAGCCCTTGGACGCCGAGGGCAACAACATCCCGACGCCCGACATCATTGCCGCCTACGAGCCCGGCGACGCCCGCAAGGACGCTTCGATTGCCTACGTCACCCTGAGCGGCAGCCAGCGGGCCGACAAGGTGTACCCGTACATCCGCAAGTTCGCCAAGCGCCACAGCGTGCACAACAACCACGGCACCAACTGGCCGGTGTACCGCTACGCCGAGGTGCTGCTGCTGCTGGCCGAAGCCCTCAACGAAGGGGGCAAAGCGGGTGAAGCAGCCGGGTACCTCAACCAGGTGCGCCGGCGCGCCGGGCTGGGCGAGGCCACGGGCGACCTCAAGGAGGCGATCTACCGCGAAAGAAGGGTCGAACTGGCCTTCGAAAACAAACGGTGGTTCGACCTGGTCCGCACCGGACGGGCCATCGAGGTGATCACGGCGTACGGCAACCGCATCAAGGCCAACCCGCAGGCGTACTATTACCCCGAGGGCACCCGGCCCCGCAGCAACGCCTTCAGCAACATTTCGCTCTACTACGGCCTGCCCGCCGACGAGGCGGCACTCAGCCCCCACTTCTGAGGTGATTCACCACGGGGGGAGAAAAAGGGAGTATTGGGTATTTAGAATTGAGTATTGAGAGAACGGAACCGCAAGGGGCGCAAATAAAAACCGTGAAGGGCGCAAAGGGGTACGCGTTCACAACAAAGTACGCGTACTGGGGGCAGCGTCCGCTGGTGAGTGTGGGTAGGGGAATCCCGGGTTGCTGGCGCAGGCGTCCGCCTGTGCCTTTCCGGACCGGAAGCGTCCGCTTCCAGCCGGCAGGCTTACTCGTTTTAAAAAGCGGCACGACGTGTAGGACCAGCACCAAAGGGAAGGATGCTTTGGAAGAGACGAGCCAGTAGAACAAGTTAGCTCGGCGGCAGGAAGAAGCGTAAGCCTGCCGGCTGGAAGCGGACGCTTCCGGTCCGGAAAGGCACAGGCGGACGCCTGCGCCAGCAACCCGGGATTCCCCTATCCACACTCACCAGCGGACGCTGCCCCCAGTACGCGTACTTTGTTGTGAACGCGTACCCCTTTGCGCCCTTCACGGTTTTTATTTGCGCCTCTTGCGGTTCTGTTCTCTCAATACTCAATTCTAAATACCCAATACTCCCTTTTTCTCCCCCCGTGGTGAAAATGGCGTCTCTAACCCTACAACCTTCCCCCCTTCTCCGCCCGAGCAGGAGAGTACAGGACGGATGCGGCGACCCCTTGCTTAATTTCAATAAATTTTTGTATTAAATTGGTGGGCCGGCGCCCCGTTAACGTCCCCGTAGGGTAAAAAACGGCGCCGGCGTGCTTTTACCTGTATTCACTACCAACACAACCGATGTTCACCCACTCCACCATACTCAAAACGGTCGTTCCGCTGTGCCTCGCCGGCTGGCTGGGCCTCTCCTACTTCGGCCGCGACGAAGACCGGGCCGCGGCAACCGCCCCGGTCCCCGCCGCCAACCCCAAGACCGACAAGCTCAAGCTGCCCGCCGGGTTCAAGGCCGAACACCTGTACAGCCCCTCCGAAAGCGGCCAGGGCTCCTGGGTGTCCATGACCTTCGATCCCAAAGGGCGGATGATCGCCTCCGACCAGTACGGCAGCCTCTACCGCCTGCAACTGCCGGCCGTGGGGTCGGGCGGCAAGGCCAAGGTCGAAAAGCTAAGGGTCGGCCCCCCGCCGACGCCGGGCGACACGAGCACCAGGATCGGCATGGGCCACGCCCAGGGGCTGCTCTACGCCTTCAACAGCCTCTACGTGATGGTGAACCATAACCCGGGCCCGCAGTCCAAGCTCGAAAAATCCAGCGGCC
>CADCTQ010000530.1 GCA_902805615.1 uncultured Cytophagales bacterium
CACCAGTTGCGGGGCCGCGTGGGCCGGGGCGCCGACCAGTCGTACTGCGTGCTGATGACCGACTACAAGCTGAGCAAGGAAGCCCGCCTGCGCATTGACACGATGGTAAGCACCAACAACGGTTTCGAGATTGCCGACATGGACCTCAAGCTGCGCGGCCCCGGCGACATCGAAGGCACCCAGCAGAGCGGCGTGCTCGACCTGCTGATCGCCGACCTGGCGAAGGATGCGCCCATTCTCCAGGATGCCCGCCACTCGGCCCAGGAACTGCTCGAAAATGACCCTGACCTGACTTCTCCCCGCAACGCCCCCATCCGGCGGCACATCGAGTCGCTGCGCAAGGAGGAAACCAACTGGAGCCGGATCAGTTGAGACTCGGGGCAAGGGGTTGACGCTCCGGCTTTTGGAGGAGGTCAATAACAAAACGCGGCTAAACCCGTTAACTTAGGGCGAACCGGATGCGTAACTGCCCGTTACCTATTCCCGCGTAACCCTGCCCTAGCCTCCCTTAGCCCGAATCCGCCATGAAGACCAACCTCATTCTGCTGGCTGCCGTATTGGTTGCCCTGCTGTCTGCCTGCAACAAAGAAAAGGCGTCGCCGGAAGAACAGGCCGTCAGTTCGTTCCTGGCCGACAGCACCACCCGGATCAGCCAGGGCCGGTACAACAACATTGAAATGGGCTACCGGTTCTACGCATCCCGCCCGGGCCGCATTACCAAAATAGGCACCCGGCTGCCCGAAGCCGGTACGTACACGGTTTCGCTGTGGGATTCGGATACGCAAATCATGCTGGCACAGGAAACGGTGGAACAAACCGTTGCCAACGGGCTTACCCTCAAAAACATCAATCCCCTGGCCGTGCTGCCCAACAAGAAGTACGTGATCAGCGTGTTCTACGGCACCGAACCCAAAGCCGCCCACGTGATCGGGAGCAAAGGCCCCTCGGCCATGTTACCCTTCACCAAGGGCAGCATTACGGTCGTGAACGCGCAATTCCTGAATTCCCGGACCAGCGTGTTTCCGCTCCTGAACTACAACGTGGTCATTTACGGGTACCCCGAACTGGCATTTGTAGCCGATTAGGCTTATTCAAACGACCGCATGGAGGCGATGTCGCGCCAGCTTTTCACTTTCAGGAACAGGGTGTCTTTGCGGCCGTAGGTGAAGCTGCGGTTCTCAATGTCGTTGCCCTGCGCGTCGGCTTCCACCGCCGACCAGTCGCCGCGGGTGAACTTGAACTCAATGTAATCGGCTTTGCGGGGCAGGTTCAGCGTGTAGCGGCCGTCGGGCAGCTTGCGCAACACCAGTTGCGGGTCGTGCGGGAACCAGTCGTTGAAGTTGGCCGCCAGGAAAATCTTGTCGCCGGGCGGCGTGTCGGGCGGGATTTCCACCAGCATGGTAACCCCCACGGGGGCGGCAGGGCGGAAATCCTTCCAGCCGCTCACCCCCAGCCGGAGCGTATCCTGCTTGCCGAACACGAACCGGCGGTTCTGGATCACGTTGCCGTAGGTGTCCACTTCTTCCGTTTCCCAGGTGCCCCGGGTGATTTTGAATTCCATCAGGCCCGATTGCCGCGACAAGGTGATGGAATGGGTGCCGTCGCGGTGCCGCGTCATCCGGTACTGCGGGTCGCCGGCGTTCCAGTTGTTGAAATTTCCCACCAGGTACAGCGGGTGGTCGGCCGGCGTATTGGCCGGCACCCCGTCGAGGATCAGCGTAACCTTTCCGCACGACACCGGCCCCAGGTCGCCCCAACTGGCAATCGTAGCAACCACGGTATCTTCCGAGCCGTAGGTCACCTTCCGGTTCACGACCAGATTGCCGCAGTCGTCGCTTTCCACCGTGTGCCAGTCGCCGCGGGTAAACCGGTAAAACACCGTTCCGTCGCCGCGCGGCAGCCGGGCCGAGTACGTGCTGTCGGGGTTTAGTTTGAGCATGTACCGCTGGTCGCCGGGGTCCCAGTAGTTGAAGTTGCCCGACACGAACAGCGGGGCGCCCGGCGGGGTGTTGGCCGGTATTTCCTTCACCACCAGCGTAATCTGGTGGCAGCCGCCCACCGCGAGGAGGGTAATCACTGCCAGGAAGGAGAGAAGCCGGTTCATGGGGAATGGAGTAGCTTGTATACAACGAAAAGCGGGCCGGATCAGTACGTCGCTACGCCCCCATCCAGGCCAGGAAGCCCGGCACCCGCACCCGGCTGATGAGAATGTCGTCGTCGGTGGCCGGCACCAGCGCCACCTTGAGCCGGCTGTTGAAGTACCGCGACACCTCGCCGATGGCCGCAATGTGCGTGAGGTACTTGCGGGTAATGCGGAAGAAGTCTTTGGGGTCTACCAGCGTTTCGAGGTGGTCCAGCGTGTAGTCGAGAATGTACTTTTTGCGGTCCAGCGTGACGACGTACACCGTGTTGTCTTCGGCGAAGAAATAGGCGATCTGTTCGACGGGCACGTACCGGATGCGGTCGCCGAGGGTGGTGAGGAAACGGGTTTTGTAGTCGGCCCGCGGCGGCCGCAGCAGGCTGTCGAGTTGCTGCGGGGAGAAAGCGGGGTTCGTGTTTTTTCCGCCGAACTGGTCCTTCAGGCTGGTAAGCTTCTGGAGGGCCGCCCCCAGGGCTTCCTCTTCAATGGGTTTGAGCAGGTAGTCAATGCTATTGACCCGGAAGGCTTGCAGGGCGTACTCGTTGTAGGCCGTGGTGAAAATGACGGGCACGGACACCGTGATTTGCTCGAAAATGTCGAAGCTGGAGCCGTCGGAGAGCTGGATGTCGAGAAAGATCAGGTCGGGCGGCTGGGGGGCGTTGGTGAGCCACTCCACGCTGTCTTCCACCGAGTCGAGGCAGGCCATCACCTCCCCTGGCGGGGCACACCTGGTGAGCAGGCGGCGCAGTTCCTGCTGGGCCAGGGGTTCGTCTTCAACAATCAGCACCTTCATACACGTTCTGGAGCAGGGGAATTGTCACGCGAAAGTACTGAGGGGTGTGTTCTACCGTCACCTCGCGGTCGGTGATGAACGAATAGCGGCTCCGGATGTTCTTGAGGCCGATCTGGGTGGAGAGTTCTTCCACCGGCCGCAGCTGCAAATTGTTGGTGACCGTCACGCTGTTGGCGTGGTCCCACTCCACCTGCACCGTCAGGGGTTTCTTCTGCGACACGATGTTGTGCTTCACGGCGTTTTCGATCAGCATCTGGAGGGTGAGGGGCGCAATGAAGCAACGGTGCGCCTTTTCGGGAATGTTGATGAGGATGCGCAGGTTCTGGCTGAAGCGCAGGTTCATCAGGTAGATGTACGACTGCAAAAACTGCAATTCCTCCTTCACCTGGATGAGTTCCTTGCTCCGGTTGTCGAGCACGTAGCGGTACACCTTGGCGAGTTGCCGCACGAACTGGGCGGCCGTGTCCTGGTCGGAGTAGATTAAGGATGAAAGCGTGTTGAGGCTGTTGAACAGGAAGTGCGGGTTTACCTGCGTCTTGAGCATTTCGAGGTGAAACTCGATGTTCTCCTTCTTGAACCGTTCCAGTTCGGCCAGCGACATGCGCCACTTGCGGAGCAGGAACAAGGCAAAGTCTCCCAGCGCCGCCGCAAGGCACAAGAAGGTGACCACGCCCGCCACCACCAGCTCGTCGGGCAGGCTGATGAATTCGTAGTTGCCCAGCAGCAGGTACCGGAACAGGCCGTTCCACACCAGCAGCAGCACGAAAAGCGCCCAGGCGACGTGGGCGGCGCTTTGCACCAGCAACCGTTTCACCGGGCTGTGGAACCAGGGAACCTCCGCATCGAGCCGGCGGCTGCTCCAGCGGATGCCTTCCACGATGCACAGGGCAATGAGCACGGCCTTGCCGTACTCCAGGGCGTCCCACCGGACCTGGTAGTTGCGGTACACCAGTCCGAAGATCAGGTCAATGAGGAGTCGTACGGCGGCGCCGGTGAGCACAATGCTCAGCCAGCGCCACCACTTGGGAGCAATGCTGAAACGAGAAAAAATATTCATACCCTGCCCGGAATAAGTATTGGTCCGGAATGCGTTCATGGCATCGTAATAAAGGTATGAAATAAATGGGAAATCTCCCGGGCCGCTACAGGCTCATGGACACGCCGGATTCGCGCTGCTGGGCCCGGATCCAGTTCTGCACGCTCACGTGGTTGACTTGCAGCACGCGGGAAATGGCGCGCATGCCCAGTCCTTCCAGGTACATCTGGTACGCCTGGCGCTTCATCTCTTTGGGCTTGGCGGTGGATTTGATCGTAACGGTGTAGCGGTAGCTGCACGTTTTGCACTGGAAACGCTGGCGGCCTCCTACAAAACCATCCTTCATGGAGTGGCAGTTGTCACACTTGGGGCAGTTCATAAAAAATACGAATGGCTGGGTGAAAAAATGAGGTTGTCGGTATTAGAATGATTTAAAATAGCCCAAACCGGGCGCAGGGCCAACCCGCGGCCCACGACTTGCAGAATTTGGCGGGTCAAGTGCAGAAAAAAGGAGGCGAAATTTTGTCCCCGGAAAGCCGATTTCGCGTTGCGCGGGCTTGTGGACGGGCCATCCCCACCGCCCGGCTCCTGCACTTTCGTCGGATAATGCTTATTTTTAGGCCGCAATTGCCCGAAGTCACAACCAAAGCACACATTCGATGAGACAAAAAATTGTTGCCGGTAACTGGAAAATGAACAAAACCCGCGAAGAAGGGCTGTCCCTGGTGTCAGAACTGACCAACATGATCCGGGATGAAGTAAGGGGGAACGTACAGGTGGTGCTGTGCCCGCCCTTCCTGCACCTGACGGCCGTGGGCAAACTGATCGAATCCTACGACAACGTGGCGCTGGGCGCCCAGAACTGCCACCAGAAAGCCTCCGGCGCGTATACCGGCGAAATTTCGGCGGCCATGCTCAAGTCCGCGGGCGTGCAGTACGTGATCCTGGGGCACAGCGAACGGCGCCAGTACTTCGGCGAAAGCAACGCATTGCTGAAGGAGAAAGTGGACATTGCCCTGGAAACCGGCCTGACGCCCATCTTCTGCTGCGGCGAATCCCTCGGGCAGCGGGAAGAAGGCATTCACATGGACTTCGTGCGGGGTCAGCTTACCGAAAGTTTATTCCACCTGGGCAATGAGCAGTTGCGCCGCATCGTTATTGCTTACGAACCGATCTGGGCCATTGGGACGGGCAAAACGGCCAGCAACGCCCAGGCCCAGGAGATGCACGCGGCCCTGCGGGCCCACCTGGCTACCAAGTACGGCGCGGAGGTGGCCGGCGAAATCCGGATTCTGTACGGGGGCAGCGTAAACGCCGGCAATGCCGCCGAACTGTTTGCGTCTCCCGACGTGGACGGCGGACTGGTGGGCGGCGCGTCGCTCAAGTCGCGGGAGTTCACCGACATTGTAAAAGCAGCGGTCTAAATCCAGTTGCCGGCAGCCCCGGTGAACGGTACAAGTTCAACTTACTTATGAAGTACATTTTTGCCTCCCTTCTCTTTCTGCTGACCGTGCTGCACGCCGGGAGCCGTCCCGTGCCGCCCCGTACCGGCGTGGACTACTGCCGGCTGTACGGCGCAATTTACATTGAGAAAGACCGGACGTACGCCGATTACAAGGTATTTGTGGCCGAAGACGAAGGCCTCGCCGACATGGCCGTTTACCTCGAAGACAATGCCCTGTACGCCGACCAGAGCGGCATGTGGTACATCACCAAAGACCGCAACCAGGCCGACTACCGCATTTACCTGGAGAAGACCAAGCCCTTTGCCGACTTCTCAATTGCCTATACCACAGCCAGATCCTTTGCCGGTTGCCGGTAAAATCTGCTGCCGCCAACCCCTCCGGTCCGGGCTTTTCACGACTGCGCTGAAAAGCCCGGATTGTTGTTTCCGGACGAAAAATCGGACTGCGTGCCTCTTTTCGTGCTTTTCCCGGCGCAAAAGTTTGTAATTTCCTCTCCTCTAATATAAGCTGTGTAAGGTTGCCTTACCGAATGCATTGAATACCCCACCGCAAATGATAATTTTTGCCGTGGGGTAATCGCCATTTCCAACCACCTGAATTTCTTTAAGCTTTGGATTACATCGAACTGAAAGTAGCCGTACTGCCCGACTTCGCGGACATGATCGTGGCTGAACTGGCCGAGGCCGGTTTTGATTCCTTCGTAGAAACGCCCGACGGCGTGGATGCTTACGCTCCCGCCGATGTATTTGATGAGGCGCAGGTGCAGGAAATCGTGCGGAAATACGCGGCGCTTACCCCGGTTACCTACACCTTCTCGACCCTGCCCCGGCGGAACTGGAACGAGGAGTGGGAAAAAAATTACCAGCCGATCTACATCGGGAACCAGTGCGTGGTGCGGGCATCCTTCCACCAACTGGCCGAAACGTTTCCGTACGAGATCGTGATCAACCCCAAAATGTCGTTCGGCACGGGGCACCACGAGACCACGGCGCTGATGCTCGAAATGCAGCTCGGGGTGGACCACGCCGGCAAGCGGGTACTGGACGCCGGCTGCGGCACGGGAATACTGGCCATCATGGCCTGCAAGCGGGGCGCCGCTCACGTGGATGCCTACGACATTGACGCCTGGGCCGTGGAGAATGCGCGGGAGAACTGCGGGTTGAACGGCTGCCCGGACATTGTGATCGGGCAGGGGACCATCGAAGAAGTAGGATTACAGGGGCCGTACGGGGTGATCCTGGCGAACATTAACCGCAACGTCCTGCTCCGGGAAATCCCGCAGTACGCCGGGCGGTTGTCGCCGGGCGGGATGCTGCTGCTGAGCGGCTTTTACGAACAGGACGTTGCCGAATTGAATAAAGTAGCTGCCGAATCGAGTTTACGTCAGACGGCCGGGCACATTAAACAGAACTGGGCGGCTTTGTGCTTCCAAAAACAGGGATGATTTGCATGAAAATCAAATTCACAATTTGGGTCTTTTTAGTTACTGCCGGGTTGGTACAGGCGCAGTCGTACAAAATCTCCGACAAGCCCGACGAATTCATCCGCGACGTGACCACGCTGATGGCCGGCACCAAAAATGCGGAGGCCACCCGCGCCGGGAAGGAGTTTGAGGCCGTGTGGACGAGTGGTCTCGACGCCGGCAGCCGCGACCAGATCATTGCCATCGGCCGCAAGATGGCCGCCAAGCGGTACCGGGCCCTGCCGCAATTCAAGCACTTCCTCGAAGCCGTTACCTACGCGGTGAACCGCGAACACCTGCCCGCCGCCCAGCTGGGCAAGTACCTCGCCGTAGCCGACAAAGTAATAGACCAGTACGACAGCAAGCAAGCGACCAAGTTCCTCGAAATCAGCAAAACATTCTTCGAAAAGAAAGCCCTGTACGCCACCAACTACAACCGGTTGTACGCGCAGGGCGGCACGTATTCATTCGAGTTCAAGGAAGAAAACAACGCCCAGGCTCCGGCCCAGGAGCAGGCTCCCGCCGACGGGAAACCCACCGACGGAAAGAAAGACGGCGAAAGCAAATCCAACGACGGCTGGTTCAACGACTGGGACCAGCCTTCGAATGCTTCCAGCACGGATTCCCTGGCCGGCCCTTCCGAGGTCACGGCCGATCAGATTTTCAGCAAGGCCATTCCCCCGACCGTCACCGGGGCCGTGCTGGTGCTGCAAAACATCAACCTGGTGTTCGCCACCGCCCACGACTCGGTGCAACTGGCCGGCACGGGCGGTTCCCTCATGCTCAAAGACGGCATTTTCGTGGGCAACGGCGGCAAGTTCGACTGGAGCATGGCCGGCCTGCCCGACGTGTACTGCCAGTTCAAGACGTACTTCTTCGACACCAAAAACCCCCGCCTCACTTCCGACGACGTAATCCTCAACTACCCGCAGAAGATCGCGGCGCCGGCCCCGGGGGTATTCGAATTTTCGAGCAAAAAACACAACAGCCCCGAAACGGCGCAGTACCCGCGCTTCATGTCGCTCTACAGCAACATCACCGTGAAGGACCTGGGACAGAACCTGGTGTACAAAGGCGGCTTTTCGATGGTGGGCAAGCGCACGTACAGCACCTCGCTGAGCAACCGCTATTGCACCCTCGACTACGTGGTGGACGGCGAGGCCAAGTTCCGCACCAGGGGCCGCAAGTACGAGTTCGGCGATTCGATCATTACGGCGCCGCTGGTAAGCATTACCATTCCGCTCAAGCGGGATTCACTCTTCCACCCGGCCGTGCGGTTTTCCTACAACAAAAAAATGCCGCTGCTCCGGCTCAACAAAGACGACGGA
>CADCTQ010000531.1 GCA_902805615.1 uncultured Cytophagales bacterium
GTAAGCCGAGGCGAATCCTTCCGCGTCAGATAGTTGGCTGACGCGCAGCAGGGTGATCTGGGCGGGGCTGATGGTGTTGTTGTTCCAGTTGTATTCGCTTACGTACAGATTGCCCGTGGCCACGTCTTCCACAATATCCAGCGGATTGAGAAAACCCGACATGCCCACCATGCCACTGGTGCCCGCGCCGGTATGCGACTGCGTAATATTGTAAATCCGGTCGTCGCTGGTAGCGGAAGTAACGCCCGGGTCGCGTACGAGTGAACCCGGCCTGAGCACAATGATATCGCCCCCGCCGCTGAAGCGGCACACCAGCAGTTTGCCTTTCAACGCTCCGTTAAAAGCGTTGCTCTTGTATTCGATCGAGCCATTGGGGGACCGGTTGAGCTCAAAGTTGAAAGCGCTGCCCCGGTAATTAGGGTCGGCCCCCAGCGTAATGGGGTAAATCGGGTTATCGGCGTACCCGCGGTTGACCACGTATTCCCCCCGCAGCGGATTGGGGTGCCCGTAATAGCCCACGGGCTTGAGGGGATTTACCCGGAACAGGAAGTCGTTCTGAACCTTGATGCTGGTAGTGGCCGGAACGGCGGGACCGTTGTAAAACGTACCGTTTGGCCGGCGGGTACCGGCTAGCGATGCCGGCGAATTGCCGCCCGCCGCCGAGCCGTTGGCCGCTACGTACAACTGTCCGTTGCTGTGCCACACCAGGTCGTAGGCGTTTCTCACTCCCGAAGCGTAGATGGTGAGCGGAGAAGCTGAGCTGTAAGGGTTATAGGTGCCGTCCGACATGCGCATCGAGGTAGCAGGGGCGCTGTTGATTACGCCCTGGTTGGCCGTGGTTTTCACGTCCAGGGGCAGGGCAACCGTAGCCAGTTTCTTCATGTCCAGCCGCAGCACCGCCGCCGAAAGCAAACTCTCCCCCCGCAGCCAGGTAGCATCGGTGCTGCCCTGTGAACTGTTGCTGCCCTGCGCGAAGTACATCGCCCCGTCGGGGCCAAAGGCCAGGCTGTTGACCAGGTGGTCACGAATGGAGCGGGGCAGGTTGGTGATGATAAGCTGCTCGGTGGCCAGGCTGGCACCGCTCAGCCGCGAAATCTTGCCATCAAACTCTGGAGCATTGTCCCAGCCGGAAGAATGGGTAACGTAGACAACCGGGTTGGTGGCCGTCGAAGCGGGATCAAACGCAAGCCCCACCGCGTACCGGCTGCCGTATTTGCTGCTCAGGGTAGTAATGATTTGTTGCCCGCTGACCGTACCGTCACTGCGGTTGATGGTAAAGCGTTCCACCGTGCCGTCCAGCCGCAGGGCGTACAGCTTACCGTCCGGCCCAATGGCTAAAGAAGTGTACTTTTTGTGCTGCGTGCCGGGCAGGGGAACTTTGGTGAACTCCACGGCCAGCGCTTCCGTGGCGGCAATGGTGGCACCGGTGGTGAAGGTTGCCTCATAGGGTTTGAACGCGGCCCCGCTGTAGGATTTCACCCCGGAAGTAACCATGAATTTGTAGGTGGTGTTTGCCTCCAGGGCAAAGGTGGGCGAAAAGCTGATGGCATCGCCTCCCCCGGTACCTTGTACCACGCCCATTACTTGGGTGGGGGTAGCACCCATTTTCATGAGTTTAACGGTACTATTGGTAATGGTAGCGTTGTCTACTCCCCCCTGGTAGCCGGCTACTTGGGGTACGTACAAGCTGTTGGCGGCAATGCTCGAGGTGTTGATGCTTACATTGGTGGCCCCGCTGGCCGGCGTAGAGGCGATTACGTACGGTTGCGGCGCCGTTACCACCACGGTTACTACTACTTTTCCCCCGCCCAGGCCCGGTGCCGTGGCCGTCACGGTTGCCGTGTACGTACCCACCGCCAGGTTACGGGCCGCCCCGTAATTGAAGGTGACGTTGGGCTCAGTGCCCGCGTGCGAAGCGTTAAAACCCAGCCAGCCCGTAGCACCGCTGCTGTACACGGCCGATAAGGCGTACTGCACCGAAGTGCTGTTGAGCGAATTGCCAAGGTCCAGCGAAAAGGTACTCGCCGTTGAGGTGCTTCCCTTTTCCACCTGTAGTTCCTGGGCGTTGGCCGACCAGTACGTGTAAGGGCCGCTGAAAACCGGTGCAATACGGGCCGAGTTGATCTTGGTGTTGACGCCCCCGTCGGCATTGACCGTCAGCAGGCCGTCCCTGACAGTAACCCGTACCGTGGCGGTTTTGAACCGGGTGGCCGTTCCCTGCGTCCCGCTGGGCTTGAAGTCGGTGATGGCCTTGACCCCTTCTACGGTTAAAGAGTGGCTTTCCGGGGTAAAGTACACGCCCGGATCGCCGGCCGTAACGGTAACATCGTAAAAACCACTGGGTACTTTTGCTTCCCAGTACCCTTCCTCCTTGGTGCCGTTGAAATCACCCTCCATGTCGTTTGCCTGCATGTGAAACAAGGTGTTGAGCAGCGGGTCCGACATCATACCGCGGTTGCGGCCGTTACCCGGCGTAGTACCGCCAACCGACAGGTCGAGCAAACTGCCGTCCGAACGCTTTTTCCAGCCGTACGTCTGGTTACTGCCCTGGCTGGGCCCCGTACGCAAACCGTAGGGTTGGCCGTAGTCGCTTAGCCATCCGGCCGGCGGTACGGTAGCGGGATCCTGGAAATTTACCTGTAGTGGCTGCGGTCTTACAACTTTAAAAGTAATGGATTTGGCCGTGCCGGCCGTGCCCCCGCCAGCGGCGGCTGAGTAGGGCGTGGCCGTTAACGTATAGCTGCCGGCTGCCGCTAACCAGGCACCATCGCCGAATAAGTCGTAGGGGGCCAGTGACTCGGTCTGTTTTTTATTCAGTGATCCGCTAAGGGTAAAGACTACGCTACCTATGGTAGCCGGACTGGTAGCAGCCCGGATGTTGAGGTTCCTGGGCAGAGTAGCCAGGTTCAGGGTACTGCCGCTCGTAAGGGTTTGGATCGCCGTGCGCGTGTCGGCGTTGATCAGCGTAAAGCTCAGCACGCTGGGAGGGGCAACATTGACGACCTTGAAAGTGATTGTCTTGGCCGTGCCGGCCGTGCCCCCGCCACTGGCGGCCGAGTAAGGCGTGGCCGTTAAGGTATAGCTGCCCGTGGTGGCCGCCCAAGCGCCGTCGCCGAACAAGTCGTAGGGGGCCAGTGACTCGGTCTGTTTTTTATTCAATGATCCGCTGAGGGTGAAGACTACGCTACCTACGGTAGTTGGGTTGGTAGCAGCCCGGATGTTGAGGTTCCTGGGCAGCGTAGCCAGGTTCAGGGTGCTGCCGCTCGAAAGGGTCTGGATTGCCGCACGCGTGTCGGCGTTAATGAGCGTAAAACTCACTACTTGCTCTCCCGCGTAGGCCGAATTGTCTTCAGGGTTGTCGAAGGCAAACGCCCCGCTGCTGATTAGGAAGCTGATCAACAGGAACACTGCCCCTCGGCAGACGGGTGAAGCCGGGAAGAGAGGACCAACGATAAAGGTTGTTTTCATAGTGGTTTGTTTGGTATACTAAAGTAAGCCGGCTGGTCTGCCGGCAAGGGTTAAGCGGCAAGCGCCCACGCGTAGCGGAGGAGGCTCTTAAGATGAAAGGTATGAGCGTAACCGGAATACGTTTTGGGGTGCAGGCAAGCGAAAAAATTAACCGTATACGGCCTGGTAGATTCAAAGGGTGGGGAGGAGTAGTGTATTCTTTCAAAAATTTGCAATCTGAGTAAAAGTGCAACTGCCGCAAGTGTAAGGTTCTTCCCGGTTTTAGCGGCAGTTTGTAACCAAAAATTAGTGTACCCAGAAGGATTCCTTCGAAAAGGCTCTTCTGTAATTATGTTCTTGCCGGTAGTTTCAGGCATGTATTGTATCAATACTCCTTCCACTTCGCTACGTATTTTCCCCGCACCGCAAGTCGGCAGAAGTAAATCGGCTGGTTGTTGTGCTTACCTGATCGAAAAAAGCAGTCTTGCTACCGTCCGAAGGTCCGTATTGCCGGATCAGCATCGGCGGGTGTTTAAAGCTGCCCGTCAGTAGAAAGACTGTGTCTTCATGATGAGGCGGAGGTATGTAATAAGCATGTAAGAAAAAGTGTTAATTGTACCTCAATTTATAGGTATTATTGGACAATCCCCCGCTATTTGCCGGGCATTATTCATTAATAAATTGTTAAAGGGCAGGTTTTGTTTGTAGCAGCTTTTAAAAGGCCACTGATGCAGGAGGTACTTTTGGGGGCTGGCAGCAACCAGAAAGCTCGTAGGGTTATCGGTTTAGGGCAGGCGTACTTTTCAAGGCAAGAGTACTTTTAAGCTTTGGGGCAGTATGCTTACGGTCAATTGATCCGGAGTTCCCGCCGGCTCTCCGTCTATCTGCACGAGTTCCCGCTCCGGGTTGTGAATAACCGTTAGAACCGGGCGAAGGCTCTTTGGGTGGTTGCATACTACTGTCACCTTTCACTAAGGGAAGAAGAGCAGCAGGGCCGGACAACATACGGCTCCCTGGAAGTGACTGGACCAGTACTGAAAACGCAGGTCATTGGTACTCTACTCACTAACCGGAATCGAAAGGACAACCTACTGGTCCAGGTTGGGGAGCTTTAATAGCAGGGGGCCAGCAAGAGCTATATGCCACGGGGAGCCGGGCTTCGCTTACCCAGACTCGACAGCAGGTCCCGTAACAAGCGCAAGTAAGTCAGTCCCGTCAGCAGCAGGTGCAATAGCGTACGCATGGTTTTTGAATTTTTTACCCTTAGTATACGAGAGCTCCTTCGTTTGAGTTATCCCCCGTGACCAGGACTCTATATGCCCCAAGTGATGCCAAGCAGGCAATCATCCTGGGGAAGGCGATGCGCACAAAGAAAAACCCCGAGCAAGGCAAAGGGGGTTTCTTCCATTGCCCTCAGCTGACTCCAGGTGAGGTACCTGCAGCTATCGTGTAGGAGCTTATAGGAATGAATGGAGGCGAGGCTGCCAGCCGGCTGCTCCCGCTCCAAAAGGACAGCTCTCCGTGCCTCTCATGGGTGCAGCACCGGCCGTTATCAAAAAAAACGGGCCGGGAAAACCAACTTTTCTCAAAAAGAATCGTAGAAGGGGCTAGTTTACCCAAGTCCTATTTAGCCAGCTTATGAACCCGTGGCGGCAAAAGATTTGGCAGCTTTGGAGGCTACCAAGTTCTTTTGCCGAAACGTACCCCGAACGGATTCACCGTGGTCACACTGCTCTATGCCCCTTTTTGCTTATGTCTCTTTCAGCAACCGATTATCAGGCCCTGACTCTGGAGGAAAAACGCCTGCTGATCCGGCAAAAAGGCCATCGGGTGGCCTCCCGCTACCAGCAGCGGTATTCGATCAATCTGTACCAACTTGAGGGATTACTGGTGGAAGTCTGGTACGACATTGACGGGCAACAACTGCACCGGATCGAGCCTTGCCTGGAGGCAGAGCAGCTAGACGCCTACGCGGAAAAGGCGTTTTTGCGCATTCTTTTCAACCTCCAGGCCATCCTGGCTTAGCTGCCGGAGGTGTCCGAATGGGCAAAACCACAGGGGTAGAATCGCCTTCAGCGAAAAAAGAGCTGATTTTCCAGTAAATCAAGGCCCAGCACTTCCCCTTTGTCTTCGATGGAGAGGATGCGGCAACGGGCGCCGCCTTCGCGCATGGTGAGTTTGCGTTCCAAGAGGCGGGAGTCTAGTTGGGCGAGAGCTGCTTCCACGGTAACTTTCTTTTCAAGTAACTGGCAGCGGTAGGTAATCGTGTAGCAGTGGGCAAAAGCCATGATCAGCAGAAAAGCGTATAGCAGTGAAGAAAATGTAAGTAGGCGTACGGGAGAATGGGTTCAATACCCTTTGCAGTGCATTGGCCCTGTCGGCCGGGGAAAAAGTACGGGAAACTGGCAATCAGCCTCCTCAAAGTCAACATTTTTTCCTGCCACTGCCCGGCCCAGATTACTCGGTGATCTTGTTTACCGTACGAGCTGCTTGCTCTGCTTGGCGCTTTCGCTGCCGGGCGTTTTCCAGAATGGCTTCTTTTTCCAGCAGGTATCTTTCGTTTTCAATCCATTGGCGTTCGGCCTCCGGTTGGCTGTCAGACCTGAGCATCTTTACGAGTGAGTAGACCAGTTGCTTCATAAGGGAGGGTAAAATAGTACTCTTGTATTACCCGATGCGCTATTTGGTAACTGGTCTTCAGTTTTCCGGATGTGCTTGTAGCGAGGTGAGCCGCACTTGCAATGGGATGAGACGGATAGAGGAGGCGGATGATTCCATTTCGAGTTATGCGGGTTTGCTTTGGCTCGCTGCTGTTGCCCAGTTTTTCCGATACCGACAAAAGCTTCTCCTCGTCCAGAGGCTTTACCAGGTAGCCATCTACCCCAAATGCTTGCCCCTGCTGCCTGTCAACTTCCGGTTCAGAGTTGGTGGCTGCATTTTCCGGCATAGGGTAAGCAACTCAAAGCCGTTCAAAATGGGCAGGTTGATATCCACTAGCAGGAGCTTAAGGCAGTCGCAGTCACTTAACTGCACTGCGTATCACTAAAAAGTATCATTCCTCATTGTCTTCCCAGTCCTGACGGTAAATGACGTTCCGCACCAACATCTACTCGATATTTCACCTCTGCAAGGCCGCCGTGCCCCACATGCCGCCGGGCAGTTCGATCATCAACACCTGCTCGGTAGAGGCCTACCAGCCCGACGCGATGCTGCTGCCCTACGCCACCACGAAGGGCGCCATTGTGACTTTCAGCAAGGGCCTGGCCCAGATGCTGGCCCCGAAGGGCATCCGCGTCAACAGCGTGGCGCCGGGACCGGTGTGGACCCCGCTCATCCCGGCCACCATGCCGCCCCAGCAAGTGTCTACGTTCGGGCAGGACACGCCCATGCAACGCCCGGCCCAACCGGCCGAACTGGCCCCCGTGTACGTGCTGCTGGCCTCGCAGGAGTCGAGTTACATTTCCGGGGCTACCATTCCCGTTACCGGGGGCACCCCCTTGATCTGATACTGATGGGTTGTGCGTTGCTAGTACTTCCCGGTAGTTGTGTAGGGGTGTTGCAGTAGCGTAAGTAGAAATTGGTGAAGGGCAAGGTCTAAAAACAGGTATTTCTGGGGAGGACAGGGGTTAATTGGCCCAACTAACTTTGCTTCCCTTTAACTGCTTAAACGATGAGGAAGGTAAAAGAAATGGCGGTCGTGTTTTTAAGGATTGATTCCGATGACTGGTTTGCGTACCTGGAGGAAATGCCCCAACTGCATGCCAGGGGTAAGCAAGCGAAGGAGGCCTTCCACAAGCTCTATGGCGCACTGGAGCAGTACGACCAGCAACGCTGCCTACTCCAAATTCAGCCGGTGTACCGGTATACCTTTCACTACCGGGTGGCCTCGATTCCGTTCTAGTTTGTTGCGCTCCCTCTCCGGCCCCTGGTAACCCTACTCTTTTTTTACCATGTTTTCAGTTCTCATTACCCGCCCCCCCAATCAACTCATCAAGCAGTTTTTCTTCGGGACACTGCCCGAAGCCCGGCAGTACTTCGACCGGGTCATCCGGGAAAAACCGTTTGGGCAGGGCTACGTCCGGCTGATCGAAAAACGGGACTATTGCCACAGCTTTTTACTGGATACCTGCTTTATCGGTAACGTAATGCGGAAGAAGCCCGGAAGGCGGGCCGGCAACTGAACGTACCCTAAACGCCGTCGTATCATGAGACTTTCCTACAATGCCTGTTACTCCGCCCGGTCTGGCCCTCCGCTCCGTAGGCCTTATGGAGTATCATCAATTTTTCCCGGCTCCCCTTCGTATTGGCCCAAAGGGGCTACGGGCGGGCATCGTGCATTACCCGATAACATCCGGGGTTTCTGCGCGAACGCAGCAGGCCCGGCAGCGTTCAAACTGTTTGGTGGTTTTATCCGAATAAAGAAGCAAAATGAAGCAGCAGGTCGTCCGTCCGGGGTAGCTGCCGCCGGAGTATGTCCGCCTAAAGCCGGTTAGTGAAATACCTCGTCAATCAACAACGGCCAGCTTTACCGTTCCGGCAACCCGGCCCGGCCAGGGATCACCCTTCGGCATTTTTTTGCTGCGTACTGTCTAGTCGGGCAGCACCTGATCCAGGAGTCCCAGCACCGCATCAGTAGTTACACCAACGGTCAGGTGGCCGGCAAGGCCCCGGGCGTGGGCCTGCCAGGGATAGGCAAAGGGACCCGAGGCCAGACCAGCCAGGGGGGCTACGATTTCATCCATCACGATAAACAAACCCAGCC
>CADCTQ010000532.1:0-399 GCA_902805615.1 uncultured Cytophagales bacterium
GCGTGCCGTTGCCGTCGGGTACCGTGAGGGCATAGCTGCCTTCCCCGTTGGTGGTGGTGCCCGTGCGGGTGCCTTTCAGCAGCACGTTGACGCCGGGCAGCCCTTCGTTTTTGTCGTCGGTAACCCGGCCCGTGACGGTTATTTCCGCCGCCCCGCGGCTGCGGGAAAGCACCCCCGCCTGCAACGTGGCAAGGGCCGCCAGCCGGGCCGTTTGGTTCTGTCCGAGGTCAATCCGGCTTGCCCCTTTCCGGATTTCGCGGATCACGCCGGAGTTTGGGCCGGCCGTGATCACGTAGATGCTGCCTACCTTTTTATAGCGGAGCCCGGCGGGTTCGAGCAGGGACCGCAGTTGCTCTTCTACTTTGGCCGCAGGCTTACCGGCGGGAATTACCAGCCGGG
>CADCTQ010000532.1:409-8204 GCA_902805615.1 uncultured Cytophagales bacterium
TCGAACATAAAGTAGATGCCGAATTTTGACTCCATCCCCTTGAGCACCTCCTGCAAGGGGCGAACCCCATCCGCTTGTCCGGTCCCGGACGGAGGAGTGTCTTTCTGAAGCGCGGCCAGTTCCTGCGCCCCGGCGGGCAGTTGGGCCACGACCAGGAGGGCAGCCAGGTACCAGGGAAGGCTTCGACGCAGGTTCCCGTTACAAAACCGGGGGTTGAGTAGTCGTTTGTGTTGCATACCGTAAGGAATAGAAGTGAGTGGCAGGTCAGGGCTTGGTCGGGACGATGAGAACTTGGTTTCCTTGCCGGGTGATTTGCACATCCAGCGAGAGCGACAAGGCTTCCAGGAGCGTATCCAGGTTATCGGTGGGAATGATGCCGGTGATTTTCCGGCTCATCAGCCGGTCATCGGCCGGCCGGACGGTTACCCCGTACGTGTCGGCGATCATGGCGGCGACTTTCCGCAGGGGCGTATCCTCGAGCACCCACTTCTTTTCGAGCCAGGCCCGGTGGGCGGGCACGTTCACGAGCCGTTTGTTCCACCGTTTGCGGCCCTGGGCGAAAGTAACGCCTTCACCGGGCTGCATGAGCACGTGCTGGTCGAGGGCGTTCAGGCTGAGCTGCACCTTACCCGACTGGAGCACGACTTCCGTCTGATCCTGCCGGGTGGATACGTTGAATTGCGTTCCGAGTACTTCCACGTCGAGGTCTTTGGTGTGCACAATGAATTTGGCAGGAACGGCCTCCGGGCGATCCGGCTGGCGGCCCGTGGCCTTGTTTACGCGGAAAAAGGCTTCTCCTTCGAGCCAGACTTCGCGCACGGGCTGGTCTTGCCAGTCCCCGGCGACCCGCAGCGCGGAATGGGCATTGAGCGTCACGGAAGACCCGTCGGGCAGGGCAAAAGTGCGCGTTTCGCCGTAGTCGGTCACGTATTTGGTCCGGCTCCCGGGGCCGGTGAGGAAGTAGGCGAGCAGGCCGGCGCCGGCCACCAGTACCAGCACCGCCGCCCAGCGCCACAGGGCCGGCAGCACGGTGCGGAAGCGCGCGGGACGGCCCCCGATGGCCGGCCCGGGTACCCGGTCTTCGAGGTGGGGGCTGATCTTTTCCCACAGACTATCGATGCGGTCTTCCCCCAGGGGGCGTTCCTCAAAACGGATGGAAAGCAGCAGTTGCCGGGCGTTTTCCACCACCTCCCGCTGGTGGGGATGCTCCCGGAGCCACCCTTCCCAGAACCGGCGGCTGGCCGGATCGGGATGCTGCACCCATTGCTGGAAGAAAGGATCATCCACGAAATCCTCTTCGGTAAAGTGCTGGTAGTCGGCGGGCATGGTTTTTCGGGACAAGGGTGGAGAACGCTTTCGGAGGGGCTTCTAACATGAGAAAGCCCGCCCGAAAAAGCTTCTAACCATTTTCCGGAAAATATTTTTTCGCGGGCCACTATTTTCCGGCCACGCCCCCTGCCCCTATACCCGGCCGTGCCGACCGGTTCCGGACTGAAAGACGATTTTCGGGGCTGAAAGACAGTTTGCGGGATGGAAACGGGAAATCCGGTAATCGGCGCAGGCTACCGCGTTACCCAAGCAGCCCCGCGTGCAGGCCGATCCCGATGAGCAGGGAAATCAGGTAGGTCAGGTGCTGCTTGAGCGCCGCCAGCGTTTTGTGGATCAGGTTGTAGACCGCCTGGGGGGTGAGCACCATGATGGAGGCGATCTCCTGGTGGCTCAGGTTTTCGTAATAGCGCAGGAAGAGGATTTCCTTCTGCCGCTTGGTCAGGTGCGTGATGGCCTTCTGCAAATGCTCCTTGCGGGCACTGGCGGCTTCTTCCAGTACCCACTCCGACTCGTACGGGGCAACGGTTTCTCCTTCGTATTCCCCGGGCAGTTCGCCGTGCTGTACGTGTTTGTTGAGCTGGTTGCAGCGCCGGGCAATTTTCCGGCGCAACGCCCGGAACAGGTAGTATTTGATGGAATCGGTATCGGCCAGGTGGGCGCGGTTGCGCCAGATTTCGATGAACAGGTCCTGGATGCAATCCTCCACCAGCCCGTCGTCGTGGGTGAGCCGGGTACCGTAGTTGTACAAGGTCCGGATGTAGGTGCGGTAAATCACGGCCAAAGCTTCCTTGTTGCCGCCCTTAAAGCTGCGCCAAAGGTCCGCATCCCCTGGACGGGTGGTCTCCGTGATTTCCACAAGCATAGTGATTACGAGGAAGAAGCTAAAGGAACACAGGAATGAATAAGTATAATTTTAAGAAAAAATATTGTAGAAGCAATGCAGCCGGTAAAACTATAAATGACATCCACTTGTCGCCACCGGCCTGAACGTTCCCGGGGCCGGCCCGTGCGCGCAAGAAAAAATGCCGGACTTCGGCCCCCTCCCGGGGCCGGCTACGATCAGGACACATTTTTGAACTTACGTGAAAAGCCGTCAGTGAGACACTGAGTATGTGATTAGCGTTCCTGGTGAGGCAAGCGCAGTGGCGTGCTGGCGCGAAGCTGTGCTTCGTGCCGACTATGCTTTCCGCCTCTGGCGGAAGGAAAGTCAAAACATACTTCTGCCCAAGTTGCCCTAACAGCAGCTTAGCGCGCTACTAGTCAGCGCGACAATAAATTGAAAACCGCAGGGCTGGCAATGATTCTACAAACGTATGGGCCAACCAACCCTGGTTCCGCCAGAGGCGGAAAACATAGTCGGCACGAATCTAGCGCTTCGCGCCAGCACGCTACACCGCGCCAGCCCGTTCCGCTTCGCGCCAGCACGCCACTGCGATGCGCGACAGCACCTGCTGCTTGCCTTACCAGGAACGCTAATCACATACGACACTGACGGCGGCGAAGCCAGCCCGGACCGCGGCCGGGAACTCCCTTGGTAAGGTGGGGGCACGCCGCCGTCAGTGTCTCACTGACGGCTCCGAAAGCGTTTTGGAGGTCTTCACCCTTGTACAAAAAATGTGTCCTGATCGTACCCACGCCCCAAACCCGCAACGGGTGGGCTGCGGGTTTGGGGCGTGGACTTTGCATAACACGCATTTTTATCACGCCGCGGCGGCTTTTCCGACTCCTACGGCACCACAACCCGTTTCCCCGCCAGCACGGCGCCGGTTTCCGGGTGTTGCAGGAACGCAATGAGTTCCCAATCGGCGGGGGCAAAGCCCGCTGGCAGCGGTACCACGGCTTCACCCGTCCCTTCGCCGGACAAGCGGAGCGGCACCAGCTTGCCCACCACGTTGCGGTGCAACAGCGTTTTGCCGCCGTTTTCGCCCCTGCCCACCCTGGTTTGTACTTCACGCCGGGCGAAGGCCAGCAGAAGCCTGGCGGGTTGCTGCCCCCGGGTCCGGTAGGTAAGCTTCACCCGGCGGTCATCCGTCAGGCGCCCCTCCATTTCCAGTTCCGCCGGTGCGGGGGTGCCCAGGTACTGCCGCAGGGCGGCCCGTACCCCTTTTTCATTGGACCCCACCAGTTCCGTCCGCCCGTTGACCACCACCTGGGGCGTATACACCGACTGCGCGTGCAACGACGCCGCGTATTCCCGCTGGCGTTTGGTAAAGGCCGGATCGCTGTAGGCATCCTTCCAGCCCAGGTGATCCCAGTAGTCCACGTGGTAGCTGAGCAGGTACACCGGCTGGTGCGCAAACTCTTTGCCCAGGCGGTCCAGCAGCCGGTCGGCGGGCGGGCAACTGGAACAGCCCTCCGAAGTAAACAACTCTACCAGCGCGAACCCTTCGTTGGCGGGCGGCTTCCCGGCCGGCCGGGGGTCGCTCAACGCGCCGGCCAGCAGGGGGATGGTGAAAAGAAAAACGGCGAATGCTCTCACGTCATGGGTTGGTTTGCGATCCGGGGGGTTGGGGACGGTGCCCGATCCTTTTGGCGGCTGCCTCAGGGCTGGGGCACGTAGAAACGGTAGAGGGTCGTGTAAAACACGCCTACGGGCGGCTTGCCCAGGTCACTTTCGTCCGGGGCCTTTTTGGGCGGCTGTCCGCCCGACGTACTGAGCCGCTGAATGAAGCTTACCCGGCCAAACACCCCTTCGCCCCGGGTAGACCGGGCGCTCAGCAGCAGCCAGGCAATGTCTTTCCGGCTGGACGGCGCCGGTACGCTGGCTACCAGTTGGCCGACTACGGCGCTGCTGTCATTGGACGCCCACGTCGGCCCCCGGAAGTGATTGCCCACCACCGTAAGATCGGCCCCGAACAAATCGGCCCGCGGCGCCACGAACACCCATTCCAGTTGGGCCGGGTTCGAAGTGCTCCGCCTTGCTTCGTACAGTTGCACGCCCTCGGCGTACAGCGAGGCGATGAGCACGTGGCCGGGCGGCACCTGGATGGCTGCCGGCACTTGCACGGGAGCGGCCGACCGGGCGGCTTTGGGGGTTGCACCCGACTCAGTGCCGGCGGAGGTCAGGGGTTCTTCCCCGTCCCGCTGGCAGGCGGCTGCCACGAGCACCAATGCCAGGACCCATACGGCCCTCCTGCCCATTCTGTTGTAATTGCTGATGAGGCCAATCGCCTTTTTGATCGTGTGCATTGCCGTGCGTTTAGGGTGAAAGAAAGGGTTTTGCCCCAATCCGCCCCGGTGGGGATGGATATGGCGTACGTGCCCCGGCCCCGGATGGCGGCGCCCGGGCACGTACGCAAGGAAGACAAAGCACCGCAGGATTGTCTCTCATTAGTCTTACTTTTCCCTCACAACGCAACACGGCCGTACTGCTCAGTTAGCCGGCAGGGTTGGCCCTGTCTTCACCCCGCAATTTGCCAACGGAACGGCAGCCTTACTTTGGTTCAGCAATCAGGAGACTTTTCGTTAGCTTGTCCTGGCTTTCGCTACCCGACTACTTTTCCCCGGCATGAACGGTTTTTGCAGTGAGTACATCACCTTGTACCAAGGACGGGTAAGCAACCGGCGGCTGGTTGCCCACCAGGCCTTTTGCCTGGTCCTAGCCGGTGATGAAATCACGGTGATCAATGCCAACTCGGAAACGATCAGCGGCAAACTGCTGGTCGTGCCCAGTATGCTGGCCCACCGGGTCGTGGTGCCCACCCAGGCCCTGTTTGTTTTCCTGGACCCGCACCTGCCCTTCTCGCGCTGCCACCGGGCCCTGGCCAACCGGCTGCACGCCGGCTTTGGTCCGTTGCAGGCCCGGCTTACCTCCCCGGAAAGCACCCTGCCGGCTTTCGAATGGCTGGTTGACCTGCTGACGCCGCAGCTTTTCCAGGGGGTCCGGCAAACGGACCCCCGCGTGGTGCAACTGGCCGCCTACATCCGGCAACATACGTTCGGAAAACTACCGCTCCGGCAACTGGCCGGGGTCGTGCACCTGTCCGTCAGCCGGCTCCAGCACTTGTTTGCCGAGCAGGTGGGCATGAACCTTACCCGCTACATCCACTGGCAACGCTTGAAAGCCGCCTACAGCCACGTGCTGGCGGGACACTCCCTGACGGAAGCCGCCTACCAGGGCGGCTTTGCCGACGCGGCCCACTTCAGCCGGACGTTCAGCCGCATGTTTGGCCTGCCGCCCTCCCAACTCCTGCTAAAACAGCAGATTCGTTCAAGCTTGCCGGCAAACGGGTGATGATCTTTGGGCAATCAAAAATCCATCCGCCCGATGAACGCAAACGTAAAAGTATTGGTGATTGGCGCTACCGGAATGGCCGGACGCGTAGTGGTCACCCAACTGGACCAGGCCGCCGTACCCGTAAGGGCCCTGGTGCGCGACGTCCCGAAAGCCCGCCGGCTCTTCCCGGCTTCGGTAGAACTGCGGCAGGGAGACGCATTCGATGAAGCCACGCTGCAAAAGGCCCTTGAAGGGGTAAGCCACGTGTATTTCCACCCGGCCGCCACCCTGAGCCGGTCGGAGGCACGAAGCATGGACCGGGTGGGTACCCGGCTCCTGGTCAAACACTTGCCGGCGACGGCCCACCTGATCAAGCTGAGTGAGATCGGGGCCGGTCCCAACCCCTCCTTCCACGACATTGACTGCAAGTACCGCTCTGAGCTGGACATCCGGGAACGGCTTACGAGCTGGACCATTTTACGGCCTACCTGGTTCATGGAATCCATTCCTTTCCTGTTGACCATGGGCCCCGTCTCGGTCTGCTTCGGCGGGCAGCCCGGTCCCATCTGGTGGCTGAGTTGCCAGGATTACGCCCTGACGGTGCTGGCCTGCGTGCAAAAGCCGGCCGTGAGCCAGAACCGGGTGTTTACCCTGCAAGGCCCGGAAGCCTACCCGATGCTGGACGCCCTGCGGCTGTTCAACCGGGAGGCCCGCACGGGCAAGGGCTCCCTGCGGCTGCCCCTGGGCCTGCTCACCTTGCCGGCCCGGTGGAGCGAGCAGTTCCGTTTCAACCAGCAGATCATGCACTATTACAACGGGCGCCGGGAAACGTTCGAAAGCGAGCCGGCCCACCGGCTGCTGCACCAGCCGGCCCTGACGCTGGCGGCGTTTGCCCGCCGCTTCCACCCGCCCGCCCGGGGGGGTACGCTGTAAAAAGGTCTGTCCGGAGAAGAGCGCAACAAGGACAGTATCCCTCACGGGAAGGCATACGCCAATGGCAGAACGGGCGTTGCGTGACGGCATCCATGATTTGGTGGAGAAAGTTGGAGGTTCCAAAAAATATCTCTTTATTTACGTAACTGGTTACGTAAATAAAGAGATACCTACATGAACACCCTCAACCAACTGGCGGAACTTGCTTTGGGCAGTCGCCTGAAGCGGCTCAGCGAAGTCTTTCTGAAAGACGTGTCGGACTTGTATAAGCAGTTCGATTTAGCGTTTGAAGCCAAATGGTTTCCCGTTTACTACCTCCTGGCCAACCAGGGTTCTTCATCCATCACCCAAATCGCCCAGGCGCTTGGTATTTCTCATCCGGCGGTGGTAAAAATTGCCGGGGAACTTGAGCAGCACGGCCTGATCATTTCTTCCAAGGCCGAAAGCGACAGCCGAAAGCGGTTGCTGACCCTGTCGGAAAAGGGCCTTCAACTCCTGCCCCGGTTACAGCCCCTGTGGGGCGCCATTTCTCAAGTCACGCAAGACTTGCTGAGCCAGCAACAGCACAACCTTTTGTTTGCCCTGGAAGAAATGGAAACGCTCTTGCAGCGGCAGGACCACTTCACCCGCGTGCGTGAGCACCTCAAAAGGCAGCAGCTCGAAGAGGTAATGCTGCTAGACTACGAGCCAACCTACAAAGAGGCTTTCAAAAGGCTGAACCTGGAGTGGATCAAGCAGTATTTCCAGGTAGAAGACATTGACCATCAGGTGTTGGATGATCCCGAAGGAAACATTCTGGCCCCGGGGGGCTTTGTTTTCTTTGCCAGGTATGAAGACCAGGTAGCCGGCACGTGTGCCCTCATCAAGCATGAGGAGCATGCATACGAACTCTCGAAACTGGCCGTCTCGCCCGCCTTTCAAGGCAAACAGATTGGCAAAAAGCTCTGTTTGTATGCCATCGAGAAAGCCCGTCAGGCCGGTGCCCGGCAAGTGTTTCTTGAATCAAGCACCCGCCTGGTTGCGGCCATTGAACTCTACAAAAAGATCGGCTTTCGGAAAGTATCCTTTTCCTCGCATTCTCACTACGCCCGTACCGACATCAGAATGGTGTTAGAACTTTAGCGCAACAATACTCCTGCCTATCTTTCTTCCAACTGCCAATCCGGTGTACCCGACGCGCATTGGCACCTCAACATTTACGGTGAAACGGAGGGTGAGCGAGACCGGGCAGGCATTTTCGTGGCGGCACTCCCGGGCGCTAACGCTTTTATGCTCAGGATGGGTCATGGATTTGTGACCAGGTAAGGGCTTGGTGAC
>CADCTQ010000533.1 GCA_902805615.1 uncultured Cytophagales bacterium
CCACGGGCATCTCCGTCACCGTAACGCCTACCCCGGACTTGTACCACTGCCGTTCCCCGTCCACGAACCCGATGAACGCAATGGGCGTGCCGGCCACGTAGGCCGCCAGCCGCGTCAGGGCGTCAAACTCTTTTTCCGGCGGGGTGTCGAGGATGCCGTACGCCTGCAAGGCAGCGGCCGGGGAGGGTACGGTGGCAGGAGCGAAGGAGGTAGCGTGCATGGCTCGGGGAAGTTGGTTGGGCGTTGCGCGTGGGTGGACAGTTACCCCATTTGGCATAATTCCGGCGGAGAAAAGCCCGGAACGGCTCACTGCGCCGGGGGGCGTTAAATGGCGTAAATCACGATGCAAAGGAAGTAAGCAAAATAAACGGAGTGGGGGCAGGGGGCTGCCGCCAAATGCGGTCGTTCCTTACACCGGCCGGATGGGACGCCTTTTGCGCACCGGAAGGAGCGGAAAACGCCTCCCCGGCCCGTTTTTCGCCAAAGCCCGGGCGGTTACCTCGCCATTCCGGCCGTAATGCCGGGGACGTGCCGGCCCGCCCGGCGGGGGCGGCCGGAAACCTTCCCGGGTTTTGGTACAAGCCGCAGGCGTTAAAAAGCGGGAGGAGGGGCCGGCGGAATTAAAAATGTTTGGCCTCCCGCCTCACTTCGCATTTGCCACGGCCCGTTTGACGGCGGGGGCTACCACCGTGCCCAGCAGTTCGACGGCCCGCATCACCTGGGCGTGGGGCAGCGTGCCCACGCTGATGTGCAGCAGGAACCGGGTGTTGCCGAAGAGTTCGTAGTTGAAGAGGATCTTGTCAATCACCTGCTGCGGGCTGCCCACCACCAGCGAACCCCGCGGCGACCGCATCATGTCGTAGTGCTCCCGGTTCATCGGCGACCAGCCCCGCTCCCGGCCGATGTTGCTCATCACGTGGGCGTAGGGGCCGTAGAATTCGTCGGCGGCCCGCTGCGAATCGTCGGCAATGTACCCGTGCGAGTTGATGCCCAGTTGGCGCCGGGCCGGGTCGTGGCCGTGCTTGGCGTAGGTTTCCTTGTAGAGGTCCGTGTAGGGCACGAACCGCTCGGGCATCCCGCCGATGATCGCCAGGGCCATCGGCAGCCCCTTGCTGCCGGCCCGCACCACCGACTCGGGGGTGCCGCCGATGGCTACCCAGATGGGCAGCTCAGGCTGGTAGGGCCGCGGGTACACGCCCAGGTTGTCGAGGGGCGGCCGGTGCTTGCCCCGCCAGGTCACCTTTTCGCTTTGGTTGAGCCGGATGAGCAGGTCCAGCTTCTCGGAGAAAAGCGAGTTGTAGTCTTTCAGGTCGTTGCCAAACAGCGGGAACGATTCGATGAACGAGCCGCGGCCCGCCATGATCTCGGCCCGGCCCTGCGAGAGCAGGTCAACGTGGGCAAAGTCCTGGAACACCCGCACGGGGTCGTCGGAACTGAGCACGGTGACGGCGCTGGAAAGCCGGATGGTCTTGGTCCGGACGGCCGCCGCCGCCAGCACCACCGCCGGCGACGACACGATGAAGTCGGGCCGGTGGTGTTCCCCGATGGCGAACACGTCGAGCCCGAGCTGGTCGGAAAGTTCGATCTCTTCGAGCAGGTTGACCATCCGTTCGTGCGGGCTGCGCAACTGGCCGGTGGCCGGGTCGGGGGTGTTTTCTACGAAGGTGGTGATGCCGATTTCCATGTGGGTTGACAAGCGGGGATTGAGAAGCCAGGATTGAGAAGCGAGAAGGGGGTTTGCGTGGGTCCTGCATCTTATACGGAAGAACTACTGCGCGGCGCTTGAACTTTACCGGCCCGTAATTCATTTTACCAGCGTATCCACCGGGGCGCAACGGCCGCGCCAGGCCCCGGCAGGCCAATCTTAACCCCTCAACCCCTAATTTACAACCGGGACATGAAAGTAGAAATCTGGTCCGACGTGGTTTGCCCGTTCTGTTACATCGGCAAACGCAATTTTGAAAAAGCCCTGGCCGCCTTTCCGGCCCGCGAAAAAGTGGAAGTCGTGTGGCGCAGCTACCAGTTGGACCCCACCCTGCAAGCCACGCCGGGACGATCCCTCCACGAGTACCTGGCCGCCCGCAAGGGCTTCTCCACGGACCACGCCCGGCAGATGGGCAACTACGTGACCGGGGTTGCCCGCCAGGCCGGCCTCACGTTCAACCTCGACCGGGCGGTGGTCGCCAATACCCGCGATGCGCACCGGCTCATTCACCTGGCCGCGGCCCGGGGCCTCCAGGACCACGCCAAAGAACGTTTGCTGGCCGCCTACTTTACGGAAGGCCGCGACGTGGGCGACCACGCCACGCTGGTGCAACTGGGCACCGACATCGGCCTGGAAGCCGGGGACGTGCAGCAACTCCTCGCAAGCGACGCGTACGCCGACGAGGTGCAGACCGACCAGGACGAAGCCGGGCAGGTGGGCGCCCGGGGCGTTCCCTTCTTCGTGTTCGGGGAGAAATACGCCCTGTCCGGCGCCCAGCCCAGCGAAGAATTTCTGAGCGCCCTGCAACAAACCTGGGAAGAAACCCGGGCCGAATCGGGCGACGGCGGCTTCTGCACCACGGACGGTGCATGCTGATGGTACACTGATGGGTTATGATGATTATGATGGGTTATGATTTTTTCTTCCCATTCCGCTTCCCTTAAAAATCAGTCCCAATCATAACGATCATAATAAATCAGTGTACCATCCCTCCAATCATCAATCTTTAAATCATCCACATGGAATCATTAGCAGGAAAAGTGGCCCTGGTGACCGGGGCCGGCAAGGGCATCGGCAAAGCCATTGCGATAGGGCTGGCCAGAGAAGGCGCCCACGTGGGCCTGGTGGCCCGCACCGAAAAAGACATTCAGGCGGTTGCCGCCGAGATCAGGGCGCTGGGCGTGAAGGCGTCCGTGGCGACTGCCGACGTGGCCGACCGGGGACAGGTGGAGGCCGCCGTAGCCGCCGTGGCGAAGGAACTGGGGCCCGTTGACATGCTCATCAACAACGCGGGCACGGCCACCTTCGGCAAGTTCCTCGAACTCGAACCGGAGGTGTGGGAACACCAAATCCGGGTGAACGTGTTCGGGGTGTACTACGCCACCCGGGCCGTGCTGCCGCAAATGATCGAACGCAAGACCGGCGACATCGTCAACATCTCTTCCACGGCCGGCAAGTCGGGCAGCCCGGTGACCAGCGCCTACAGCGCCTCCAAGTTTGCCGTGTTCGGCCTGAGCGAAAGCCTCATGCAGGAAGTGCGCAAACACAACATCCGCGTAACGGCCCTGGCCCCCAGCACCGTAGTGACCGACCTTGCCAACAGCGCCAACCTCATTACCGGCGATCCCCAGCGGGTGATGCACCCGGAAGACTTCGCCGAACTCGTAGTGGCCCAGCTCAAACTCAACCGCCGCGTGTTCGTGAAGGAATCCAGTATCTTCTCAACGAATCCGTAGCGACGGGAGGGGCAGGGGGGATAGGGTTTAGTATGTGATTAGCACCACGGAGCGGACAGCATTATATAGATGCAATGTGTCGTCACGGCTGAGGCAGCATTTTGAGAACGGCACCGCCCCCTTACAGTTGGGGGTAGTCTCTGACTACCCCCTTTTTAAGCGCAAAACTTAGTTTTGCCCTCCTCTGGCCCTTTATGATCAATCTCTTATAACCACTGCGTGCTGCCCAAAAGGACGCAGTAGGGTCAGCCATGCCAGCCATGGGAGCGGTGGGGATGGAATCGTTGCAAAAGGCAAAACCAAGTTTTGCACGCAAAAAGGGGGTAGTCAGAGACTACCCCCAGCCGTAAGGAGGCGGTGCCGTTTCCCCGATACTGCCCTTGACCCCGCCGTTATTCACGTACAAGGTTTAAACCTTATCCCCCTGAAAACCGCCCAAAAAACAAGCACACCCGCGTAAACAGGTGTGCTTGCCGGAAAACGATCAACGAACAACCTAAAATCCGTACCGCACGCCCAACTGGATCTGGTAGGGGTTGCCGGTGGGAGTGATGACGCCCGCGTTGGCGTTCACGCCGTAGTTGTAGGAGGTCGTCACCGGGTCGAAGCCCGTCAGGTTGTAGAGGTTCTGCTGGCCCAGCGTCCGGGTCGTGCCCCACTTTTTGTTGAGCAGGTTGGCTACGTTGAAGATGTCGGCCGACAGTTCGAGGTTCTGCGAGCCGAAGGTATTGAAGCGTTTGCCCACGCGCAGGTCCCACACCCCGAAGAAAGCATTTTCGCCCCCGTTCCGTTCGGCCACCGTGCCGATGCTGCGGCGCAGGTATTCCTTCAGGCTCGCGTCGGCGTTGGGGTTGTTGAGGATGTTGGTGATGCCTTCGCCGTACTTCTCGTTGCCCGGGTCGAACACGTAGGCCAGGTCATTGGAGTTGACAAAGTCGCCGTTCACGTTGCCGTTGACCCGCAGCGAGTAACGCGTGCCGCCGATGCCCGAGTAGCGGAGCCCCACGCTCACGCCGTAGAAGCTGGGCAGCGTACCGTAGAATACCACCTTGTTGCGGAACTGGTTGTCGGAATAAGTCATCCGGCTCAGGTCCCGCGGGTCGTCCTTCACCATCAGGAACAGCGTGGCCGTGTTGGCCACGTTGCCGTTGTAGGAGGTATTGTCGCGGATGTCGTTCCAGGTGTAGCTGGCCGTGATTTCGCCGTCGCGGAAGTAGCGGAACGTACCGTCGAGCACGGCCGCAAAGTGGTTCACCTTGCCTTCGCTCACCAGTTCCAGCACGCGGCCCACGCGGTCGGTTTTGCGGCCCGCCAGCCAGTTGGTCACCCCGTTGGCCGGGATGGAAGCGGCCGGCACGAACACCCGGCGGTCGCCTTCGTTGGGCAGCGTAAAGTACGCCTCGTCGGCCATGTTGCGGTCCACGTACATGTAGTTGTTGCGGCCCAGGCTGGCAAACAGGCTCAGGCCCACCCGGAACCGGTCGCTGATGATGCGGTTGTAGGAAGCGTTGGCCTTGTACACCACGGGCACCTTGGCATCCGCGCCGTTCATGTTGATGGTCGCCAGGCGGGGCACGCCGGGCAGGTCGAAGAGTTCGGTGCCGGGGGCCGAGGCGGGGTTGCTCCGGTACGCGGGAAAGTCGGGTACGGGTACGTTGTTGGGGTTCTGCGGCGTGGGCGTCTGGGGGCGCAGGATGTCCACGAACAGCAGCTTGGTCCCGTCGAACGTCAGGTTGTTGATCATCGCGTAGTTGTTGATGTCCGACCCGAAGATGCCCGCGCCGATGCGCACGAAGTCCCGCTGCTTCTCATTCACGTCCCAGGTAAACTGCACCCGCGGCTGCACCTGGAAGGTCGCCAGGCCGTTGTCGGTGCGCAGGCCCAGGTCTTCGAATACGGCCTGGTTGAACGCCGGCTTGTCCATGTAGCTGGCGTAGTCGGCCCGCACGCCCAGCAGCATGTCCACGCCCCGCGCCACGCGCGTCTGCATCTGGGCGTAGAGGGCCGTGTTGAGGATGTTCTGCTGCACGCTGACGTCCTCCACGACCGGAATTTCGCGGAAGTAGCGGTAGGGGGCCATGTTGTTGAAGTTGTCGAGGCCCAGGAAGTGGAAGCGGCCGTTCACCTCGCTGCCGTACAGGGAGTTGAGGTGGGTGTACAGCAGGTCCACGCCGAACGTGAAGTTGACCCGGTTGGTGTTGTAGTACACGTTGTCGGTCAGTTGCACCACGTTGTTGAAGAAGTGTTCGGGCGTGTAGCGCTGGCCGCCGAGCTGGATGTTGGTGAGCACGTTCTGTTCTTCCACGGTCGAAGCCACGCGTTCCACGATGGCGCGGGGAATGTTCTGCGAAGGCAACTGGTCGCCGGGGATGGATTGTTCCCGCGTGTGGAGGTGCTGCACTTTGAGTTCGTTGGTGACCCGCGGGTTTACCGACGTGCGCAGCGTGGCCAGCAGGCTGTTGTCGAGGGACCGGGTGTGGCCGTACACCTCGTACAGGTTGATGGCCGTGTTGTCGTCGTTGCCCAGTTGGTTGCGGTCGTACACGAAGTTGTTGCGGATGGTGAGCAGGTTGTTGCCGTTCAGCTGCCAGTCAATGCGGCCAAAGAGGGCGTCGGTGCCGCGCCGTTTGTCGAACGACCCGAACTGTGGCGCATCGGACACGCCGTACTTGCCGCGGGCAATGTCCAGGTAGCGGTCCAGCGAGGTCTGCGTCACGTTGAGGCGCCGCTCGTCGGCCACCCCGTCAATCTGGGCGATTTGCAGCGGACGGGCGTCGGCCTGGTGGTCCCACACCACGAAGAAGTGGGCCTTGTCTTTCACGATGGGGCCGCCCAGCGAAAAGCCGTACTGGTAGGTCGAAAAGTCCACGTTCCGCCGGTTGCCCCGGATGTCGTACCGGCTCGACAGCCAGTCGGCGCGGGCGAAGGTAAAGGCGCTGCCCGACAGCGTGTTGGTGCCCGACTTGGTCACCGTGCTGATGGTGCCCCCGCCGCTGCGGCCGAAGGTCACGTCGTACTGGTTGGTCACCACGTTGAATTCCCGCACGGCTTCCATCGAGATGGCGTACGGGCCGCCGTTGCGGTTGGTGGGGCCGCCCGAGGTGGGGTTTTTGGCCGTCATGCCGTCAATGGTAAAGTTGGTGGACGAGGCCAATTGCCCGGCCAGGTTGCCGCCCCGGCTCAGCGGCGACAGGTCAATGAGGCTCGTAAAGTTACGGCCGTTGACGGGGAGCTTGGCAATGTCGCGGGCCGTCACCGAGGTGGCCGCGCCGAAGTTGTTGACCTGGTTTTGCAGGGCCGAGGCGTTCACCACCACGGCGTCGAGGGTTTGTTCGGACACCTTCAGGGGCACGTCCACCCGCAGCACGTCGCCCTGGTTGAGGGCGTAGCCGGTGCGTTTTTCAGTGCCGAAGCCAATCGAAGAGACGGTCACCGAGTAGGGGCTGCCCAGCGGCAACTGGTTGAAGATGAATTCGCCCTTTGCGTTGGTGGCCGTGCCCGTGGTAAAGCCGGTGGATTCGTTCCGGACCATCACCGTGGCCCCCGGCAGGGGACTTTTCGCTTCGTCGGTGATGATGCCCGTAATGGTCGCCTGCGTGGTCTGGGCCACGCCGGGGGCGGGCAAAAGACAGAAAAATAGCAACAGGAATTGGAAGTAAGTTTTTCTCATGGTTCGTGGTACGCGGTTTAAGCCGCGAAATTAGAGCCACGATGTTACCGGGGGATTAGTAGCGGGTTATGATTTATTTACCAAAAACGAGCGTTGCGGGGCGGACTGGTAACACTCCGGCAACGGGTCGGTACGGGGCGCCGCCACCCGGGAATGGCGATGCGGCCCCGGTTTCCTGCGAATGGGCAACCCCAGCCGCCGCCGGGCAGGCAGGGCAGGGGAGAATTATAAACGTTAGAGCATTGAGTAGGAAGATTCTGCGATGCCCCCGGCGGGTGACCCTGAAAATCCGCGCGGCACCCGGAAATTGAGCGGATGGGTGTTTTACCTAATTGTTAAAAAAACGGGGCAAATCGCTTAGCCAAAGCGACCCGGAAATCGGCCGGACCCCGGGAAGTACCGGTACCGGGAATGCTTCGTACCTCGTGAACCGGCTTCTCACGAACCGGCATCTCACGCATTTCCCGGGCAAGTATCCGCTCGCCGTCATTCCCGGAGGGAATCTTTGTAGGGTACGTCATGCATGGCTCCTCCCAGGAAAGATTCCCTCCGGGAATGACAACTTAAGGGAGCTAACCCGAAATAACCCTTTCAGAACTTACGCAACCGCCCGGCGCGTACCGGGAGGCCTCCAGGAGCGAACTTGCCCAGGGGCAGCGGTTTGGCGAAACATATGCCATATCTGTCAGGCGGCCGGTGACGCACGCGTGAAAAGATACGGCATATGTTTCGCCAGCGGGTCCCCCAACCAAACGCGGTAAGTACATCACCCACCACTGCCCATGCGTAAATCCGGCATGTATTCCATTGAGCATGTACCGAGGACACGCATTACCCCGGTCGCTTCCTTACGTCAGCGTGACAGTACCCCTCGCTGCCCCGGCCCCGGAGGAAACGTAAGTGCATCATTGACCCGACGAAGAGAAAGGTCATCAGCCCAACCATCCCCTCCAATCCCGGTCATCCTTTCATCAAGCCCATCATGGTTCAGACCTCCCCGCTTTCCCTTCCGCTTTCGCTGCCTTGTAGAGCCCCAGTTCCGAGAGCACCGGCTTGCCCAGCGATTCGCGGATGGTGAGCCGCACCTGGCTGGCCTTTACCGGTTTGAAGCGCAGCAGCCGCTTGTAGCCAATCGTGGTGCCCTCGGCCAGCGTCTGCCACTTGCCCTTCACCATTGCTTCCAGCGTAAAGCCCTTCACCTTCTGCCCGAACCGCACGGCCTCGCGCAGCGACGCCCGGTCGAAGGTGACGTTGCCGCCCAGGTCCACCGTCACGGCCGGCTGCGTGGCCGTGTCTTCCGGCGACCAGTACGAATTGTCGCGGCCGTCCAGCAGGTTGCCGGGGTTGAAAAAGGCGCTGCCCGTCAGCGTGCTGGTGGCCGTCGCCTTTTTGCCGGCGGCAAGGTCGGTGCGGAAGGTTTCGTCCAGCGTGGCTTTCAGGCCCGTCAGCCGGGCCACGTCCGTTTCGTGCAGCAGCCCCCGCCGGTCGGGCGGCACGTTGAGCAGCAGCGTGCCGTTGCGGCCCACCGACTTGTAGTAAATGTCCACCAGTTCGGGCACCGACTTCACCTTGTCGTCCTCGGCGGCGTGGTAAAACCAGCCCGGCCGGATGGACACGTCGCATTCGCCCGGCACCCAATCCTTGCCGGCCGGGTCGCCGGCGTTGAGGTAGGCGGGGTCGGCCTTGCCGATGGTCACCTTGTCCTTGTCCATCGTGGACCAGCAGGTTTCGCCCGCGAAGCCCTTTTCGTTGCCGATCCAGCGCACGTCGGGGCCGGCGTCGGAAAACATCACGGCGTCGGGCTGCAACTCCCGCACCAGGGCCCGCCACGCCTCGAAGTCGTACTCCATGTCCTTGGCGTTCTGGCCCTTGGCCCCGTCCATCCACACCTCGGCAATGGGGCCGTAGTGGGTGAGCAGTTCCCGCAACTGGTTGAGGTAGTAGGTGTTGTAAGCGTCCGTGCCGTAGCTCGGTTCGTGGCGGTCCCAGGGCGAAAGGTAGATGCCGAACCGGACCCCTGCGCGGCGGCAGGCTTCGGCCACTTCGCCCACCATGTCGCCCGCGCCGCCCTTCCACGGACTGTTTTTCACCGAATGTTCCGTGTAGCGGCTGGGCCACAGGCAAAAGCCGTCGTGGTGCTTGGCCGTGAGGATGAGCGTGCGGAGCCCGGCCTGCTTGAAGGTTTGCGCCCACTGGTCGGCGCTGAAGGCCGTAGGGTTGAAGATCTGGGGGCTTTCCGTGCCGTCGCCCCATTCCTTGTCGGTAAAGGTGTTTACCGTAAAATGCACGAAGCCAATGGTTTCCTGCTGCTGGTACAACAGTTGCCGCGGCGCCGGCACTACGGGTTTGGGGGCCGGCCCGGAATTGGCATTCTGAGCAGTGCCGGTTCCCGCGGCCAGCAAGGCGAGGAGAAAGAGAAAAAAGGTACGTTTCATCCGCATAGTTAATCGTAAAATGGCCTGATCTCCCAGGCAACTCAATCCTTAAAGCTACCTTTTTCTTTGCGCCCTTTGCGTCCCTTCTTTGCGCCTTTGCGTGAAACCCGGGAAACCCACCAAATAAGCGCCCAGCTTTTCCCAGGGAATGAAGAAGATGTACGTTGCGATCCAGCCGTTGAAGTACCAGCCCACGCCGAGCAGCAGGTAGGTGCCCGCGTGAAACAGCACGCCGGCCGGCAGGAACACCCACGCCCACGCGGGCCGGAACACGATGAGGACAAAGCCCAGTTCGAAGCCCAGCGCCAGCGCCGGCAGCAGCACGCACAGCCCGTCGGAGCCGGCCACCCACATGCCCAGCGGCGCCTGGTGCAGGTAGAGGTAGTTGCGGAACGTCTCCGGGTGCAGCCACGCCGGTCCCCCGATGAGCAGCTTTTCGAGCCCCGTTTGCAGGTACACCAGCCCGATCACCAGTTGAACCAGCCGCAGGGGCCAGGCCGCCTGCAACGGTTGCCCCTCGCGGACGGCCCGTTGCCGCTCGGCCAGCAGCCAGGGCATGGGCAGGGCCGCGTAGGTGAGCAGGGCGTACGTGTGGTCCATCTTTTCGAAGCTGTACAGCCAGGCTTGCAGCAGCACGAACAGCCCCGCCGCCAGCCCTCCCGACCACACCGCCCACCTTCCCAGCATCGCCAACCCGCACGTCGCCCACAGCGAGCCGCAGAGCAAAGCCAGCACCGGGGGCGGCGGAAAGCCGGCGGGCAACGGGCGCAGCAGGGGGAGGGGTTTGTAAAAAACGGCCGCCCCGTGCCGGGACGCCAGCTCGGCGTACCATTCGTGGCTGAAGAACAGCAAGGCCGCGTAGAACAGAATCTGCAGCACCCGCACCCGGCCAACCGGCACCGGGCGGTTCCAGAAGGCGTGCCCGTACACCCACAACCCCGGGCGCCGCCCCAGCAGGTACCGGCCCGTTGCCAGCAGCCCGGCCACCAGGGCAAACCGCAGCACCACCTGGTCGGCCTTGCGCAGGAAAAAGGCGGCTTCGAAACGGTGCTTCTCCACGGCCAGGCGCGGGTACACGGCGTTGACCAGCCCCTGCAACCACTCCGGCGCCGTACCCGCCACGGCCGCCGCCGCCAGCGTACGTCCCCATGCCGCGTAGCCCGCCAACAGGCCGGCCAGCAAGAGTAAGAAGATGATCAGCGTCTTGGTCCGCAAGGAAAGTCGTAAGTCCAGAGTCGTAAGTAGAGACGCGATTTATCGCGTCTGGGCAAGCCACAAGGCGCAATCAGTCATTGGTCAGTAGAGACGCGATTTATCGCGTCTGGGCAAGTCATCCGTCCTTATTTCCCACCTTCCGGCCACCACAGTATCGGGCCGGTACACCTGGGCCGGCGAGGTGATGCGCAGCAGTTGCCACTCGGCGGCCTCCGCGCGGCGGGGGTGCAGCCCGTGCAGGCGTTGCAGGAGCCGTTCCGTTTCGCCCCGGTAGTGGTAGTTGCGCAGCAGGTACACCAGTTCGCCCAATCCCACGTCGGCCGGGGCCACCGCGTGCGGCCGTCCCGCCGCGTCCAGGTACCGCACCACGAACTGCTCCGTCTGCACCGCCCGTTGTACCGGCTCGGCAAACATCCCGAAGCGGAAAAACGGGTACAGGTCCGTGAGCAGCACGAACGGCACCGTTACCCCCAGCAGCATCAGGAAAATGACGGTTCGCTTCATGTTCGTTGTTCGTTGATGGGTGTTCGGGGGATGAAGGTATTGGGGTATTGAGGGATTAGGGTATTGGGAAGGAACCACCCCCGGCCCCTCCTTGCAAAAAGGAGGGGAGCCGTACCCATCGGTCCCGCTGACACCGAAAGAAGGCCATGACGTGCATTTCTCCTTGCCGTGCAGCAGCATCCGTAGCGTTCCCCGCCTTCCTTCAAGGAGGGGACAGGGGTGGTTCCTTGCCAATATCCTAATCCCCCAATACCCCAATACCTTCATCCCCCGAACATCGCGCATCGAATTTACTCCGACCGCAGCGACTTCACCGGGTTTGCCAGGGCCGCGCGGATAGCCTGGAAGCTAACCGTGAGCAGGGCGATGCCCAGGGCCGCGGCGCCGGCCAGGGCGAATACCGTCCAGCCCAGGGGCACCCGGTAGGCGAAGTCTTCGAGCCAGCGGCTCATCACGTACGCCGCCACCGGCACGGCCAGCCCGAAGGCAATGCCCACCAGTTTGAGGAAGTCGCGGGTGAGCAGGCCCACGAGGCTGCCCACCGTGGCGCCCAGCACCTTGCGGATGCCGATCTCCTTGGTGCGCTGGCGGGCCGTGAAGGCGGCCAGGCCGAACAAGCCCAGGCACGCAATGAAGATGCACAGGCCCGAAAATACGTTTACCAGCCGGCCCATCAGCTTTTCCTTTTCGTAAAAACGGGCAATCTGTTCGTCGAGGAACTGGTAGGAGAACACCGCGTCGGGGAACGACCGGCGCCACTGCGCCTCCACCTGCCGCAGGGTGCTCCCCAGCGCCGCCCCTTGCAGCTTGATGCCCACCTGACCCATGCGCGCCGGGAGGTAAAAGATGGCGCACGGCTCAATGGCCATGTGCAGCGACTGCTGGTGGAAGTCGCGCACCACCCCCACGATCACGCCCTTGGTGCCGCTCGTGCCGTCTTCGATGGCCTTGCCCAGCACCCCTTCCGGGTTGCGCAGCCCCACCTTCCGCACGAAGGTTTCGTTGACCACCACCTCGGGCAGCGAGTCGCGTTCGGTGAAGTTGCGGCCGGCCACCAGCTTCAGGCCGTAGATTTTTAGATACTGGGCGTCGGCGTACCGGTCGCGGATGGAGAACTGTTCCCAGTCGGTCCGGTTGTCGAAGCGCACCGAGCCGCCCATGTAGGAGTCGGAGGCCGGCGGACGGTACTGGAACGTGACGCCTTCGACCCCGGGCAGGGCCATCAGTTGCCCGCGCAACGCTTCCCGGCCGCCCAGGGCCGGGGCGGGCAGGGGCACGGTCACCAGGGCGTCGCGGTCGAAGCCCATGTCGGCCCGCCCGAACAGGCGGAGCTGGCGGGTCACGACCAGCGTGCTGATGATGAGCACCAGGGCAACGGCAAACTGGGCCACCACCAGCACTTTGCGCAGCGTGGCGCCCTTCGCGCCGGGCGTGTACCGGCCCGCCTTGAGCGTCAGGGCCGGCCGCAGGCCCGACAGGAGCCACGCCGGGTAGCCGCCCGCCGCCAGCGTTACCCCGAGCACCAGCGCCAGCCAGAAGCCCCAGAAGGTGACCGTGCCGAACATTTCCCGCCCGATGGCCGTCCCGAGCCAGCCGTTGAGGAGCGGACGCAGCCCGTAGGACAGGCCCGCCGCCGCGAGGCCCGCGGCGAGTACCACCACGGCCGTTTCGGTCATGAACTGCCCGAACACCTGCCCGCGGCTGGAGCCGAGCACCTGCCGCACGCCGACCTCCTTGGCCCGCAGGAACGCCTGCACGGTGGCCAGGTTCACGAAGTTGACGCAGGCGATGCCCGCCAGGAGCAGCCCCACCAGGGCCAGCATCCCCAGCAGGGGCCGGCTCGTGGCGCCGCCGTAGCGGGGATCGAAGTGGACGTCGGCCAGCGGTTGCAGCCCGAACCGGAACGCAGGGGCGGCACTCCCGAAGTATTTTTTGGAAAACGCCGGCAGTTGCGCGGCCAGGGTTTGCGCCGAAGCCCCCTCGGCCAGCACGAGAAACAACTGGTGCCGGCCGCTGATCCAGGAAAAGTCGTTGGGGTCCAGGCCCGGGTCAACCAGCCGGAGGGAGGCCAGGGACACGAACACTTCTTTTTTGAGGTCGGTGGCCGGCGGCGGGTCAGCCACCACGCCCGTCACGCGGAGCGGCGTGCCGTTGAGGGTGAGGGTCCGGCCGGTGGCGTTGGGGGTGCCGAAGTACTTGCGGGCGTACCTTTCGGTAAGCACCACCGTGCCCGGTTCGTCGAGGGCGGTGGCCGGGTTGCCCAGGCGCCACCCGTAGGTGAACGCCGCGAAGTAATCTTCGTTGGCGAAGGCCACGGCGCCTTCTTCCATGAACCCCCGGGCCATCCCGCCGCCCGGCGCCGGCACGGTGACCGCCGGGGTGATGATCTCCTTGAGGAAAGCTACTTTTTCGACCGACGGGTAGTCGCGCCGGAACGCCTCCACCATCGGCAGCGAGGTGCCCGCACTGGGTTCCACGGAGCCCTCACTGATGTGCAGGTCGAGCACCACGCGGTGGATGCGGCCGGCCAGGGCGTGGTGGCGGTCGGTCTGCCGGTGAAAGTGGATGAACAGGAACAGCACCAGCGTGCCGGTCATGCCCAGGGCCAGCCCCAATCCGTTGAGCAGGGGGTAACCGGGGCGTTGCCTGAAGTTGCGCAGGGCGAAGCGGAGGGAGTTACGCAGCATAGAAACGCGGGAGAAGGGTAAAAAGGCAAGATAAGATAAATGGACAATTCGCCGGGAAAAATGGAAAATACTTCGGACGGCGCCGTTTCCGGGCGGATGCGTATCATCGCGGTACGCAACCACCCCCGAGAAGGACAACCGCCCGCACCGCATGAACCACCCCCCACCCCTGACCGTCTTCCTGTGGCGCACCGGCCTGCTGGCGGGGGTGGGCCTGCTGGGCGCCGCCGCCCTGTACGCGTGGGGGCAGGGCTACGAAGGAGTGACGGCGCACCTGGCGGAAGCGTACGGCTACGACCCCGCCAAACTGCGTACGCTGCTCCCGCCGGCCCGTTTCGCGGGGGTGCGGGCGGTGCTTGCCGGGGCGGCCGCGGGGGCGATGGGCCTCTCCGCCTGGGCCTGGCACCGCGGCGGACGGGTCGCCGGCGCCCTGCACCGGCTCGGGCAGCGCTGCCGGCGCCGGGCCGGCGACCTGCGGACGTGCTGGCGCGGCATTCCGCGGACCGAAAAGGCGGCGGTGGCCGCGTTGTGGCTGACGCTCTGGGCAATGCAGGCGTACGTGGCCTTCCGGCTGCCCTTTCACGTGGATGAGCGGTTTACCTACCTGTACTTCGTGCAGCCGGGCTGGCTGGCGTCGCTGGCCTACTACCCGGGTCCCAACAACCACATCCTGTTCACCCTCCTCTGCAACGTGACCGCCCTGTTCCTCGACGACCCGTTCCGGATCATGAAGGGGACGGCGGTCGTGGCGGGCGGGATGCTGCCCCCGGTGTTCTGGCTGACCGTACGGCGGCACTTCGGCGCGGCGCCGGCCTGGCTGGCAACCGCCGCCGGCATGACTGCCGACAAGGTGTTCTACTACGCCACGCAGGGACGGGGCTACGGCCTGCTGACCCTGTGGGTGACCCTGGCCGCGTACGCCGCCGTGCAGATCGGGCGGGGCGGGGCCAACGGGCGGCGCTGGCACTGGGGCCTGGGCGGGGCTTGCGTGCTGGGGTTCTACACGGTGCCGGTGTTCCTGTACCCGTTTGCCGGCCTGGCCCTGTACCTGTTGGTTGCCCTGGCCCGGCGCCGCGCCTGGGGGCAACTCCGGGAACTGCTGGTGACGGGGGCCGGCGCGGGGGCGGCCACGGCGCTGCTCTACCTGCCGGTGCTGCTGGTGAATGGCCCGGGCGCCCTGACCGGCAACGCCTGGGTAGCCCCGCTGCCCGGGCCGCAGTTTCGCGCCGCGTTTCCCGGGCACTTGCAGGCGGTGGCGGCCGGCCTCTGGTACGGCGACGGGCCTTACCGCGCCGGGCTGGCGGTGGCGGTGCTGGCGCTGGCCCTGGGGACGGTCCTGGCCCGCGGGGCGCCGGCGGCGGTGCGGCATTGGGCCTGGCTCCTGGTGGGGCAGGCGGCCGTCGTTGTCCTGTTGCCGGCGCTGCAAGGCGCGTTGCCGCCCGGCCGCACGTTCGGGTACCTGGCCGTGTTTGCCTTCCCGGTGGCCGCGTGGGGGCTGGTCGGCGCCGTTGCGAGGCTGCCCCTGCCGCGGTGGGGGAGGGGCGTCGTGGTGCTGGCGGTGGGCGGGCTGCTGTGCGCGGCCACGGCCGTCCGCTTCGTGCGGATGGCCCACGACCCGGCCTTCGGGCTCTACGACAGCCTCGACGGGGTGGCGGCGCTGCTGTACCGGCGGGGTGCCGAATCAGTGTTTACCCGCAACTACGAGTACAACCTGTGCATCCGGTTCGCCTTCCGGACGCAGGGCCGGGACGTCCGGGTGGATACGGGTACGCCCGCGGCCGGCTTCCGGTACGGGTACGTGGTGGTGCCCCGCGGCGAGGCCTTCCCCGCTGCCCTGCCCCGTTCGGCGTACCGCCTCCTCTACCAGGACCCTGAAGCCGTCGTATTCGTGCGGCGCGGGGCGGAGGACGATGAGATTTACCACGGAGACACGGAGGGCACGGAGTTTCACGGAGAAAAAGGGAGCGAGCAGTGAGTCTCCGTGTAGCTCCGTGGTCTCCGTGGGAAGTCCTTTTTTCTGGCATACCCTTTCCTGCCAGTACGGTCAGGAGCGGCGGGAATGCTCCACTTCATACACCGCCGGCTGCATTAAACCTGCCACATTCCATCAATTTCAATTGACGTACCCGCAAAGGGAATCACGCAAATTGGGGGATTACGGGGGGAAAGGCTTTGCAGTATCTTGCCGCCCGTAGGAGCCCCGTTCCGTAACCCTCAAACTGCCAGTATGAACAACCCGATCATCCGGATTGTAATCGTTGAAGACGACAAGCTGATCCGGGAAGGATTTACGCTGCTGATCTCCTCCACGTACGGCTACCGGGTGGTGGGGGCCTACGGCTCCTGCGAAGAAGCCCTCAAGCACCTCTCCGAAGACGAGCCGGAAGTGGTGCTCATGGACCTGGAACTGCCCGGCATGAGCGGCATCGAGGGCATCGAGAAGATCAAAAAGCAACGCCCCAAGACCAACGTGATCGTGGTCTCGGTCTACGACCAGCCCGAACGCGTGTTCCAGGCCCTGTGCGCCGGGGCGGGGGGCTACCTGACCAAGAACATGCAGCCGGCCCGCCTGCTGGAAGCCATCAAGGACATCCAGGAGGGAGGCGCCCCCATGAGCACTTCCATTGCCCGCATGGTCGTGTCGAGCTTTCAGAAAAACCGCAACTCCCCGCTCACGGCCCGCGAAACCGAGGTGCTCGAACGCCTGGCCAAGGGCAAGAGCTACTCTTCCATTGCCGAGGACCTGTTCATCGACAAGGAGACCGTCAGAACCCACATCAAAAACATCTACTGGAAGCTGGAAGTCCACTCCAAGGCCGAAGCCATCGAGAAAGCCCTCAAGGACAAGTTGATCTAAAGGGTAAAAACCCGGAGGAAGCGTCGTTTTGCGCCCTGGTTGCGGGGGCACAAATCCCCCATTTTGCGGGAGGTTTATTTTTTGGGTGCTTCCCATTTTTGCTCCTAACGTTAAGTTGGCCTCATTACGCGGTACGGTATCTCCTCTCGACAAAGAATTGGGCTTACTCCGGGTAGCGACCCCGCTGACGGATCATTTTTTCACACCACCACAACCTTCATCCAAGCATGAAAAAACAATTACTGCTCGTTTTGCTGGGCCTTTTCGGGGCTTTGCAGCAAATCCGGGCGCAGGATCAGGCAGTGACCGGGAAGGTCACTTCGGATGCCGACGGCTCGGCACTCCCCGGCGTGAACGTGCTGGTAAAAGGAACCAACACCGGCACGACCACCAATGCCGATGGTTCTTATTCCATCACCGCCGCCACCAATGCTACTTTGGTATTCACCTTTATCGGCTTCAATACCCAGGAGGTGCCCGTCGGCAACCAGTCCACCATCAACGTCCGCCTGACGGAAAACGTCCGGCAACTGGGCGAGGCGGTGGTGACGGCGATCGGGGTTTCGCGGGAGAAGAAAAGCCTGGGGTACGCGGCTACGCAACTCAACAACGACGACTTGCTGCAGGGGCAGAACACCAACCCCATTAATGCCCTGCAGGGCAAAGTAGCCGGGCTCAACATCAACTCGGGTACCAACGGCCCCGGCACGGCGTCACGGATCGTGCTGCGCGGCCCCACCTCGTTTACGGGCAACAACCAGCCGCTGTTCGTCATCGACGGGATCATCGTGAGCAACAACAACTTCCGCAATACCGGCACGGACGGCATCGAGCAGTCGCTCGACAACCAAGTGGATTACGGAAACCGCGGCGCCGACATCAATCCGCAGGACATTGAGAGCATTACGGTGCTGAAAGGACCGGCCGCGGCGGCCCTGTACGGCAGCGTGGCTTCCAATGGCGCCATTGTGATCACGACCAAGCGGGGGCAACAGGGCAAAATGAGCATCACCCTCAACTCCAACCTGACCTTCTCCGACATCCTCCGGCTGCCCGAGTACCAGAACCAGTTCGGGCAGGGTTACCAGCCCGGCGTACCCGACGACCGCCGCGAAAACTTCAGCTGGGGCCTGCCCTTCGACGGCCAGGAGCGGCCCTGGGGTCAGGTGATCAACAACCAGCAGAAGCTGAAGCGGTACGAGGCCCTGCCCGACAACGTGCGCGAATTCTTCGACCTGGGCAAGACCTACAACAACACGCTGTCCCTGTCGGGGGGCAACGAACGGTCCACGTATTTTCTCTCCCTGAGCTCGCAGAACAACACGGGCGTGGTGCCCACCACCAGCTTCGACAAGTACGGGGTGCGTTTCAACGGCACTTCCGAATTTTCGAAGAAGTTTTCCAGCGGCCTGTCGGTCAACTACACCAACATCAGCAGCGAACCGGCCAACGGCGGCCAGGGAGATGCTTTCTACAACCAGATCATCCAGACGCCTCGCGACATTTCGCTGGTGGACCTGGAGGACCTGAGTGATCCGTTCAACGGCGTGTTCACCGGGGCCAACGGCACGGCTTACTACGGCTACTACGGCGCTTACACCAAAAACCCGTACTTCCTGCTCAACAGCAACCGCAACGAAAACCGCGTGGACCGGATCACGGGCAACTTTACGCTCACCTTCAAACCCGTGGAAGGACTCGACATCACCGAGCGGCTAGGCGGCGACATCTACAGCGACCGCCGCTTCCAGCGGTTTGCCAAGTACTACTACGAGCCCTTTGACCCGTTTTACGCCGGGCAGGACTGGTTCTCCAACGGCCGCTACTCGGAGGACATCTACAACTACAGCCAGTTGAACCAGGACCTGATCGTTTCCTACAGCCGCAACATCATTCCCGACCTGGGCTTCCGGGTGCTGTTGGGCAACAACATCCGCAAGACGCGGATCGACAATACCTTTGCGGCCACCAACGAAAGCGGCGGCCTGGTGGTGACGGGTCTCTACACGCTCGAAAACTCCAATGGGCCAGTGGACGCCGACAATACCCTCACGGAGAACTTCCTGGTGGGCGTGTACGGCGAGGCGACCTTCTCCTACAAGGATTTGCTCTTCCTGGGCGTGACGGGCCGCAACGACTGGTCCTCCACCCTGCCCAAAAACAACCGGTCCTTCTTCTACCCCAGCGTGAACGCTTCGTTCGTGTTCTCTTCGCTGCTCGGCGAGGGCGTCCAGGGCGTACTGAGCTTCGGCAAACTGCGGGCCAGCTGGGCGCGCGTAGGCAACGACGCCGGGGCGTACCTGCTCAATTCCGTGTACCCGCGGCAGACCCTTTCGGGCGACTTTGCCAGCACCACTTTCCCCTTCAACGGTATCCCCGGCTTTACCCAGGGCAACCGGATCGGCAACAACGCCCTGACCCCGGAGTTTACTTCTTCGCTGGAAATCGGGACGGAGCTCGGGTTTTTCAACAACCGGTTCAACGTTGACTTTACGTATTTCAACACCCGGTCCACCGACCAGATCGTGAACGTGCCCGTAGCACCCTCCACGGGTTTTACCACCAAGACGCTCAACGCCGGCGAGATGCGCAACGAAGGCATTGAACTGGGACTGCGGGCCACCCCCGTACAGACAGAGAGCGGCCTCAAAATCGACCTCTTCGGCACCTTTACCAAAGTGGAAAACACGGTGGTGAGCATCAACGAGGGCGTCGAGCAGATCCTGGTCAACGTGGGCGGCGCCGGCTTCTCGGGGCTGGGCATCGTGGCGGCCCCGGGCCGGCCGTACGGCACCTTCTACGGAACGGCCGTGCAGCGCGACCCCGCCACGGGCAGCGTGGTGGTAGACCGCGCCACGGGCCTGCCCATCACCGACCCGGTGAACCAGTACTTTGGTTCGTACCTGCCCGACTACCAGGCGTCGCTGGGGGCCAACGTCTCCTTCAAAGGGCTGTCGCTGAACGTGCTCTTCGACACCAAGCAGGGCGGCCAGTTCTACTCCCGCACCAGCAGTACGCAGGCGTTCGTGGGCACTTCGCCGGTGACCACCACCAACAACCGCCAGCCTTTCGTGTACCCCAACTCGGTGATCGAAAACGAAGACGGCTCGTTCTCGCCCAATACCAGCGTTACGCTGAACCCGTACGCGTTCTACACGGGCCAGTTCAGCGACGTGGCCGAGTTCAACCTGGTAGACGCCAGCTTCGTCAAGTTCCGGGAGGCGTCGCTCAACTACACCCTGCCCGCCGGGCTCTTCGGGAAAGGGGCCATCCGGGGCATCACCGTGGGCATCTTCGGCAACAACCTGTTCCTGTGGACGCCCAAGGAGAACACCTACATCGACCCCGAAATCAATTCGCAGGGGGCTTCCAACGCCCAGGGTTTTGACTTCAGCGCCAACCCGTCCCTGCGCAACTTCGGAGCCAGCCTCCGGGTCACTTTATAATCCTACTCAAACTGCTTCTACAACATGAAAATCCGTACATACATCATTGCTTTTTCGGTGCTGCTGGGCATCGGGCTGGGCGGCTGCGAAGACCAGCTCAACATCAACACCGACCCCAACAATGCCGCCGACGTGGACGTGAACCTGCTGCTGCCCTCGGCGGAGGCGGGCGTTGCCTTTGCCGTAGGCAACACGCTCCAGATTTATGGCGGCGTCTGGGGCCAGTACTGGACCCAGAACCCGTCCTCCTCGCAGTACCGCACCCTGGAACAGTACAACCCCGCGCCCAGTGACTTCGACAACCTGTGGGCGGTCCTCAACGCCGATGCACTGGAAGACCTGCAACGGATCATTGACAAATCGCGGGCGACCAACCGCCGCCAGTACCAGGCCGTGGCTACGCTGCTGAAAGCCTACACGGTCCAGCTCTCCACCGACCTGTTCGGCGACATTCCCTACTCGGAGGCTTTCCGGGGCGATAAGAACATCCTCAACCCGCGGTTCGACCGGCAGGAAGTGATCTACGACAGCCTCGTGGTACTCGTTGACGAAGCCGTCGGGCTCATCGACCCGAGCGACCCCAACCACCCCGGCTCCGACGATCTGATCTACGGCGGCGACATGGAAAAGTGGCTGCACTTCGGCCATACGCTCAAACTGCGGATCGGCCTGCGCATGTCGGAAGTGAACCCCGGAAAGGCGCAAAGCATCGTGGCTACCCTGGCGGGCAAAGACTTCATCCAGTCGGGAGAAAGCGCCCAGATCAACTACACGTCCACGGGCGGCAACCAGAACCCGCTCTACAGCGCCATTGCGGGTCCCGTGCTGGGGCCCACCCAGAACCTGGTAGCCAGCAGCACGGCGATCAACTTCTACAACGAACTGGGTGATCCCCGGCTGTTTGCGTTCTACATGCCGGCCAGCAACGGCTCGTACGTAGGGCTTCCGCAGGGCAACTTTAACGCCCCGGCCGGCGGACCGGTTTCCATTCCCTCGCCGGCCACCGGCGCTGACGTGGGCGAAGCCGAATCGGCCCTGGCCCCGGTGAAGCTGATGACCGATTACGAGGCCAAGTTCCTGCAGGCGGAAGCCGCCGCGCGGGGCTGGCTCCCGGGCGATGCCGCCGCCCTCTACCAGGCGGGCATCCTCGACAACTTCGTCGCCTACGAAATTGACCCGGCCGACATCTACGGCGAACTCGACGAGGACGAGGCCGTTACCTTCGAGCAGTTTTACGCCGATCCGGGCGTGGCGTTCCCCGCCACGGCGGGCCTGGCCGGGCAACTGGAGGCCATCATTACCCAGAAGTGGGCGGCCATGAACGGCAACCAGAACATCGAAGCCTGGAATGAATGGCGGAGAACCGGCTACCCGTCCTTCTTCACGCCGTCGGTCACCTCCATTATCGGGGCCGGCCGCATTCCGCAGATCTTCCTGTACCCCACCGTAGAAACCACCCGCAACAGCAACGCCCCCGCGCAGCACCAGATTTACGACCGGGTGTGGTGGGACGTGAGGTAATCTTTTTATTATACTCAGCGTGGGGGCCTTGCTGACGGCCTGCAAGGATGATACGGCGGGCGTAACCACCCGCATCGTCACGCCCAGCTTCCCCGGCCTGGTGCTCAACGGGCAGCCCGTGGTGAGCACCGCCGTGGGGGCCGGCGCGTTTACCGACCCGGGCGCCACCGGTTACGACAGCGTGGCCAACACCAGTTTTCCCCTGCAGCCCGTGGAGAACGACGTGAACCTGACCGCGCCGGGCTTCTACAGCGTGCAGTACGAGGCAAAAAATGTGTACGGCTACCGTACCAACGCCAGCCGGCTCGTGCTGGTGTCGGCCGTGCCCGCCACCGACGACATCAGCGGCACCTACGAGAGGGTACCCAACCGGCAGCCGGTCACCCTCACCAAGGTGAGCACGGGCCTCTACGTGATCGACAACATCGGCGGCGTGCCCGACAGCCCGGAATACCTTTTTCCGGTGTACCTGGGCCTGCCTACCGAAACGACCCTGGAAGCCCCGCCGCAACCCAATCCCTTCGGGGGCGGGGTTGGCATCTCCGGCGGCCAGATCGTGCGCCAGGGAAGCACAATTACCTTCTCGTACATCGTGGAAGGCAATGGCTTCGGAACGGCCAGAAGGACCTTTGTGAAGGTAAACTGACGGTAGCCTATACGGTACTACCAACAAGAGGCAAGCATCCGTGCTTGCCTCTTTTTTTTGTTTTTTTGCCCGGGCCGCAAGCCGAGCCGCCGGCCGGTACGGTGGTAAAACAAAAAAAACTCCGCCCTGTACCGAAGTAACAGTGGGGCGGAGCTTTATGGTATATTCTATCCTTAACCTTTTATTTCCTTTTAATGCGTTATTCCTTGGTGGTGGCTTTGGCGTCTTTCTCCAGCTCGATGTTGTAGGCTTTCGGGTCAAATTTCTTGGCCGCGCCGGTCAGCAGGTCAACGGCCCAGCCCAGCGGGTTGGTGAAGTTGAGGATGCTCACTACGTTGAAGCTTGATTGCAGCGGGAAAGTCTTGGTTTCGTATCCTTCCGCCTTGATGGTCACCATTTTATCGTTGAGGGAGCGCTTCACCTGGAAAGTAGAGCCGGTAGTGCCCTGGTCGATGCCGTCGATCTGTACTTTGGCGCCCTTTACGTTGGAGTTGATTACGATGGAGTCGCGGGTACCGGTAAACAGCGTGGCGCAGCTTTGGGTCATCAGCATGGTACCGCAGAGGAGGGCAGCGAACATTTTCGTTTTCATAGTTTTGCTAGTTTTTAGTGGATGTTGGGGTTTGATTAATTTGATGTTTCAAAGGTAGCGGGTGAGGGAGGCGGTTTCATTGTAAAAATCCGACGTCTAAAAAAAAGAACAGAAAAAAAGCAGAAAACCCACCAGGCCGGCGCAAGGATGTGCGGCCTGGTGGGTTTTCTGCTTTTTGGGGTGTCCTTGCCAGGAACCGACCCGCCGGCTTGCCAGGAGGCAGCGCGGCAGCCGTTTGGCGGGCTTACTCGGTCCGGAGCGATTTTACCGGGTTTCGCAGCGCGGCCTTGATGCTCTGGTAACTCACCGTCAGCAAGGTGATCGCCACGGCGGCGATCCCCACGGCGGCGAATACCCACCAGGACAGGGCCGTGCGATAGTCGTACTGCGCCAACCAGCTTTCCAGGAAGTACGATGCCGTGGGCGTGGCAATCACGAAGGCAATGAGCACCAGGCCCATAAAGTCTTTGGAAAGCAACCCCCAAATGCTCATTACGGTCGCCCCGAGTACTTTGCGGACGCCGATTTCCTTGGTCCGCTGCTCGGCCATGTAGGCGGCCAGCCCGAACAGCCCCAGCGAACTGATGAAAATGGCAAGCCCGGCAAAAATGCCCGCCAGTTTGCCGATCAGCAATTCGAGATTGAACTTCTCGGCGTAATCCTGGTCGGCAAACGAGTAGTTGTAGGGATATGCGGGGTTATACTTGCCGAACAACGCGGTCATCCGGGAGAGGGCTTCCGACGTGGCAATCCGGGGCGACAGCCGGTAGAGCATGACGGGCATCGGCTCGGGGGAGCAGGTAAACATGATGGGTTCGGCGGCGGCGAAGGGATTCTGCATCAGGGCATCTTTGGCGACCCCGGCAATGGTGTATTCCCGGCCCTGCCAGGAAACCCGCTGGCCGATGGGGTCTTTGAGCCGCAGCAGCTTCACGGCGGTCTCGTTGAGAATGGTGCTGGACGTATCGTGCTCGTGCCGGAAATCGCGGCCGGCCGCCAGGGTCATGCCCATCGTTTCCAAATAATCAGTGCCCGTTTTGATGAAGCCCATCTCCACGTTTTCGTTGGCCATCTGTCCCGGCCACCGGTCGAGGCCCCCGTGCCACCAGATGTCGGTAGCCGGGCTCGTTGCCTGGGTGACGCTTTCGACAATGCCCCCGCGCAGCAACTCGTCTTTGACAATGGTGTAATTGCGCGACAGTTCGCTGTTGGTGTGGGTCACCAGCAGCCGGTTGATGTTGTACCCGGTCGGCCGGTTGCGGGCATGCTCGATCTGCTGGTAGATGACGACGGCGCCCATGATGAGCGCAATCGAACAACTGAACTGCGTGACCACCAGTACTTTCCGCGGCCACGCCGCCGCCGGGCCCACGCGCAGGGCGCCTTTGAGTACTTTCACCGGCTCGAAAGAAGAAAGGTACAGCGCCGGCAGGCCGCCCGCCAGCACGGACGTAACCCCGATGCCGCCCAGCACCACCAGCCAGAACGCGGCGCTGCCGTAGGGAATGGCCAGCGGTTTGCCGAGCATGGCGTTGAAAGCGGGAAGCAACCCCCACACCATCAGCAGCGACAATCCGAAGGCCGCCAGGGTCAGCAGCAAGGATTCGGTCAGGAATTGCACGATGAGCTGCCCGCGGCGGGAGCCGATTGCCTTCCGGATGCCCACTTCCCGGGCCCGCTTGGCCGAGCGGGCCGTGGTCAGGTTCACGAAGTTGATGGCGGCAATCACGACCACCAGGATGCCCACCAGGGTGAACATCCGCACGTACGTGAGCAGGCCGGCCGTTTCCCGGCCGTTGACGTAGTTGGAGTACAGGTGCCAGTTCCGGAGCGGTTGCAGGATCACTACGGAGTTCATGGCATTGCTATTGCCCGTTTCCGTGTGCTGAATCAGGGCGATTTTGGGGGCGACCTGCGCCTGGGAAACGCCCGGTTTCAGCTTGACGAACAGGTTGAACTGATTCCGGGCGAAGCTGCCGCTGCGGGCCGCTTTCACGGACGGATCGACCGCTTCCAGGTGGCTGAAGGGCACCAGGAAATCAAATTGCATGGAAGAGTTGGAAGGCAGGTCTTTGAGAATGCCGGTGACCCGCAGGTCGCTCTCGTTGTCGAACCGGACGGTTTTGCCCACCGGGTTTTCGTTCCCGAAGAAGGCCCGGGCCGTTGACTCGGAGAGGACAATCGAGTAGGGGTCCCGCAAGACGCTTTCGGCATTCCCCTGCAAGAGGGGGTAGCGGAACATTATGAGGAAGTCGCTCCCGACGTGTTTTCCATTTACGTAGGTTTTCATGTCGCCCACCGTAATGCCGGCATTCCCGGCCCAACCGCATTCGGCCACGTATTCGATTTCGGGCACCTGGTTTCGCAGCGCCTCGGCCAGCCTGAGGGAGGTAGAGGCGAAAGTAAGCGTGTCGCCGTTGTTGTTGAAGTTGCGGCGCACCTGGTACAACTGCCCGCCTTCGGGCAGGAACGCGTCGTAGGAATACTCGTGGTGCACCCACAAGCCGATGAGCAGGGCTACGGCCAGGCCCACCGATAGGCCGCCGATGTTGATGAGCGAATAGCCTTTGTAGCGGCGCAGGTTCCGCCAGGCAACGAGCAGGTAATTTGAAAGCATGGCAAAGGGTAGAAAAGGGTTGGGATTGGTCGGGTACGGATTCCGTTTGGCAAAGGGCCGGAGTAGCCCGAGCACCGTGAGGCTGTAGCGGCGACGGGCTTTTCGGGTTCCCAGGGTCTGCTCCCAGTGGGCGTAGAGCTCCAGCATGTCGCCTTGTACTTCTTCCAGCGTGGCCGGATCACCCCACCAAGAGAGCAGGCGCCGGGCCCACCGGGGCGGGGAAGGCGTAGGATGCGCTTTAGGCTGCGGGTTGGACGGATGCATGACGGATCTTATTGGTGGAATGCTTTGGCAAAAGGGATTGTATCAGCAGGGCATCTGTTGCAGCGTCTTGGGGGGCAGGGCTTCCCACAATTGCGTACGTACTTGTTTTACTTCCCACAGGGCCTTTCTGCCGGCCGCCGTCAGGGAGAAATAGCGTTTGCGGCGGCCACCCCGTTCGGCCGTAGCCCCGCCCATGGTGGAAGCGAGAAAGCCTTTGGCTTCCAGCCGCTGCAAGGTCGTGTGCACCGAGTTAAAGCCCACCACCCGGCCCGTGCGTTGTTCGATCTCCTGCGTGATGGGCACCCCGTAGGCATCCTCGTCCAGGATGGCCACCGCCAGTAAGACCACT
>CADCTQ010000534.1 GCA_902805615.1 uncultured Cytophagales bacterium
AACTCCTTGCGGTTGAGGATCAGCAGGTGGTCTTCGAGCAGCATCACGTCGAAGGTGTGGTTGAGCCGGATGGTGTCGCGGTTGAGCAGGGTGAGGGCCTGGTTGCTGAAAAACAGGTGGTAGTACTTGTCGCGCCCGATCACGTTGAACGCCTGGTTTTTCTTGAACAGGTACAGGCTCCGCTGGCCGTTGCCGATGCGGACCACGAAGCCCCAGATGCCCGACAGCGTGGCCTCCCCGCCGTCGTAGGGCCGGGCCTGTCCCTTGGTGGCCGGGCCGAACACTTCGGCGGCCCGGGGGATTTCGGGGTAATGGGCGTAGAATACCTGTTCGGCGTCACCCGCCTCCGGGGTGTGTACGCTCACCAGTTCGTACGGCGCGGCCGGGGCGTAGAGTTGCGCCCGGACTTCGGCCAGGAAATCGCCGAGCAGCCGGGGGCGCAACTGCCGTTCTTCCAGGGCGGGCCGGTAGGTGTGCAGGGCGCCGTCGCGGTGGTAGAGCACGTACAGTTCCAGGTCAATGGCGGGGCGGTTTTCGAAGAAGTAGCGCAGGCGCTCCAGCAGCGTCTCTCTGGTCATGGGCCGGGGGGCTTGATGAAATAAATCTCCTCGTTAAACTCCTTGTACGCGTAAAATTCGTTTTCCTTCACCTTTCCCCTGGCAATTACGGTTTTCTGGTCGCCGTTTTCGAGGGTTACTTTGTAGAGGTAATAGCCGAAAAGGGCCAGTGTGGGGTTGGCGTAGATGAGATTGGTGCGGGTGTAGATAAAGCCGATGAGGCTGAAGAGCAGGGCCGTCGCCACCATTTCGTTCCAGGTGCCCAGCTTCAGCCCGGCGAAGGGCACCACGTACGTAGCCAGGTAGGAGAGGTATTCGGCCCCCGTGTTTTCGACCTTGCGCACCCGCACCGGGTTGCGGAAGCCGCTCCGGTTGTTGACGGCCGCAAAAACGAGGTAGTACGCCAGCGAGGCCGCCGCCAGCGCCAGGAAAAACACCGACACGCGGTTGTTGCGCAGGATCGTGCCGGGCGGCAGGCGGCCGTAGCCGGGGCTGGTGACCTGGGGGTCGAGGAGCTGGATGGCCAGGATCACGAACAGCGGCACGTACGACACCAGGAACAGGAAGAACAGCGTGATTCGTCTGGGCATGGCCGCCTGATGGGCAAGGGTTTTTAAGGTGACAACCGGCGTTTATGAACTTTAACTTTGCGCTGTAGTAGTTCGAGTAGTTCGTCGAACGTAAAGATTAGTACGCGACGGGAATCAACGAGTACTTTGTCCTGCCTCCATACGAGCCAGGCTTTGTCTGCCGGATTAAGGAAAAAACTACGTCCGATCACCAGCATTCCAACGAATGAAGGCGTACCCCCAGGGAAATCACGCCGGAATTGCTGGGTTTGTTTGATATCGTCAAGTCTATAAAACCAATCTACAATCTGGCCGGAACCGTGCTCTAGCCGGGGCGACCATTCCGGTACTGTACGCTTGCCCGCTTTAAAAATACTGTCGGCCTTTGCGTCCTCAAATTCAATAAAAGTGTAACTGTTCTCTACGCTATCGCCTGCCAACAAATCACACGCAAAATTTCCGCCGATCCCGTATTCGTGCGCGTAACAATCAGGTAAAGATGTATTCGAGAAGTAGGCCAGGAAAGCCGAAAGATGAGGACGGGCTTTGAAAAAAGGCAGAAGATCATCCCGCTCACGCAACTCTTTTTGCGGTGGTTGCAGTAGCGCCTCTAACGCTAACAAGTCGGACTCCACCTGCCCTATGTTCAGGTCAATGGGCGTAAGCTTCATTATTCAGTGCCTGCTTTTGCGTCATTTGCTCCACCTGTTGCTTTCACTGGTGCAGGTTTCGCTTTTACCATTGCCTTTTCCAGGCGTGAAATATTGACGATGTCGGACAGAAAAGGTCTTCCACCTTTGATGAAACCCCCATGCCCCGATTGCAGGATCAATTCGTAGTTGGGACTCACTTGCAGGCTATACGTGTTTTCAAGGCCAGGAATAGGTTTGACCTTCCCTTCGGCTTCCAGCCGGGCACGGGTCTGCGGAGACCGTAGCGGCGCGAATTCGCGTTGGAGCAATCTGGCTACCTGGGGTGCAAGTGTCTCCAATTTTACCTTGGCTTCACTGGAAATGTTGCTCATGTGCCTGATGAACTTTACAGGTGGTAACGGCAAAGCACCCCGGAGGGTTCCTGTCATGCGAAACCGGAAGGTAACTGTAACTGCTCATGAAAACAATCGAAAACAATCCCAACCCGTTTATTTCGCGGAGCCCACCCGCTGCGCCGCCTTTTGTGCTTTCAGGGCCAACCCGGCAGCCGGGAAGCAGTGGGCTTGCGGCATGGTCGTTCCGGTGCCGTTGAGCCCACATCCCACTGACGAATCAGATCCGCTTTTTGCCCTTCGGGTCGTAGAGCAGCCGGGTGAGTTCGGAGCGGGGGCAGGAGTTAAGCCAAACGGGTAAGGATGAATGAAAGGCCGTCAGACTAAGCCTGGTGACGGATGCGTCCGGGAAACCGGAAAAGGCTACCGCTTTCGAATGAGCCTTTTCCGGTCCACGCATGAATCGTGGGGGTAGTGACGTTTGGTGGTGGTTTCGGCTACCAGGGCGTTTCCCCGTAGTCGCTTACATACTTTCCGGTCGGACCATCGGCGCCCAGCGTGGCGTATTGCACGATGGGAGCCGCCGCATCCTCCACCTTTTTATAGCCCTGGTTGTGGTTGAACTCGGTGTTGGTATAACCCGGGTTCACCATGTTCACCTTGAATGCATCCTTCAACTCAAAAGCCAGCGCCACGGTATAGGCGTTCAAAGCGGTTTTTGACGGACCGTACGCGGCCGATTTGAAAGGATAAAATTCCCACTTCGGGTCGTTGTGCAGCGTGAGCGATGCCAGGTCGGAGGTTACGTTTACGATCCGGGGCAGCGGTGCTTTGCGGAGCAGGTCCATAAATATTCTTACCGTGCGGATCACCCCGAAGAAGTTGACTTCAAACACCTTTCTGACGTTGTCGTCGGCAACGGTGGAAGGCGCCTGCGGCATGGTGCCGGGAATGCCTGCATTGTTGATGAGCACGTCGAGCCGGTCCGTCCGCTTGGCGAGGTCATCGTGGGCCTGCTGTACGGACCGTTCGTCGGCCACGTCCATCAGGAGCAGTTCGACCGCTTCCAATCCTTCCGATTGCAATTGTTGGACGGCCCTTTCGCCGTTGCTTTTGTCCCTGCTGCCCACGAAAACGCGGTAGCCGGCCCGGGCCAGCTGGCGGGCAGTTTCCAGGCCAATCCCCTTGTTGGCGCCGGTGATCAATGCGGTTTGTTTTTCCATGAGGCAAACCTACGGCGGGGCGGGTTGATTGTCACTGCACATAGCCCGGCATTACCGGTACATTTCGCGGATGTGCTGCCGGTAGCTGACGGGCGTGGTCCCGGTGAGGCGTTTGAAAAAGCGGTTGAAGTACGCCGCGTCCTCAAAGCCCAGTTCGTCGGCAATCTGCTTCACCGAAAGATGGGTATGCAACAGGCGGCGCTTGGCCTCCACGGCCAGCCGGTTGTGGATGTGACTGATGGCCGTTTTGCCGCTTTGCCCTTTGATCACTTCGTTCAAATAGCCGGGGGTAAGATTCAGCCGGTTGGCGTAGCCGGTTACGTCGTGCAGGTGGCCGTAGTGCTCCCCGATCAGCTGCTGAAAACTTTTCAGCAGGCAATGCTGCTGGGTGATCTTGCTTTCACCGAACTGGTCGGTGTACAAGCGACTCAGGTAGATCACCAACACCCGCAGCCACGAGGCCAGCATCTGGTTGCGCCAGCTGCCGCCGGCGTTGAATTCAGCCAGCATTTTACGCATGACCTCTTCCAGGTACGCAACATCCGCCGCCGCCAGTACCAACTCGTGGGCTCCCGCCGGATTTTGAATGACGGGCAGATGGCGCAGCAGGCGGTTTTCCTCCAACAGCAGAAACTCCTCGGTGAAGCAGATGATAAAGCCCTGCATGGGCGTCAGGTCCTCTTTGAGGTGTACCTGCTGCGGAACGGTAAAGTAAAAGTGATCGGGCTGAACCGTGTAGGGCACAAAATCAACCCAGTGCCGGCTGCTGCCGTTTCTGACCAGCACCAACAGGTAGTAATCTTTCCGGTGGGGAATCAGGAAGCCGCGGTCGGTTACCGCTTCCGTGCCGGCAACCTCCCGCACCTCCAGCATGGCGCCGGCCTTGCCATCCTTTTGCAGCAAGGGATAATGCGGGATTACCGGTTTGTCGGATGCGGTCAGAACGGGCATAGGGCAAAGTAAGGAGTTGTTGGTTATCAGTTGTTCGTTGTTCGAATGGTAGCGCATTCCTGATAGAGGGGTTTACTGATAATCATGCCCTAAACGAATTTCGTCCCGATCCGTAACGATGTACCGGTTTATTTCGCCGAACCGACCTGCTGCGCCGCCTTCTGGGCCTTCAGGGCCAGTTCGGTTGCCAGGAAGCAGTGGGCCTGCGGCATGGCCGTTTCGGTGCGGTTGAGCACGTCGTCCACGAGTTGGGTGCCGTAGGGGAGGGGTTCGTTGCTGCAATCCAGGTAGCGCGTCTCTTTTTTGTCCACCAGGAAGAGGTGGTTGCCCCCCTCGCGGCCGGCAATGTCCACGTTTTTGCGCAATTCGATGTAGCCGTCGGTGCCCAGGATGGTGAGGCGGCCGTCGCCCCAGGAGTTGAGGCCGTCGGGCGTAAACCAGTCCACGCGGATGTAGCCCGTGCCGCCGTCGCCGCGCAGCATCACGTCGCCGAAGTCCTGGAAGCCCGGGTACTGCGGGTGGTGCACGTTGCCCGCCTGCGCGGCCACCACCTCGGCCCGGGTGGAGCCGGTGAAAAACAGGTACTGGTCGAACTGGTGCGAACCGATGTCGCAGAGGATGCCGCCGAAGCGCTTGGGATCGAAAAACCACGCTGGCCGGGTGCCCGCGTTCATCCGGTGCGGCCCGAGGCCGATGGTCTGCACCACCTTGCCGATGGCCCCCGCCTTCACCAGTTCGCCGGCCTTTACCGTGGCCCGGTTTTCGAGCCGTTCGCTGTACATGATCGAGTAGATGCGGCCCGTCGCCTTCTGGACGCGGCGTACGTCGGCCAGCTGGTCGAGCGTGGTGATGCCGGGCTTGTCCACCATGAAGTCCTTGCCGTGCTCCATCACCCGGACGCCCAGGGGGGCCCGTTCGTTGGGGATGGCTGCGCTGACCACCAGTTGCACCGACTTGTCTTCGAGAATTTCCTTTTCGCTCCGCGCGGCCTTGGCCTGCGGGTAGCGTTTGGCGAAGGCGGCGGCAAGGTCGGCCTCGGGGGCGTAGAACGACGCCAGTTCGCCGCCGCCCCGGAGCACGGCTTCCGTCTGGCCGTAAATGTGGCCGTGGTTGAGGCCGATCACCGCAAACCGGATGCGCGGGGCAACCGTTCCGCCCCGGGTTTCCCGCGGCAGGGCCGACGTAACGACCAGCCCGGCCGCGCCGGCCACGGCCTCTTTGATAAATCTTCTCCGGTTGGTACTCATCTGTTCCATGTCAGGCAGGTGTAGCGTGGCGTTGTGGTTTCCATAGCAAAAGCCCGGCACGCTTCCTATTTACTCACTTTATGCCGGACGAATGGAATTTTTTTGCCAGGAAACCGGGATTCACCACGCATCCTGTAAATCCTGATATGCATTACCGCCGGTACGGGTAGCACCGCCGCGGGGAGATGTTGTTGATCACCAGGGCCACGCCCACCAGGATGATTACGCCGGCCAGCACCGGGAACAGCACGTACAGGTACCCCATCGCCTGGATGCGTTCCGACCCGATCACCGCGAGCAGGGCCGTGGCCCCGCCGGGCGGGTGCAGCGTTTTGGTGACGATCATCGCCACGATGGAGAACGAGACGGCCAGGGCCGCCCCCAGCCAGAGCCACTCCGGCGCCCCGACCAGCCGGGCCGCGGTGACGCCCACCAGGGCCCCCAGCAGGTGGCCGCCCACCACGTTGCGCGGCTGGGCCAGCGGGCTGTTGGCGGCCGCGTACACCAGCACCGCCGACGCCCCGAACGAGCCGATCAGGAACACCTTGTCGGTGTGCGCCAACCCTTGCAGGAACTCACCCATCAGGCCGATGGTGCTGATGCCCAGGAACGAACCGATGAAGGCCCACCACAGGTCGGCCGGCTTTACGATGGTTTCGCGGTACATGATGTAGCGGGCTTTCCGGTACAGCCGCGACTGCCGGATGCGGCCCCTGGCCCGGCCGCGCGGACGGGCGTACGTGGTGCGAACGGCCCGCCTGGTGGCCGGAATCGGGGATTCAATCATGGAATGGCAACAATCAAGGGCGCAAATTAGCATAAATCTGCTATTCTGATAGAGATAGGGGGCGTTCGTGGACGAAACCGGTGAGTACCCGGTGGTGTTCACCAAAGACCCCGGCGGCGCCGTCACCGGGCTCGCGTTTGCCAGCCGGAACACGTGGCGGCGGGCCGATGACTTTGCGCCGCAGGAGCCCCTGACGGTCCGGCTCTCCCCGGAGCAACTGCGGGCCTTCGAAGGAAAATACCAGCACGAACGCGGCCCGGATGCGGTCTGGCGGGCCGTCGCCCGGGAAAACGGCCTCGCGTTGATGAATCTCTGGACCGGGCGGGAAACCCGGTTCGTGCCCACCTCCGAAACCGAATTCCGGCACGAGGACCGCGAAGTAACCATGCCGCTGCGATTCATCCGGGGCAACGGCGGCGCCACGCAACTGGTGACCTACGACCGAGAAGTGTTCAACCGCAACGACAGCTACACGCCCCGTACCCGCAAGGAGGTCCGGCTGCCGCTCCCGCAACTGAAAGCATTTGAAGGCCGGTACGGGAAGGCGGATCCCGGCAACTTTCTCGAAATCACCGCCCGGGAAGGCGGCCTGGTCATGCGGGAAAGCGGGAAGAAAATCGACATGGGCCTGGTGCCGGAAAACGAACTCGAATTCTTCTCGAAACACCATCCCTTCGTGCTCAAATTCACCAAAGACGGGAACGGGAACGTGACGCAAGCGCAGTTCTCTGACCGCGACGTGTGGACGAAGGTGCGGGAGTAACCTTCCGCTCGGGCCGGGTATTCCGCTTCATCCTGTTGTTCATCATTTTGGTCACCCAAATTACTCATATACACCCTGCTATCCCCCGCAGGCTGCGGCGCTTGCGCGTCGTTTTGATTCACACCCGGGGAAATAATTGTCAGGTGTTCTTTGGATGCTACTCTGAATGTTACTAATTTGTGTAATAACCATTAATAATCAACTACCTCTATGAAAGCGAACGTGAAAGCAAAAAAATCTTTAGAGAAATTAAAGACGGACGGTGTTGTCACCCCACTGAGCGCGGCCACCAAGACCAAAGTTGTTGGCGGATCCGACTACAATGGCGGTTGGGATGGCATCGGCAAAAAGCCCTAGAAGTAAATAAAAATGTATTGAGAATAAGCCGAAGACATGCTATATGGAGATATGGCATGTCTTTTTTGCGTACTCCTGAATCACACCCGGGTGCTCACGACTGGTCAAACAGATGGCGAAGCGGATAAAAAATCTGATCAATCAGCCGTAGTTTTTCCGTGATAATTCTGGCAGTTCCTTTCATCTCCTGCTTGAACGCCAACTGTTTGTTGTAAGTAGTTGTCAGCCCGCTCACTATTTCTACTTCGATGGAATACGTACCCTGCTGAGGGATTTGGGCAATACTGGTCACCCTGCCTTTGAGCATTCCCCATTGATCGCAGGGATAACTTTCCAGGCAAATGTTGACCACTTGTCCCGGTTTTACTTTGCCGGAGTTGTACATTGGGATGAGTACTTTACCCAGTAGCCCGTTGCTGCCAGGCACCACACTGAAGATTTCTTCATTTTCCCGGATGAACTGATAGGGCGTCCAGTAGTTTAAGTAGGATAATCTGCCTTTGATTGGTGAAAAGATTACGTGTTTCTGTTCCCAGCCAAGGATGGCCACCCTCAGGTTTCGTTCTGCTTCAGAGAGCTCTCTTTTTAAATTGAAAATATTCTTATTGTTATTGATCTGCAAAAGCGTGAGCGATTTGGTCAGTTCGTTTCGGGCAATGGCAGTATTGGAAATTGCTATTTTAAGGGTCTCAAGGTTTCGTTTTGCTTGCAAAAATTCCCGCTTTTTCTCCTCGAACTCTTTAACGGATATAG
>CADCTQ010000535.1 GCA_902805615.1 uncultured Cytophagales bacterium
TCGGTGCCCGTCTTGACGATGTACTCCCGGAACGCCACCGGCCCGACCCGCTGCACGTAGCTGTCGGGGTCTTCGCTGTCGGGAAACACCACCACCTTCACGGCCAGCCCTTCTTCGAGCACCATGTCCACGCCGCGCAGGGCCGCCTTGATGCCCGCCGGGTCGCCGTCGTAGAGCACGGTGATGTTTTTGGTGAACCGGGCGATGAGCCGGATCTGCTCGGTGGTGAGCGACGTGCCCGAGGAGGCCACCACGTTGGCAATGCCCGCCTGGTGGAGCGAGATCACGTCGGTGTAGCCTTCCACGAGGTAGCAGTTGTCTTCCTGGCGGATGGCGTTTTTGGCCTGGTAGATGCCGTACAGCACCCGGCTCTTGTGGTACACCTCCGTCTCGGGCGAGTTGAGGTACTTGGGCTGGGTCTTGTCGGCCTTGAGGATGCGGGCCCCGAAGGCAATGACGCGGCCCGACAGGTTGTGGATGGGGAAGATGACCCGTTCGCGGAACCGGTCGTACTGCCGGCCGCCCTCCTTGCGGATGACCAGCCCGGCCTTTTCGAGGATGTCGGCCTGGTAGCCTTTGGCCAGGGCGGCCTTGGAGAGGGCGTCCCAGGAGGCCAGGCTGTAGCCCAGGTCGAAGGTCTTGATGGTGTTTTCGCGGAAGCCCCGTTCCTTGAAGTAGCTCACGCCGATGGACCGCCCCTCTTCGGTGTCGAGCAGGTTTTTCTGGTAAAACTCCTTGGCGAAGTTGAGCACGATGTAGAGGCTGTCGATCTGGCTCTGCCGCTGGATTTCTTCGGGGTCGGGGGCCGCCTCGGGAATTTCGATGTTGTACTTTTTGGCCAGGTGCCGCAGGGCTTCGGGGTAGCTCACGCCCTCCACTTCCATCACGAACTTGATCGAATCGCCGGCCTTGCCGCAGCCGAAGCACTTGTAGATGCCCTTGGCCGGGGACACCGAGAAGGAGGGCGTTTTTTCGTTGTGGAACGGGCAGGGGGCCCACAGGTTGGCCGCGCTGCCTTGCCGCTTGAGGGTTACGTAGTCGCCCACCACCTCCACGATGTCGGCTTGCAGTTGGATTTGCTGGATTACGTCGGGAGGAATGCGCACGGGAAAAAAGTCAGGTGGTCGGGTGGTAAGTGGAGGGCAAGATAACCGCTATCCGCCACACCCGGAACGGACGCGGACACTTTTAACGGATTTATGCGTCCGGTTCAATAAGAGCCGGTGTATTGGCAAGAAAGATGGTGATTGGAAAAGAGTTTACCACGGAGACACGGAGGGCACGGAGTTTCACGGAGAAAAAGGGAGTGAGGAGCGAGAAGTGAGAAGAACTGAACCGCAAGGATCGCAAAGAGAAGGCGCAAAGGGCGCAAAGAGGTACGCGTACGCCTTGCGATCTTTGCGTCTCCTTTGCGCCCTTTGCGGTTCAGTTCGTTCTCGCTCCTCGCTCCTCGCTTCTCACTCCTTATTTCTTCGCGTCCCGGTGGTAAATTTTTTAATAATTTTGAGCCAAAATGGTCCGCATTTTTGTTTACCCCGTATGGAGGTAACTCCGGCCGGGAGGTGCAGCCCCCGAACCGGCCCCATTGAACTCCCAAACCGGCCGCTAGCCACCCTTACATGATCAACGAAGAACTGATATTAACTGCCCTGGGCACCGTGGAGGAGCCGGACCTGAAGCGGGACCTGGTGTCGCTGGGCATGATCCGCAACATCCAGATCGGCGTCGGCCAGGTCCGGTTCACGGTGGTGCTCACCACGCCGGCCTGCCCGCTCAAAGAACTCATCCGCCACCGCTGCGAGGCGGCCGTCAAGCAGTACGCCGGCGCCGACGTGGAAGTGATCGTGGACCTGACGGCCGACGTGACCACGGCCCGGGCCGGCAACGCCCCCCTGCTGCCCGGCGTTAAAAACATCATTGCCATTGCCTCGGGCAAGGGCGGCGTGGGCAAATCCACCGTGACGGCCAACCTGGCCGTGGCCCTGCACCGCTCCGGCGCCAAGGTGGGCCTCATTGACGCCGACATCTACGGCCCGTCCATTCCCACCATGTTCGACGCCGAGGGCATGCAGCCCCTGGTGACCCAGCGCGACGGCAAGAACTTCATCGTGCCCATCCGGCAATACGGCATCAAAATGCTGTCCATCGGCTTCCTGGCCCCCGGCGACAACGCCGTGGTGTGGCGCGGCCCGATGGCCAGCTCGGCCCTCCGCCAGTTCATCACCGACACCGAGTGGGGCGACCTCGACTACCTGCTCATTGACCTGCCGCCGGGCACCAGCGACATTCACCTGACGCTCGTGCAGACCGTGCCGGTGACCGGGGCCGTGATCGTGACCACCCCGCAAAAGGTGGCCCTGGCCGACGCCCGCCGCGGCATGGCCATGTTCCGGCAACCGCAAATCAACGTGCCCATCCTCGGGATTGTGGAAAATATGGCGTACTTTACTCCGGCCGAACTGCCGGGCCACAAGTACTACATCTTCGGCCAGGGCGGCGGCCAGGAACTGGCCCGGCAGTACGACGTGCCCCTGCTCGGCCAGATTCCGCTCGTGCAGGGCATCCGCGAGGCGGGTGACTTCGGCAAGCCGGCCGTCATGAGCGACGACCTGACCGCCCAGGCCTTCAAGGACCTGGCGCAAGTGTTGGCCCAGCACGTTTCCATCCGGAACGCGGCGGGCAACAAAACGAAAGTAGTAGAAATGAAAGCATAAATTCGTTGTTCGTTATCCGTTGTCCGTTGTTCGTAATGCCTGGACGAACAACGAGCAACGAACAATGAGCAACCATAAACCCATAACGAAAATGGAAACTGGATTAACCGAACGGGTAGAACTGGCGCTCAACTCCATTCGCCCTTACCTGGCGGCGGACGGCGGCAACGTCAAAATTCTCGAAATCACCGATAACAACGTGGTGCGCCTCGAACTGCTGGGCTCCTGCGGCTCCTGCCCGATGTCGGCCATGACGCTGCGGGCCGGCGTGGAAGAGTCCATCCGCCGGGCCGTGCCCGAAATCACGGCCGTGGAAGCCGTCAACCTCACTTCCTACGAAGACCCGCACGCCAAGCTGCCCGAAACCTGGTAAACCACCCGTAACGCAAGGCACCCGGCGCGTACGCCCCTGTCCCCGCAAGGCAGGGCGTACGCGCTTTTTTATGCCCATCCACCGGCTTTGCCTCCCCCTTCCCGGTCGGCGTACCCGCTTGCCTTGCATTCAATAGGAGTCTTCTTATATTTAATATAAAATTTCTTACACGCCTCGCCCCGTACTGTGCAACAAGTTTTGTACTTTCGTATTCAGTCCTTTAACTGCCCTTGCCCGTGAATGACACCTCCCTACTGCTGAAAACCTGCCTGCAACGGATGGAAGAGAAGCTGCAATGGGGAAACAGCCGGGACTGGGTCAACGCGGATTTCATCCACCTGAGCGAAAAAATCACCGCCGCCTCGCGCATCTCCATCAGTCCCCATACGCTCAAGCGGCTGTTCGGGAAGATCAAATACAAGGAAGACCACACCCCCCAGCTTGAAACCAGGAATGCGCTGGCAATCTTCCTGGGTTACAAAGACTGGGAGGACTTTGCGCGGCACGGCGCCGGCCCGGCCTCCGTCGAAGCCGGCGACCGGCACGCGGCCCACCTGGAAGCAGCGGCGGGGCGCACGGCGGTCCACGTACCGGCCGCCCCGGCGGACACTTCCCTGCCCGAACGCCGGCCGCCGGCCCCGGTGCGGGAGGCATCCGGCGGCGTGGCCTTGCCCCCACCGGTTCTAACCGGGCGGCGGCTGGGCCGGGCGGCGCTGCTGCTGGGCCTGTTGGGCGTACTGACGGGCGTTTCTTTTTTCACCCAATTGTGGCCCCACGCGCCCGTTGCGCCCAAAGCCTCGCTCCGGGGCAAACACCTGAAGGGCTTCCCCCCGCTTACCGCCATTTTCGACTACGACGTATCGGCCCGGGCGTCCGACAGCGTGTCCATCTATTTCGAAGGGTACAACACCCGGCGCCTGCTGCCCCGCGACCGGCGTACCATCACGCAGTGGTACGAATTCCCGGGCTATTACCAGGTGCAACTGCTGGCCCGCGGCCAGGTGCTGGCGTCCCGGGCCGTACACGCCCTCAGCCGGGGCTGGGAAGGCATCGCCGCCGCCGAGGATTTCAGCCGGCTCTACCACCTTCCTGCCGCGCCGGCAATCAAAGACGGCCACCTGTACGTGTCGCCGGCCGAGGTGCTGGCCAGCCGCGTGGATACCAACCAGCGGTACTGGGTGATGTTCCGGAACGTACGCGACTTCAAGGCTTCCGGCGACGATTTCGTCTTCGAAGCCCGCGTCATGAACGACAGCCGCCGGAGCCCTACTTCGTGCAACGACGTGGTGCTCAACCTGACCGGGGCGCACCACGCCATCCGGATTCACTTCCTCAAGCCGGGCTGCTCGCGCTGGACGTACCTGCAGGCGGGCGAAGTGGCGCTCAACGGGGAGTTCAACGACCTGTCGGTGTTCGGCCAGGACCTGTCCCGCTGGCGCACCCTCCGCCTGGAAGTGAAAGACCGGGCCGTCCGCATTTTTTTCGACGGCAAATTCCTCTACCGGCTGCCCTACACCCAGCCGGTGGGTCCCCTCAAGAGCATCAGCTGCGACTTCATGGGGTGCGGCCGGGTGGACTACGTGCATCTCTACGACGGCCGGCAGGAACGGGTGTACGCCGATGCCTTCGACGACCCGGTGCAGTAAGCCGCCACGGCCCTCCCCCACCGCTTTCGCAATGCCCCCGGGCCCGCCTCTCCCACTTTGCACAAGCGGGCTGGGCGGGTGTACGGGTTTGTACAAGTTTTGAACACCCTTTTGCATAAGGATAGTGCAAAGATTTACGGATTTAGTGCTATATGTTTGCCCTGCATCCCGGGCAGCCCTTCTTCACGCAACGGTGGTCAGCGCCATTACCCTTTTTTGCTGACCACCCATTCCTCCACCCCAAACCCGTGTTCCCATGAAAAAACCATGCTACCGTTCCCTCTACGCCTTCCTGCTGCTCCTGCTGGCGGCGGGGTACGCCGCCGCCCAGCCGGCCGGCAGCACCTGGACGCTCACCTTCGAAGACACGTTCGACGGCACGGCGCTCAACGCCACCAAGTGGTCCACCGGCTTCGGCTGGGGCCCCAAGAGCGACGCCTTTGACGAAACCACCCGGCCCGAGAACGTCACCGTAGGCAACGGCATCCTGCGCATTAAAATGGAGTGCGTCGGCACGGCGTACTGGTCGGGAGCCATCAACAGCCGCAACAAATTCTACCAGCGGTACGGCTACTGGGAAGCCCGCATCAAGGTGCCGGCCGGCACGGCGGGCCTGCTGCCGGCCTTCTGGATGAAGCACAACGACGACAAGTGGCCCCCCGAACTCGACATCATGGAAGTGTTCGGCACGGACCGCCGGGCGGCGTTTACGGTGCACTACGGGGCGCCCTGGCCCAACAACCAGAGCAGCGGCGCCAAATGGGACGGCGGCGACCTGTCCACGGCCTTTCACACCTTCGGCGTGGAATGGGACGAAAACGCCGTGAAGTGGTACGTGGACGGAGTGGTGCGGAGGTCCTACGCCCGTCCCGAAGCCGATGCCTTTCTCAACCAGTGGAACGAGTACACGGCCGGGGCCTACATGATGCTGAACGTGCACGCCAAAAATGCCGAATGGAACGGGGGCAACCTGAGTTGCAGCAACCTGCCCCGGTACATGGAGGTGGATTACGTGAGGGCTTACCGGAAATCCGGGACCACCACGCCTACACCCACCCCCACGGGCCTCTTGCAAAACCCCGGCTTTGAAACCGGCAGCCTCTCCCCGTGGACGTCCTGGGGCAACAGTTCCATCGTGACGACCGGCCAGCGGTCGGGCAGCCGGGGCATCCTGGCCTGGTGGAACAGCACCGTGGAGCAGGTGGTGACCGGCCTCACGCCGAACACCACGTATACCTTCCGGGGCTGGGGCAAGGTGGATGCCGCCGGCATTTCGGCCCGGCTGTCGGTGAAAGACCACGGCGGCGCGCAGGTGTTTTCGCCCAACTTCACCAGTACCAGCGCCTACACGCAAAGCTCGGTGACCTTTACGACGGGCAGCAGCAGCACCAGTGCCCGGGTCATGTTCTACGCCCCGACCAACGGCGGCGCGTGGGGGGATGATTTTACGCTGACGGCCGGCACGGGCAGCCGCGTGGCGTCCGCAGACCTGGCCGCAGCGGGGGAAGCGGGCTTGCGGGTTCACCCCAACCCGGCGGGACGGCAGTTCACGCTGCAAGTGGTGGCCCGGCAGGCGCAGGAAACGCAACTGGCCCTCGTGGACCTGGCCGGCCGGCCGGTACTCACCCAGCACATCCACCTGGCCGCCGGCCCCAACCGCGTCACCGTCAACACCGAGAAGGTTCGCCCGGGCACCTACCTGGTCCGGGTGGAAGCCGACGGCCGGAAGCTGGTCAAAAAGGTCGTGCTGCGCAACCAGTAAGGAGTAGGTCCGCAATCAAAAAGCCCCTGGTGCAGGCGTCGACGCTTGCACCAGGGGCTTTTTGATCCGTTTTGATTTACCCCACCAGCATGGCCGCGCCGAACACGCCGGCGCTGTCGCCCAGCAGGGGCTTGAGGAACAGGGTATCGAGGCGGTTGTTGAATACGTGCCGGCGGACCGCTTCCACGCCTTCGGTATAGAGCAGGTCAATGTTGCCCACGCCGCCCCCGATCACGATGGCGTCGGGGTCGGCAATGTTGATGACCACCGAGATGGCCTGCCCGAAAAAGTCAATCATGCGGCGGATGGTCGCCCCGGCGTGCGGGTCGCCGCCCTGCCGGTAGCGTTCCACGATCTGGGGCAGGCGGAGGGACGTGCCGCTTTGGCCGGCGTAGTAGCGTTCCAGGGCGGGGCCGGCCAGCACCATTTCCACGCAGCCGGTCTTGCCGCAGTAGCAGGGGCCGCCCGACGCGTGGAGGAAGTTGTGGCCCCATTCGCCGCCGATGCCCTGCCGGCCGTTGATGACGCGGTTGTGCACCACCAGGCCACCCCCGACCCCCGTGCCCATGATGACCCCGAACACCACCTCCGCGTCGGGCACGCGTTCCCGGGCGGCCCCGAGGCGGGCTTCGGCCAGGGCGAAGCAGTTGGCGTCGTTGGCAATGCGGACGGGCACGCCCAGCGCGGCCTCCAGGTCGCGTCGGACGGGCATGCCGTTCAGGCAGAGCGTATTGCTGTTTTTGAGGGTTTGCGTGCCCGGGTCGAGGGTGCCGGGCGTACCTACCCCTACCGCTTCCGGCGCGAGGCCCGTTTCCGCCTTCAGTTCGTCCACCAGGCGCACGATCCGGTGGAGGATGTGGGGGTACCCTCCTTCGGCTTCGGTGGCGATGCGGCGGCGGCTCAGCACCTGCCGGTGGTCGCCCGGCCCGAGCACGACTCCTTCAATTTTGGTCCCTCCCAGATCAATGCCCCAACGTGTTTGCATAAGTTGCGATTGGCGGTTAGTTGTATTTATAAAAAAGGCTACGGAGAAAAAGGAGCGAGGAGCGAGAAGTAAGGAGTGAGAAGATAGGACCGCAAAGGGCGCAAAGGAGACGCGAGGACGGCAAGGAGAACGCGTATTTCTTTGCGCCCTTTGCGTCTCCTTTGCGAGCCTTGCGGTTCAGTTCTTCTTGTCTCCCTTCCTCCGGTCTCCGTGTTTCCCACTGTAACTTTACTTGCCCGCAAATTAGACGGGCCGTCCGAATTGTCAAACCCGGCTCTTTTCCAAAACCCATTAATTTTGCCGCTCCCCGCGCCAATCCGCAACATATTCCCCCCGCCGCCCTTATAAACCTTAACCGACCAGATCACCCCTTTTGACCAAGTTCCCAACCTTTTCGCGCGTGCCCCGGATCAGCGCGTTTTTACGGCAGGAATTTTTCGAGCCCGACGTGAGCCGGGCCGGGGTCATTACGTTTGCACTGATGGTTCCCCTGGTGGTGAGCCACGCCCTGGGCAACCCCGGCGCGGGCATCTTCGTGGCGATCACGGCCCAGCTGATCACGTCGGCCAAACTGGGCGGTACCTACCCGGAACGGGCCGGCATCCTGCTGGGGGCCTCGGTGGCGCTGGCGGGAGCGGCCTTTGCCGGCACCTTGGCCGGGACCTCCACCGCGACGGCCGTGCTTTTCATCGGCATCGTGG
>CADCTQ010000536.1 GCA_902805615.1 uncultured Cytophagales bacterium
TGCCCTATCTGGCGAAGGTCCTTTGGGGATGACGGCGAGTGGGAACGTTTTCGAGATGGTTCAAAACGAATTTGATTACGTACTGATTATACAGATGGGAAAAATATACTGGACCGGCATTTGCAGCAAAGAAAGAAACCAGGCGATCACCCAAATTGGCACCATCATCAATCGTCATGGTTTCTTCTCCGACTTCAAGCTGTTCTCGGACGTTTCCCTGAGCATGGTCATCGAGATCGAAGAACGAAAAGTGGACGCGTTGTACGAGGAACTGGCCGGCTACCTGGCTTTGGAGGACTTTCCGGCCGTCCATTCCAACTCAGCCAAAGAACGCATCATCTTGTTTCACGTCACTTTTACGCGGGGGACGGGTAACGTAGCACGGGAAGTCCCTGCCGTCCCTGGTTGAGGAACAACCCCCGGTTATTCACCAAATGCTTCTCCTATCAGTAGCCAGATGCTTCCTTCGTCAACATGACAGCGCCCATCGTCTGGCGGGGAAACGGGAAAGGGTTGGCCTTCGTGCCTTTTCCCACCAGTGCCCTTTTCCAAATACTTGTGGAACGAGATCAGGTCTCTACGCGCCAACGGGACGTGAAGCAAACACGCTAACCAGACGCGTCTGCACTACTCACGTACCAATTGAGTCAACCTCCCGGGAATGATCGCATCACGCGTGCCCACCTTTTTGCATGGGCGAAGGGCAGGGCAAGCAGACAAACCGGAAGATTAAACCGGATGCTGACCGACCATCCCATACTTCGTTTGAATAACACCCTTTATTGCGTTTATTCCCGCATGGCCGCAATACCCAACAAGCGTGCGAAAGAACGAAGTACAGTGGCGTTCTTGCAAGTTGGGCGTGTACAGTTGCGGTGCACCCATGAGTGGAATCAAAAGTGTTTACATGAAGAACACATTGGATGTAAGTACATCCTGGCAATCAACACCGGAAAGAGGAAACAATTTGAACATGGACAAAACGACAATAACCAGAGAAGACATTGTGGAAGTGGAAAACAAGCTTTTTGCGGCTCAACTTGCAGGCGATGTGGACGTGCTTGACCAGCTTTTACACGATGACTTACTTGCCGTTGCACCAACGGGGCAAATCGTAACCAAAGAAATGGACTTACACGCGCACCGGGCAAAAACAATGACCATTGAAGACGCTTCAACGGTCATTGATGAAATCAGAATAACCGGCGATACCGCTCTTTCAATTGTAACGATGCAAGCGAAAGGAAAAATGATGGGCGCCCCCCTGGAGGGTCAATTCAGGTACTTCAGGGTGTGGCAACGCGTTGACGGCACTTTGAAAATTGTTGGCGCCAGTTTTATGCAATTGCCCTGACCAGGTCAGCCCATTCTAACATGAAAGCATTTACGAAAACAAAATACGGCGGACCGGAAGTACTTCAATTGGAAGAGGTAGCAAAGCCCGCTTTGAAAGAGGGGCACGTGCTGGTGAAAGTTGCGGCCAATTCAGCCAATCCCGCCGACTGGCACATCATGCGCGGGGAACCGGTGCTGGCACGGTTCGCTTTCGGGTTGTTCAAACCCAAGTCCAAATATAAAATCCCGGGTGCTGACTTTGCCGGCGTGATCGAAGAAGTAGGCAGCCATGTGGCGCATTTTAAGAAAGGAGACCGGGTATTCGGGGAGACCCTCCAAGGCGGTGCTTTTGCGGAGTACCTGTGTGTAGCAGCAAATGTCTGTGGCATCATGCCGGCAGGAACGGGTTTTGCCCAAATGGCAAGTGTTCCCATCGCCGGATTGACGGCTTTGCAGGCACTCATTACGCACGGAAAACTCAAAGCCGGCGAATCGGTTTTGGTCAACGGCGCTTCCGGCGGCGTGGGTCATTTTGCCGTGCAAATTGCAAAAGCGTACGGTGCGACAGTAACCGGAGTCTGTTCCGGCAAGAACGCCGACTTCGTAAAGACGTTGGGTGCCGACCAGGTGATTGCCTACGACCAGGAAAACATTCATCAGCACCAGGGAAAATACAACCTCATCCTTGATACGCACGGCAATCTTTCGCACGACGACTACACCCGCATGGGAGAGCGGGGCGTGGGGGTAGGTTTTACAACGATGGGACACATGATTGCGCAAACGTTGAAGGGAGCCATTGGGAAGTTTCCGCTCACCCAATTTACCGCCCAGGCCAACACCAAAGACCTGGAAACCCTGGCACTTTTAATTCAAAATGGAGCCATTACAGTGCACATTGAAAAGACTTACTCTTACAAAGAAATCCCGGAGGCCATCAGATACATTGAAGCCATGCGCACCAGGGGAAAAGTGGCGATGGTTTGGGAATAAATGCAATGTACAGTAGATGTGCGTGACTGACTATACGTAGCACAGCCTTACGGCCACCAGCCCGCTGCCGCGCAAGGCTACAGCCGGCCCTCTCGCATTACCATACCGCAACAACAAAAGATGCCGATATTTACGTTTAAGAAGTGTTCAACCCAGGCAGCACAATGACAAAACAGACTAAAGAACTGATTCTGGCCCAATTGGATACTATTCCGGAGGACTACCTGGAGGAGTTGCTGGATTTCATTGCCTTTCTGCAATTCCGGAAAGAGAAAACAGAAACCCATCTTGCCAGCCAGGCTACCCTGGCGAAGGACTGGCTTGACCCTCAAGAAGATCAGGCATGGCAACATTTGTAAAGGGAGAAGTAGTGGTAGTGCCGTTTCCTTTCTCGGACTTATCGGCCAGTAAAAGGCGGCCCGCCCTGGTATTGGCTGACTTAACGGGAGATGACATTATGCTGTGCCAGATTACCAGTCAGAACGTACGCGACAACTACGCCATTGGCTTAACCAGCCGCGATTTTGAGAATGGGCAATTGAATAGTGAAAGCAATATCCGTCCTAACCGCGTATTTACAGCCGATAGAAAGATCATTCTTTACAAAGCCGGTAAGATCAAAGGGGCAAAACTGGAAGAAGTCTACCGGAAGATCAACCAAATTTTTCAGGACTCAGCCTAACGGCCAAACAAACCCTGTCCGACATTCCCTCCCCTACGCCTCCACGCTTTCGGGTTCCCGCCAGCGGCCGTCCTCGCGGATGAGTTCGATGAGTTCGTCCACGGCGTTGACGGCCGGCACGAACTTCTTGACCACGTTCTGGCCGCGGTAGAGTGAAATGCGGTCTTTGCCCACCCCCACGTAACCGTAATCGGCGTCGGCCATCTCGCCGGGGCCGTTCACGATGCAGCCCATGATGCCGATCTTCACGCCTTTGAGGTGATCGGTGCGCTTGCGGATCGTTGCCGTGGTCTCCTGCAGGTCAAACAGCGTACGGCCGCACGAGGGGCACGAAATGTACTCCGTCTTCGACATGCGGGTGCGGGCCGCCTGCAAGATGCCGAACGCCGTGGCGTTGCAGGCCGCCAGCCGCTTGAGCAGCGTGCTTTTGGCTTCACCGGCCACGGGGTCCGCGCCCAGCAGCACGCCATCGCCCAGCCCGTCAATGAGCAGGCCGCCCACGTCGGTCGCCGCGTAGAGTTGCAGCTTGTCGTCCGACAGCCCGGCCGCGAAGGTGCGCCTGATGACCACCGGGGCCGTAATGCCGTTTTGGATCAGCCCAAAAAACAGTTGCCGCAGTTCGGGCATGGCGTGGGCATTGTCGGTCTGGATTACCAGCACCGTCTGCCGGTCGTCCTTCAGGCGCCGGAGCATCTCTTCGTCCAGGTCGTGGATGTCCAGTACCAGGAAGTTCATTTGCCCGTGCTTAGGTCCCGGCGACCGGTACTGGTCGGGCGTCAGCAGCGGGTACGTGTTGGCGGCGTCTTCCGCCCGGAGCCACGCGGGGTAGTCGAGGATTTGCCGGGAGCCGTTGGCAACCATGAACGGCACGGGCCGGGTGCCCGCGTAGAGGTAGTCGGCGCCCAGGTCGTTCATCTTCCACTTGTCAAGCAGCGGCAGGTAAAAGTGGCCCACCGCCTTGAGGTCCGCCATCTCCACGTCCGTTACCCCCGAAAAGTCCGCCACCACCCGCGGCACGTTCGTCCCGCCGAAGTTGAGCACCTCGTGCGTGGTCCTCCGATGGTATCCAAACGGGTTGATCGGCAGCGGCTCCTCCGGTCTCCGGTCTCCCTTTCTCCCGTCTCCCCCGGGCACCGGGATGGGTTTTGCGCGTTGGGCCCGGTCGGCGTAGCGGTCAATGAGGGCCTTGGCGACGGGGGCTTCCAGTTCGGGGGCTTCGGTGAGGGAAACCCGCACGGTATCGCCCAGGCCGTCTTCGAGCAGCGTGCCGATGCCCACCGCCGACTTGATGCGGCCGTCTTCGCCTTCCCCGGCCTCGGTGACGCCCAGGTGCAGCGGGTACGGCTTGAGCCCCTCTTCGTCGAGCTTCTGCACCAGCAACCGGTACGCCTGCACCATCACCTGCGTGTTGCTGGCCTTCATGGAAATGACAATGTTGTAGTAATCCAGTTCCTCGCAGATGCGCAGGAACTCCAGGGCCGACTCCACCATGCCCAGCGGCGTGTCGCCGTAGCGGCTCAGGATGCGGTCGGAGAGCGAACCGTGGTTGGTGCCGATGCGCATGGCCGTGCCGTACTCCTTGCAGATTTTCACCAGCGGCACGAACCGTTCGCGGATGCGGGCCAGTTCGGCCGCGTAGGAGGCATCGGTATAGTCAATCGTTTCGAAGCGTTTCTTGTCGGCGTAGTTGCCGGGGTTGATGCGCACCTTTTCCACCAGCCGGGCAGCCAGTTCGGCGGCGTTGGGCGTAAAGTGAATGTCGGCAATGAGCGGCACCGGGTAGCCGCGGCGGCGCAGTTCCTGGCGGATGTTTTCCAGGTTCTGGGCCTCCTTGATGCTGGGCGCCGTGATGCGCACGTATTCGCAGCCCGCCTCCACCATGCGGATCGTCTGCTCCACCGAGCCGAGGGTGTCCATCGTGTCCACGGTGGTCATGGACTGCACCCGGATGGGGTAGTCACTGCCCAGCGGCACGTCACCGATGTTGACGGTGATGGTCTTTCGGCGTTTGTACCCGGTGAGGGATTCGCAGTAACGGGTGGAGAGCGGAAACGTATCCGGGCTGAGTAAGTCCATACAAAAGGGAGGGTGCTTCTTATCTTGCTAACCCCCAAAGGTAACGATTTGTTCAACGGAAAGGAAACCGCGGACCGGAACGAAAGGAGACCGCAGACCGGAGGCAGGGAGACCGGAGGAGGATCGGGAAGGAGGCTCAGGTGAGCTTCGGTCCAATCGCTCAGGGCTCCTGTCTGAGGTCTTCCGTCTGAAAAAAACCTGCTATTTTGAGGTGGACAACGAACCGCTGCCATGAAAACGATTTTTTACGTGACCCTGCTGCTCCTTTCGCTGGCGGTGCAGGCGCAACCCCGGCTGGCCTACAACGGCGGATTTGAATCGGTAAAGGCAGAGGAAGCCTTCCGCCACTGGCAGACCAGCACCACGAAAGGAGAATACGCGTTCAACCCGGATTCCGCCACCAGGCGCAACGGCCGGTACGCCCTGCGGCTGGAGGGCCGGAAGGCCGAACGCACGGCCAGTCCGCAAACGGAAGGCGGGTTCTTCTTCGTGGAAATCCCGGCCCAACTGCTGGCAGGAAAAAAGAAGGCAACCCTGGCAGCATGGGTGCACACCGGCGGGCCGCTCTCCCTGGCGGGCGTATGGTTCAACCAGTTCGGCGGTGGCAGCCCCAACATGAACGCAAGATTTACCGATACCACCAGGCGGGCCGGCGGCTGGCAGCGTCTGCAACTGGAAGCCACCCTGGCGCCCGGTGCCAGACAGACGTACTTCGGGGGTTCCCTCAATGGCAATGGCAAGGCTTGGTTCGACGATTTTACGCTGGCCCTCGACGGCGTACCGGTGCAGGACCTTGCCACTCCGGACCGGCCCCCTTCTCCCGCCGAGGTGGCGTGGATCAACCGGGCGGCCGTTCCCCTGCTCGGCGTGGACCCGCAGCGGGATACCCGTGACCTGGATGCCCTGAGCGGGTGGATGGGCGACGCCCGGCTGGTGGCCGTGGGCGAACCCACGCACGGCACCGCGGAGGTGTTCCGGCTGCGGCTCCGGCTGTTCCAGTACCTGGTGGAGAAAAAAGGGTTCAATACCTTCATGCTGGAAGACAACCTAGCGGAAGTGGGACTGATGAACCGCTACGTACTCACGGGCAGCGACACGGCCCTGCGGGTGCTCCAAAAACACTTCTTCCCCGTCTGGCGAAATGAAGAAATGCTGGCCCTCATCGAGTGGATGCGGCAATACAACCGGGCCCACGGGCCCAGGCTCCAGTTCCGGGGCATGGACATGCAACGGTCCGGGGTGGCCTTGCAGCACGTAAGGCGGTTTGCCGGGCAATACGACCCGCAACTGCTCGGATACGCCGATTCGCTCACCCGGCTCACCACCCGGTACAAGGGCGATACCGGCAAAGACAACCGGGTCCCGCGCCGGGATTCGTTGGTCCGGCTGGCAAACCACCTGCGCAGTTACGTGAGCCAGCACCTGTCCGCCTACCGGGCCAAAGCGCCGCAGGACAGCATTCACTGGCTGGCACTCAACGCCGACGTGGTTGCCCAATACTACCCCACGGTGGACCAGGAGTTCAGCACCGCTTACCGGGACAGTTGCATGGCCGAAAACATCATCAGCTACTGCCGCCAGTACCCGGAAGCCAAGCTGTTCATCTGGGCGCACAACATGCACGTAAGCCGCGCACCGGGCTGGACGGGCAGCCGGCTGGGTCAACATTTCGGCAAGGACTACTTCCCGGTTGCTTTTGCCACTGCCGCCGGAACCTACACGGCCAGCGTTGATTTCCGCAAAACGGCCTGGAAAGCGTTTCCCCTCGGGGCACCCTACGTAGGAACCGTGGAATATTACCTGCAAAGCGCCAAACTGTCCAACTACCTGCTGCCTTTGTCTTCGGCCGGCCCTGCTCCCAAAGGGGCGGGCTGGACCGGGGCGGAACGGGACTTTCGTTCCATTGGCTTCATGCAGCAAGATGACGATGACGAGTTTTCACCGGCCAACCTGCGCGAGGCGTTTGAGGCAATCATCTTCATGAAGCAAACCACCCACGCCAAATCCTTCCTGCTCAAAAAAGAATAAGCACCGCGCAACGCACCGGCAACCTGCTCTCCTTCCCGCACCCCGCCCGAATCCCGCTCATCCTCGAATCCTGTAAATCCTCCTCCGGTCTCCGGTTTCCTTGTTTACAAGTCTCCGAGTTGCGGGCGGATCAGGATTTCCTCCACCACGGAATGCTTCGACAGGGCGTAGGCCGACCAGATGGATTCGGCCACGTCTTCGGACTTCATGAACCGTTCGGGCGGCAGGTTCACGCCTTCCCACGAGGCCGTCAGCGTGGCCCCGGGCAGCACGGCCGTCACCCGCACGTCGTGTTCGCGCAGTTCGGCCCGCAGCACCTTGGTGAGGCCGTAGAGGGCAAACTTGCTGATGCAGTACGAGCCGCCGTTGGTGTAGGCGGTGATGCTGGCCGTGGAACAGAGGTTGAAGATGTGGCCGTCGCGCCGCGCCATCATGGCCGGCAGCAGGCCCCGGGTGAGGTGGTAGACGCTCGACAGGTTGGCCGCCAGCATGCTTTCCAGCGTACCTTCGGCCTCGTTGTGGAGCTGCCCGGGAATGAAGTAGCCCGCGTTGTTGACCAGCACGTCCACGGGCCGGTCGAGGCCCCGCACGAAGGCGGCAAAGGCGTCCACGTCTTCGCGCTGCGACACGTCGGCGCGTTGCCAGTAGAGGCGCTGCCCCGGGAAGGCGGCTTCGAATTCGGCGGCGAAGGCCCCGAGGTCCTTTTCGTTGCGGGCGCAGGTCACCGCGTCGAATCCCTGGCCGGCGAACTTCCACAGCGTGGCCCGCCCGATGCCTTTGGTCCCGCCGGTAACGATGATTAGTTTGGACATGAAATGGTAGTTGTAATTGGTTATCAGTAGAGACGCGATTTATCACGTCTCGGTTCGTCGTAAGTCGTAAATGGTAAAGTTACCGCGTCTCTGCCAGTCGTAAGGGGTAAAGGGTGTAAAACCAGGAAAGGCAACAGTTACTTGCGGCCTGCTTGCCACTTGCCGGGATGCGATTTATCGCGCCGACTACTGTTGCGCAGACGCGATAAATCGCGTCTCTACCAACCACCAACCACTTTACCACT
>CADCTQ010000537.1 GCA_902805615.1 uncultured Cytophagales bacterium
TGATCGTGCCACCCCCCTTGCGGACGGGTTCGTTGAAAGTGATGGAAAGCGGGGCGTTGACGCCCACGCCGGTGGCCCCGTTGGCCGGGGAAAGGGCCGTTACGGCCGGAGCCGTGGCGTCGGCCACGGTGAAGGCCCACCCGTTGGCACCGGCGATGCCCGCGAAGGCGTTGCCGGCCCCGTCGGTGAAGGCGCCGTTGCTCACCGTGACGCGCAGGGTGGTGGCCGAAGGCAGGTTGACGGCCGGGTCCACGGTCACCACGTTGCCGCTCACGGACACGTTGGCGTTCCCCACGTTGATCGTTTGCAGGGGCACGTCGCCCTGCAGGAGGGTAAGGGCGCCGTCGCCCTTACCGACCGGTTCGTTGAAGGTCAGCACGAGGTTGGCCGTGGGCAGCACCTGCGCCGCGCCGTTGGCCGGGGAGAGGCTGCTCACCGTGGGGGCCTGGGTGTCGGCCACCGAAAACCGCCACGTGCTCCCGTCGCTGATGCCGGCGTAGGGGTTGTTTTCCAGGTCCAGGAAGGCGCCGCTGCCGATGCGCACGTGCAGGTCGGCGCCCGACGGGAAGGCGTTCGGCGGGGTGATCGTCACGGCGTTCCCGTTCACGGCCACCGCGTCGTCGGCCACGGCGATGGATTGCAGGGCGGTCGTGCCCCGGAAGATCGTCAGGTTGCCCGACCCTTTCCGGACGGCTTCGCTGAACGTGATGACCAGCGGCGCCGCGGGCGACACGCCGGTGGCATTGTTGGCCGGGAGCAGGCTTGCCACCGAGGGGGCGTTCACGTCGGCCACGGTAAAGGCCCAGTCCGCGGCGCTGGTGAGGCCGCCGAAGGGGTTGTTGAACAGGTCGAGGAAGGCGCCGGGGGCCACCTGCACGTTGAGCAGCGCTTCCGAAGGAAAAGCGGCCGGGGTGACCGTAACGGTGCTGCCCGACACCACCACGGCCGCTGAGCCGACGGCAATCGTTTGCAGCGGCGTGCCGCCCCGGTACACCACGAGGTTGCCCGTGCCCTTGCGGACGGGTTCGCTGAAATTGAGGACCAGCCGGGCGTTGAAGGCGACGCCGGTGGCCCCGTTGTCGGGCGAAAGGTCCGTGAGGACCGGCGCGATGCGGTCGGCTACGGTAAAGCGCCAGGCCGTGGGAACCGTGATGCCGGCAAACCCGTTGCCCGACGCGTCGGTGAAGGTTCCGGCCGCCAGTTGCACGTGCAGCACGGCGCCGGCTTCAAAGTCGGCTTCCGGGTTGATGGTCACGGCGTTGCCCTGCACCGTCACGGCCTCATCGGTGGCCTCCAGGATCTGCACGATGGTGCTCCCGCGGAAGATCGTGATGTTGCCGCTGCCCTTCAGGACCGGCTCGTTGAAGGTGACCACCAGGGAGGCGTTGGCGGCCACGTCCACGGCGTTGTTGGCCGGGGAGAGGGCCGTGGCGGCGGGCGGCGTCACGTCGGCCACGGAGAAGGCCCAGGTGACCGCGTCGCCGATGCCCGCAAAAGCGTTGCCCGAAGGGTCGAGAAAGGCGCCCGGGGGCATTTGCACATTGACCGCAGCCCCTGAGGGCAGCGCGGCCGGCGGGTCCACGATCACCACGGACCCGGTCACCGCCACGCCGGTGCCCGTGACGGCAAGGGTGTGGAGCACGGTGTTGCCCTGCCGGATCACGATGTTGCCGCCGCCTTTGCGGACGGGTTCGTTGAAGGTCATTACCAGGTTGCCGTTGGGCGACACCCCAACCGCCCCGGTGGCTGGCGCGTAGCTGCTCACGGCGGGGGCCGTTACGTCGGCCACCCGGAACGACCAGCTGGCCGGGTCATTGATGCCGGCAAAGGCGTTGCCCGACGCGTCGGTGAAGGCCCCGCCCGGGACGATGACGAACAGGGCGGCTTCGGAGGGAAAAGGAACCGAAGGGGTGATGAGGGCCGTGTTGCCGCTCACCGACACGGACGGACCGGTAACGGCCAGGGTCTGCAAGGGGCTGCTGCCCTGGTAAATGGTGATCGTGCCACCCCCCTTGCGGACGGGTTCGTTGAAAGTGATGGAAAGCGGGGCGTTGACGCCCACGCCGGTGGCCCCGTTGGCCGGGGAAAGGGCCGTTACGGCCGGAGCCGTGGCGTCGGCCACCGTGAAGGCCCACGTGGCCGCATCGGCAATGCCCGCGAAGGGAATGCCGGCCAGGTCGGTAAAGGTGCCCGCGGGCATCTGCACGGAAAGGGTGGCGCCGGAAGGCAGGTTGCCGGGCCGGATGCTCACCCGGTTGCCGCTGACCGTGACGGCGGTGCCCGTGACGGCAACCGTTTGCAGGGGCGTGGTGCCCGCAAAGAGAGTAATGCTGCCGGCGCCCTTCCCGACCGGTTCGCTGAAGGTAAGCACCAGTTCCGCGTTTGCCGCAACCCCCGCAGCGCCGTTGGCGGGAGACAGGGTACTGATTACCGGCGCGGCGTCGGCGTCAAAGCGCCACGGCGAGGACCCGCTGCTCCCGGTAGTGCCCGCAAAGGCGTTGCCGCTCTCGTCGGTGAAAGCGGTGGCCGGCACCGTAACCGCTACGGCGGCGCCGGCGGGGAAGTCGGCCGGGGTGATGGTGACGGTGCTGCTCAGGCCGCCGGGCACGACCACGGCAGCGCCGCCCACGGGAAAGGTCTGGCTGGTGCCCCCGTGGGTGATGGTGATGTTGCCGCTCCCCTTGCGCACGGGCTCCGAGAACGTAAGCACGAGGTCCGTACCGAGTCCTACGCCCGTCGCCCCGTCCGCCGGGGAGAGGGCGGTAACGACCGGCACGGTGGCGTCGGCCACGGAAAAGGCCCAGGTGCCCGCGTCGGCAATGCCCGCGAAGGGGAGGTCGGTGAGGTCGGTGAAGGCCCCCGCGGGCAGTTGCACCGAAAGGGTGGTGCCCGAAGGCAGACCCGCCGGCGGGGTGATGACCACGGTGTTGCCGCTGATGCTCACCGCGCCGCTGGTCACGCCAATGGTCACGACGGCCGTGGCGCCCTCGAAAAGGGTGATGTTGCCCGTGCCTTTGCGGACGGGTTCGGAAAAGGTAAGCTGCAACGCCGAGCCCACGGGTACGTTGCGGCTCCCGTTGAGCGGCAGAAAGGCCGTGACGGCCGGGGCGGCGTTGGTGGTGAAACGCCAGTCGGCGGGGTTGGTAGGACCCGGGAGCGGAATGCCCGCCGCGTCGCTGACCACCCCGGCGTCGAGGGTGATGCTCACTTGCGCGCCGGCGGGCAGCGGCGTGGCCGGCGTCAGCGTCAGTTGGTTGCCCTGCACGCGTACCGAAGGGTCGGTGACGGCAACGGGGTGGTCGGTGCCGTTGTAGAACACGCGCACGTTGCCCGCGCCGGGCTGCACGGTTTCGCTGAACGTTACCGTAAACGGCCCGGCGGGCGGCACTTCCGTAGCGCCGTTGGCCGGGTCGGTGCCGGCGATTGCCGGGGCGGCGTCGGTGGTAAAACGCCAGGCACCCGTTCCGGCAATGCCCGCGAAGGGCTCGGCGGTGGCGTTGACGAACGTACCGGCATCCACGTTGACGTACACGGTTTCGCCGGGCAAAAGCGCGGCGGGCATGGTGATGGTGGCTTCCTGGTTCGTTTCCGACAAGGTGACGGCCGCGCCGTCCACGCCGATGGCGGGGAACCGTTCGGTGCCGTCGGGCCGGTACACGCGGACGGCGCCGACCCCTTTCGCCACGGGCTGGTCGAAGACCACGCGCAGGGAGGCGTCCGGGGCTACGCCGGTTGCATTATTGGCGGGCGACAGTTCGGTGGGGGCGGGGGGCGCAAAGGGAACGCCGGCCGGAACTACCGGCGCGGACCGGGCGGCAACCGCCGGGGCGGCCAGCATTCCCCACAGGATCAATATCAATGACAACAGTCGCATGGTGCTTCGTAGTTTTCTCGTCACTTCAGGTTGCCCGGCGGGCAGGTGGTAGGCACTATTTGGGCGGCCCCTGCGCCCCGGGCAATTCCTGCTCTTCCCCGGGGCCGCCCGGCGCCCGGCGGGGAATCAGCAGCACGCCGCCCGCCGCCGCCACGCCCAGCGGCACGAGTTTGAACGCCGTCGGGATTTTGCGCCGGATGGTGAAAAAGGGGCTGAAACGGTAGTTGCCGGGGTCGCCCAGGCTGCTGACTTTGAGTCGGTAGTTCTCCCCGGGCTGCACGTCCACGGGAATTTCCCAGGCGTACTTGCCGGTGTTGAGGGTGCGGGTAATGACCACGTTGGGCAGCGAGTCGCGGTACAGTTCGAGCTTGAGTTGTTCGTCGGCCAGGCCGCCCGCCCACTGGAACTGGTAGGTGCGTCCCCGGCGGTACACGGTGCCGGCCTCGCGCGGCGTCTTGAGGGCGAAGGGCGAAAAGGTAAGCACGGCCTGCACCTTGAAGGTCAGTTCGCCGCTGAAGCGGGAGAGTTCCTTGGCGGCGCCCCACTCGATCTGCCGGTTGCCGGCCGATACGCCTTCCCCCACGTCGCCCCGCACGTGCTGGAGGGGTTCCTGCATGTTGTTGTGCGAACTGAACACGGCGACCCGGAACAACTGCCCCGGCAGGGAGCCCTTCAGGTCGTAGGAAATGTACACGAGGTTGCCCCGGGCTTCGGCGCGGACGTTCAGTACCGACTGGGCCGCGCCGCCGGCCGGTTGCAGCAGGGCCGCCAGCAGGAGGAGGCAATAGCGGATTTGCATGGAAAAATACTTTTTAAGGGGCTCGTACGGGGCCGGGCGGGGCCAATCACCCACGCCGGAATGCCAATGGTTTTGACATAGGTACGTTTTTGGCGCAAAATGTAAGCAATCTCCCGATAATTGGCTCGTTTGCAGCCAATAGCCGGGCGGCGGGGCGGGCCCCGGCGCAAAAAAGTACGCCCGGAACGCGGCGGGAGCCGGCACCGGGCGAAGGATGGGCGGGAAAGTGAAAGCAGGAACGGGCGGGAACGGGCCGGTCAGGCGTACTGTTGGGTTACCTGCTGCTGCACGGCTTCGCGCAGCAGGCCCAGGCAGCGGAGCTTGGTGCTTTTGGCGACGTTTTCGTTTTTGTAGCCCAGCGAAGCGCAGATTTCTTTCATGGACAGGTGCCGGAAGTAGAACAGCCCGATCAGGTTGCGGCTCTTTTCGGGGAGCGATGCCAGGGAGACGGAGAGGGCGTCGAGCAGTTGCTGGTGCCTTTCGGCGGGCGACGGCAAGAGGGGGAGCACCGGGGCTTCCGGCGCCTGGGCTTCCCAGCCGGCGAGGGCCTCCTGCCGGCGCTTCTGCTGCCGCAGCTCCGACAGGATGAGGTGCTTGCCGATGGCAAACAGGTACGTTTTGAGGCTGGCCTGCAACCCGCGGAGTTTGCCGCTCCGCGCATTTTCGTACAGCGCCAGGGTGGCGTCCTGGTACACGTCCACGGCCCGTTCGTAGCCGAGCCCGAAGTGTTTTTCGGCCCACTTGAGGAAGGGCGCCCGGTAGGCGGTGTACAGGCCGGAGAGCACCTTTTCGTCGCCCTGCTGCAACAGGTGCAGCAACTCGGCGTCGGAACGGGTCGCGGTGCGGATGGCGGCGCTGGCGGGGCGGAACGGAGTAAGTGGCATCTTTTTAGGTGGTTGGGTACTTCCGGTAGCGATTGGTACTGGTTGGTAAAACCCCGCCGCCGGAACGTAACCACGCCGCGGCCGCAACCCGCGGGTTTTGCAAAAAAAAAGTCCGCCCGGGGGCAGACCTTTCGTAAGCGTGGCCGGGGAAAGCCGGTGGCGGCGTTTACTGCGCGCCTTGCACGGCTTGCAGGGTAATCACGCCGCAGCCGATGCGTCCGCCGGCATCGCCCGAGGGCTGGGTCTTGTAGTCGTCGGCCTTGGCGTGGATGATGATGGCGTGGTCCACCACGCTGGTCGTGGTGTCGTTGCCGCCCACCGTCCAACCTTCGATTTCGACCTCGACGCGGCCGCGGCCATCAGCGCCCACGGCGAAGTTGGGCAGGTCACCCATGTGGTGGGCGCCGTCGCCCTCCCGGTTGCCGTGCGGTTGTTTGGTCGGGTTCCAGTGCGGGCCGGCCGAGGAGGCGTCGGCGGCGCTGCAATCGCCCTTCTGGTGGAGGTGCACGGCGTGTTCTCCCTGCGGGGCCCCGTCAATGTTGAGCACCATCTGCACCTTGTTGTCGCCCGTTTGGGTGAATACGGCCTGGCCCGTAACCGAGCTTCCGCTTGCCGCGTTAATGACAGCCACGGCCCGTTGCCCGGCCCGGAAGCCGGTGGGAGAGTCGGAGGGTTGTTCGCCCACCACGGTAAGCGTGTCGCCGGGGTCGGTGCCCGTGGCTACTACCGTGTCGGTCCCTTCTGCTGTCTGGTCACTGCCGCCCGAACCGCAGGCACCCATCAGCAGGAGCGTCGCGGACAGGCAGGCGAACATCGAAAATTTTTTCATAGGATATAGAGTAGTTGAGTTGTCCGCTTTATACGAAACTTTTCCGTAACTGTTATGCACGAAAGACGCCTGTTTGTGGCGCTGCCCCTGCCGCCCGAGATCAGCGCCCAACTGGCGCCGCTGCCCGCTGCCCTTTCCCGGGAGGGCGTCCGGTGGGTGCCGGCCGCGAACTGGCACCTGACCATCCTGTTCCTGGGCGGGGTGCCCGAAGAAGCGGTGGAGGGGTGCATTGCCGCCCTCCGGGGTGCGGCCCTGCCGGGGCCGTTCTCCCTGCAACTCCGGCCCGCCGTCACGGCCGTAGACCGCCGGGGCCGAACCGAAATGCTGTGGGCGATCTTCGAGCCGAGCCTGCCTTTTGCGCAGCTGTGCTACCGGGTGGCCGACGCGCTGGGCCGCACGCCCGACAAGGAGCCCCGGCCGCACGTGACGCTGGCCCGCACGCGCAAAGACTTCCGGGGCCGCCTCAACGCCGCCCTCTTCCCGCCCCTGGAACCGCGCTCCTTCCCGGTGGAGGGCTTCGAACTGTGGGAATCCAAACTCTCCCCGGCCGGCGCCGCTTACCATTCCCTGGCCCGGTTCCAGCTCAATTGAAAATTGACAATTGAAAATTAAAAATTAGCGGGCCGGCCGCGCCGGTTTGGCGGAGTGCGTTTTGTGGTTTAGTTTAACCGTTTCATCGGACTCCGTAACCCAACCTTTTCCTTAACCCTTCAACCTCTTTTCTATGGCAGGCAGTATGATAACTTTTCCTTCGAATGGCAGCAGTGCGTCGGGCTACCTGGCGGTGCCGCAATCGGGCAAAGGCCCGGGCGTGGTGGTGCTCCAGGAGTGGTGGGGCCTGGTGGACCACATCAAGGACGTGTGCAACCGGTTCGCCGCCGCGGGCTTTACGGCGCTGGCCCCCGACCTCTACGACGGGCAGGCCACCAAGTCGCCCGACGAAGCGGGCAAGATGATGATGGCCCTCAACATCAGCGAGGCCGAGAAAAAGCTGCGCGGGGCCGTGGAGCACCTCATGCGGCTGGAGAACGTTTCTTCCCCCAAAGCCGGGGTGGTGGGCTTCTGCATGGGCGGCCAGCTGGCCCTGTACGCGGCCACCGTTGACCGCAACGTGGCCGCCACGGTGGATTTTTACGGCATCCACCCGCACGTAAAGCCGGACTTCAGCAAGCTGTCCGGACCGGTGCTGGGCCTCTTCGCCGAAAATGATAAATCGGTGCCCCAGGAAGCGATTTTGCAGTTGCAGAAGGACATCCGGGCGGCCGGCAAGACGTGCGACATTTACATTTACCCCAACGTAGACCACGCCTTTTTCAACGACACGCGGCCCACGGTGTACAGCGAAACGGCCGCCAGCGACGCCTGGGACCGGACGCTGCGCTTCTTCCGGGAGCACCTGGAACCGCCGCAGGAGGGCAACCAGCCGGGCTGATGAAGGGAGCGGCAGGCGTGGTTCCGTTGACCCCGGCGCTGCGCCTGCTGCCATTCGTCCTGCCGCCCGTTACCCGGCAGATGCGCGTACCCAAACGAGCTGCAATGGCACAGGAATATGACAAGATCATCAAGGAAAACCTGGAGAAGATCGTGTTGCCGCTCATCCGGCGGACGACGGGAATAGAACCGGTTACCGGGGAAACCTTGTACCCGGCGCTGCACTACACCATTGAGCGGGAGGCGGACTTTGTCCAGAAGGTGACCACGAAGGACGGCCAGACGATTGTTTTTCACGTAGAATTCCAGACTACGAATGAAAAGGCAATGGTGGACCGGATG
>CADCTQ010000538.1 GCA_902805615.1 uncultured Cytophagales bacterium
CCCTCCATTGACTTCCAGACCGACGCCAACCACTGGGGCCTGCCCTACGAACGCAAAAACCCCGCCCCTTCAGCCTCTACCCCTACGCCCACCACGCCTGCGCCCAAGCCGCCGCCCGCGCCCGAAAGCCCGGTGATGGACAAGTCGGGGCGCGAAAAGTCGAACCAGCGCAACTGGGCCGCCCTGTACGAAGACTTCCAGAAGAAATTCCCCAAGGAGCAGATCGCCGCCGTGCCCGACGCCACGCCCAGCCAGCTTACCTTCGGCAGCAAGATCAACGGGGCGCCGCCGGCCGAAATGCCCGCCGCGCGGCAGCTCCGCCCGGAAGGCGAGCCGGCCACGTTCCAGCTGCACAACCGCTACATCGTCACGCAGGTGCGCAGCGGCATGGTGGTGATTGACCAGGCGGCGGCCCACGAACGGGTGCTCTACGAAAAGTACCTGGCCTCGCTCCAGCACGGCAACGGGGTGGCCCAGCAGATGCTTTTCCCCCAGACGCTCACGCTCAACGGGGGTGACTTCCAACTCCTCACCGACATTGCCGATGAGATCAGGAACCTGGGCTTTGCCTTCGACGTTGCCGAGGGCAATGCCGTGGTGATGCGGGCCGTGCCGGCGGGAGTGCCGGCCGGCGACGAAAAAGCCGTGCTGGAAGGACTCGTCGAGCAGTTCAAATGGCACCAGGCCGAACTCAACCTGGGCCGCAAGGAAAACATTGCCCGGTCGCTGGCCCGCCGGTCGGCCCTCAAGCCGGGCGTCAAGCTGTCGCTTACCGAAATGACCACGCTGATTGACCAGTTGTTTGCCTCCTCCAACCCCAACTATTCGCCCGACGGCACGCCCACGCTGGTGATGCTGACGCTGGAGAAGATCAGCAGCCTTTTTTCCAAGTAGGACCTTGATGGGAATGATGGAAGGATGGCCCTGATGGCGGGTTGCTGGTCAGGAAGAGTTAGATGGGATTGATGAAAGGAGGGCCTTGATGAAGGGATGGGCGGATGATTGTTCGGGGAGGGCCGGACGAAAAGAACGGATTTGATGCAAGGAATAAAAAGGATGAAAGGATGATTTGCGGGAGGGGAAAACCACCATTCCCGCCGTTTTACCGTAAGTTTGACCTAACCACCCGCAACCTAACCCTTTAGTTCTCCATAGAATGGGATTTCAGTTAACCCCGATGGTGCGTATGTTGCTCCTGCTCAACGTAGGCATATTCATATTGCAGGGAATCATGCCCATCATTAAGGACTTGGGTGCCTTGTACACGCCGGGCTTTTCGCCCTACTTTCAGCCCTGGCAACTGGTCAGCTACCTGTTTCTGCACGCCGGGATCGGGCACATTTTCGGCAACATGTTCGCACTGCTCATCTTCGGCCCCCGGCTGGAGGAGTTATGGGGGCCGCAACGCTTCCTGTTCTTCTACCTGTTTACGGGCATCGGTGCCGGCGTGCTCCACACGGGCGTTACGTACTATGAGCTTAACCAGCTTCAGGCTGATACGTACGCATACATTGAGAATCCATCTTCGGACGCGTTCACGCGGTACATGAATGACCATGCCAAGGCGTACTACAACCAATTATACGAGTTTACCAGCAAGTACGACGAAAGCCCGGAAAACCCGGCGTACATCCAACAGAGTCAAAGTATCGTATCAGGGTATTACCGGGAACGGCAGGACGTGCAGACAGTAGGGGCTTCCGGGGCCGTGTTCGGCATACTCATGGCGTTCGGCTTGCTTTTTCCCAATACCGAGCTATTTTTGCTGTTCTTTCCGTTTCCCATCAAGGCCAAGTATTTCGTCGGCATGTACGGGATTTACGAATTGATAGGGGGTATCCAGCAGGCACCGGGCGACAGCGTGGCGCACTTTGCGCACCTCGGCGGGATGTTTTTTGCGTTTATATTGATTAAGTTCTGGGGTAGCCAGCGCGATAAATTTTACTAGAGAATGAACGGGATTCTGGATGATTTTAAAAATGCTTTTCGCAAACCCAACAATGGGTTGATCCAAATTATATTAATCAATGTAATTGTATTCCTGGTGCTTGCTACCCTCCGGCTGACCCTTCGATGGACGCTTGGGATAGATATGGAGTCGGGTCTGAAGCCGGAGCCGTACTACTACTACGACATTACCAAAAACCTCTTCCTGTCCTCGCGCATTCCGACGGCGCTGGTGAAGCCCTGGACGCTGATCACGTACTTTTTCTCGCACGAAGGCATTTTCCACATTCTCTGGAACATGCTTTTCCTCTACTGGTTCGGCAAGCTCATCGAGGAATACCTGGGCAACCGCCGCCTCATCAACCTGTACCTGCTGGGCGGCCTGGCGGCGGGCATTTCGTACCTGCTCATCTACAACCTGATTCCCAACTTCCGGCCGGCCATCGGCACGCCGCTGCTGGGGGCGTCGGGGGCCGTGTACGCGGTGGTGGTGGGCGCGGCCACGCTGATGCCCAACTACACGTTTTTCATGCTGCTGCTCGGGCCGGTCCGCATCAAGTACATTGCGGCCTTTTTCATCGTGTCTTCGTTCGTGGATCTGTCCAACGACGCCAACCCCGGCGGCAACATCGCCCACCTGGGCGGCGCCCTGCTCGGTTTCTTTTTCATTACCCAACTCAAAAAGGGCAACGACATCGGCAAGCCGTTCACCAGCGTGGCCGAATGGATCAAAAAGCTCTTCCAGCCCAAGCCCAAGCTCAAGGTCACGCACCGGGGTCCGGTGCGCAACGGCCAGGCTGTCGCCACCCCGCACGCCATCCCCAACCAGGACGAGATTGACGCCATCCTCGACAAAATCTCCCGGTCCGGGTACGACAGCCTCACCAAAGAAGAAAAGCAGAAGCTCTTCCGCGCCAGTCAGAAGAACAATTAGTCGTAAGTCGTCAGTCGCCAGTCGTAAGTGGGATCGGGAAGGAATCCCACCCGTTACAATTGACAATCCCTGCCTCCGAAAAGGATTTGTAAACCGGAAACGAAACCGCTCCTTTCCCGATCCTACTTACGACTGGCGACTTACGACTGTTTTTTGGAATGATTTGCGGCCGGAAAAAGTTATGGTACTAGTGAATATTGCCGTCCATGTTAAGAACCAGAGCCGATCTCCCCTCTTCGTCCGCGCCCGGTCCCGTTCCCCCTTCCCCGTCGCCCCTGGCGCTGCCGGCGGACTACAAAGCCCTCAAAGCCCTGGTGCGGCAAGGCGAAGGCATGCACCTGGAGTTTAAGCTGAAGGCGGCCCACCCCGAGAAGATCGTGCGGGAAATCGTGGCTTTTGCCAACGCGCAGGGCGGCCTGCTGCTGGTGGGCGTGGGCGACGACAAGTCCATTCCCGGGGTGAAGTTTGCCGACGAAGACGAGTACATCCTCACCCGGGCCATCACCAAGTACTGCCACCCGGCCATTGCGTACACCTACCAGAAGATTGCCGTCACCGACGAACGGGACGTGCTGGCCCTGTCCATTCAACCCAGCCCCGACCGGCCGCACTACGTGGTGGACAACCCGGCGCAACCCGCCGGCAAGGCGTACGTACGCGTGAAGGACCGCAGCGTGCAGGCCAGCCGGGAGGTGCGGGAGGTGCTCAAGGGGGAGCGCAAAGGCCGTAACGTGCGGTTCGGCTACGGCGAAAAGGAGAAGTTGCTCATGCAGTACCTGGCCGACCACCCGTACGTGACCGTGGGGCAGTTTGCCACGCTGGCGAACATTCCGCGGCAACTGGCCTCCCGGACGCTGGTGCTGCTCGTGCTGGCCAGCGTGCTCAAAATCAACCCCGACGAAGCCGAAGACCGCTTTTCGCTGGCCGACATCCCGGGTTAGACGGGAGACAGGATACACATCAGACGCGATATACATCAGACGCGGTAAATCAGACGCGATGAATCGCGTCTCTACATAGGACGATCCATGATTGACACGGATTTTAAGACGACCGTAACCGAATGGTTCAAAGGTTTGCAGGACCGCATCTGCGGTGCCCTGGAAGAAACCGACGGCAAGGGAACATTCCTCGAAGACGCCTGGCACCGGCCGGGCGGCGGCGGCGGCCGGACCCGCATCATCGGGCAGGGCAACATCCTGGAGAAGGGCGGCGTGGGCTTTTCGGCCGTGTACGGCAAGACGCCGGCCAAAATCCTGGCGGCTCTCGGCCTCGACGAAGCCGACTTCTACGCCACGGGCGTCTCCATCGTGATGCACCCCCACAGCCCGATGGTACCCATCATCCACATGAACGTCCGCTACTTCGAGATGAGCAACGGCGTGAGCTGGTTCGGCGGCGGCATTGACCTCACGCCGCACTACGTGGACGAAGCCGACGCCCGGCACTTCCACGGCCGCCTCAAAGCCATGTGCGACGCGCACCACCCCACGTACTACCCGCAGTTCAAGGCCTGGGCCGACGACTACTTTTACATCAAGCACCGGGAAGAGACCCGCGGCATCGGCGGCATCTTCTTCGACCGCCTGATGGCCGGCGAAGGGTTTACGGCCGAGGACCGCTTCCGCTTCGTGCAGGGCGTGGGCGAATCCTTTGCGCCGCTGTATACGTACTTCATGCGGAAAAACAGCCCGTTGCCGTACGGGGAACGGGAAAAGGAATGGCAAATGGTGCGCCGGGGCCGCTACGTGGAGTTCAACCTGGTGTACGACAAGGGCACCAAGTTCGGCCTCGACACCGACGGCCGCACTGAGTCCATCCTGATGAGCCTGCCGCCGCAGGCACAGTGGCACTACAACTACCCCACCGAGTCGGGCAGCCGCGAAGACCACACCCTGCGGCTGCTCCGCAAAGGCATTGCCTGGACGTAGTGAGTAGGAATTCAGACGTTACAATTGAAAATGGAGGAGTCGCTCTCCGGCACCGATGATCGAACAAATCAAAGACTGGGATACCGCACTGTTCCTGTACCTCAACGGCCTGCACACCCCGCCGCTCGACGTGGTCATGTACTGGGTCACGGACCGGCTGTTCTGGGTGCCTTTCTACCTGGTCATCATCCTGGTGGTGTACAAGCACTACGGCCTGCCGGGCTTCTGGCTGCTGCTGGCCGTGGGCCTGTCGGTGTCGCTGGCCGATCAGTTTACCTCCAGCTTCATGAAGCCGTACTTCGGCCGGCTGCGGCCCTGCTACAACCCTGACATCCAGGGCCTGGTGCACGTGGTCCGGGGGTGCGGCGGCCGGCACGGGTTTGCCTCTTCCCACGCCTCCACCACCTTTGCGCTGGCAACCGGCCTTTGGCTTTTCACCCGGGAGGCTTTCCGGTACGTGTGGCTCATGTTTGCCTGGGCGGCCCTGGTGTCGTACAGCCGCATTTACGTGGGCGTCCATTACCCCGTAGACCTGGCGGTTGGCGGCCTGTGTGGCTTCCTCATCGCATTGCTGGTGCACCTGTTGTTCCGCCTGGCCACGGGGCGCCTGCGCTTCCGGATTCAGCCCTTGCGCCCGGAGGAGCAGGAAGGGTAGCTGATTCGGTGTTGCGTACGCTAGCGTTGGGTATTGCGGCCAGTGGCTTATTGGTGCCCCTGAAATGATGAACAAACTTGACAGGATCGGGAAAATAATCAACTGGGCAGTTTTTGCCTATCTGATCTTAATTTCAATACTGACCCTGACGAGTAAAATAACGTATGGTCACGGCCTGGGAGATGTGATATTTCTTATCTTGTCTTCTGCTTTTGCCCTTTTTCACCTGCTCATTCTGGCAATGCTCATTCATGCCAAGCAGGGGCCCGTCGAAAAAGCGATTGGATTCTTAATGGCAATATTGTTTTTGTTGGTAGCAGTTGCCTTCACTTATAAATTTACCCTTGGCAGAGGGCCCGAGAACAGATGGCGGGGAAACGTGTTTGAGACCAAAAATGAGGTAAAGGCAAACGTACTGGCACGCACACCAGACCCTTCGGCCACCGGCCCTGCCTCGCCGCACCGCGCTGTCGCAATGGGACGGGCATGCAAGGGTTTTTGATGCCTTACCAATCATTGAGGAAAGTTAAAAAATGACCTTCGAAGCGTTGAAGCAGAAGCATCCGGACGGAGCACAAGCCTACCCGACGGAATGGGAAAGACCTACTCAGCAGGATTTGAGCTTTATTGTCAATACCTATGGTTGTCAGTATCCTCAATCCTTCGTTGATTTCCAACTGTGCTATTGTCATCAGGTTCCGATGGGAGATGTTGCCTTCGATGGATTTGGTTGGGCTAACCGAAACCTTGACCCTTATTTGAATTTGGAGGAACTTGTGAGAGACTACCAGGCCAATGATTTTCCGGATTATTTAACTCCTTTTCGGCAAGACAATGGGGATTTTTGGTGTTTTGATACGCGAAAGCCGGACTTGGACGGGGAATTTCCAATAGTGATCTGGGATCACAATTCAAACTCGGTTGAGAAAGACTCCGCCTATCAATGGAAGAACTTTCTGGATTGGTTGGATAAAACGATGGAGGAATAGTTAGCCATATTCCGTTGTGTACAACCCGGTAAGACCAAGTCATGAAGCAGAAATTTACGATTCACGTACCTAAACCATGCGCTCAACGGTGGGAGGACCTAACCTCTCAGGAACAGGGCCGGTTTTGCGGCGCTTGTCAACAAACCATTGTTGATTTTACCCGGATGAGTGACCAGGAGGTAGCTGCGTATTTGAAAGGCCGCACCGGTAAAGTTTGTGGTAAAATCACGGTTTTTGAAAGAGATTTCCAGCATTAAGGGCCAGCAAAGAAGGAATGAAAATACAGATCGTAAGTGATTTGCACCAGGAATTTGGCTATACCCACTTACGTTTTGATCAGGCGGACTTGGTGGTCTTTGCCGGCGATACCCACGTTGGCACCAAAGGAATCGAATGGGTAAAGTCGGTGGTGAAGGGAGTGCCGGTCATTTACATTTTGGGCAATCCGCACGGATACCCGGACGAAAAAAATACCGGGTTTAATTCCGAACACCTGTTGGATATTCACGCGTAACGGGCGGCCCCAAAGGAACGTACAATAAATCTGATGGGAGGATCGGCATCCCCTGAAAAAAGAGAACACCGATTATAAATCTCCCCAAACCGATATGGAAGAAATCCTCAGCGCTGTCGTGTACGCCCTCCTCGAACTGGTCATGAGGGGCATCATCGAAGGGACCAAAATACGCTTCTCGTGGGTGGGCAACCGGTGATGTGCCGGTAACCCTTTACAGTACGTTCAGGCGCTTGTAGAAGGCATCCTTGTAGGAGGCGCCGATGGGAATGTATTTCTTGTTGATGAGGATGGAGAGGTCTTCGATGGCTTCGATCTTCTCCACGTTGATGATGAAGGAACGGTGTACGCGGGCAAAATCCCCCGTGTTGAGCTTCTTCTCAATGCCCTTCATGGTCGAGTGCACGATGTGCCGCCCCCCGGCCGTGTGCAGGATCACGTAGTCGGCCAGCGCCTCCACGTAGAGCAGGTCGTTGAGGTTTACCTTGACGATCTTGGCGTCGGTCTTGACGTAGATGTCCCTGGGGTTCTGCTGCGACAGCGTGTGCAGGTCCATGTTGTCGCGCACTTTTTCCACCGCTTTGAGGAACCGGGCGTAGGTGACCGGCTTCACCAGGTAGTCGGCCACCTGGTATTCGAAAGCCTCCACGGCGTAGTCGGTGCGGGAGGTGATAAAAATGACCTGCGGCTTTACCGTCAGGCTGCGCACCAGTTCCATACCCGACATCTGGGGCATCTCGATGTCGAGGAACAGCAGCTCCACGGCCTCGTCGCGGAGCACGTTGGAGGCCGTAATGGCGTCGGGGCACACGCCGACCAGGTGGAGGAACTGGGTTTGTTCGACGAAATGTTTGATGATCGCCCTCGACATTTCCTCGTCGTCAACAATAATGCAATTCATAGCGGGTTCTTGATTTCGGTAGCGGCAGGAGGCAACGGAGGCCATGTAGAACCTACGTAAAAAGCTGTTTGCCAGATTTAAAATTACCGAAAGTTAGGCCCTCACCGGTACTTTTCCGGTATAATTTTCATTAAATACTTACCGATGATGTCAAATTCCAGATTAACCAGGTCACCTTCGCGCAGCTGCCCGAAATTCGTGTGTTCGTAGGTGTAGGGAATGATTGCCACCCGGAAGCTGCCTTCGCCCGACCGGAAGCACGTGAGGCTTACCCCGT
>CADCTQ010000539.1 GCA_902805615.1 uncultured Cytophagales bacterium
TGAGTTCGAGGCTCACCAGCACGTAGAACACGAACATCACCACCGGGATGTCCCAGTAGGCAAACGTGGTGATGAAGCCCAGCGGCATGGTCATGGTAAAGATGAAGATGAACTTTTTCATGAAGATGCTGTACGAGTACGGGATGGGCGTGTTCTTGATCCGTTCGCAGGCCCCCACCACGTCGGTAAACGCCTTGATCTCCTTGTCGAGGATGATGAGCTGGTCGCCGGAGAAGCGGCCTTCGGCGTAGAGTTGATTGCACTTCGCGAAAATGGAGGCGGCAATCCGGTTGGGCACGTGCCCCGACGCCCGCAGGTCGCCCCGGGTGAGGCCGTCGGTTTCTTCCAGGTCGTCGGGGTTCACCTCGCGGCGCAGGTGGTCTTTGACGGCCCGCACGTAGTTGGCAATGGACCCGGCGAAAAACCGGCGCGTGGCGGCGTCGCTTTCCGGCACGAACGCGTTGAGTTTGATGGCCAGGCTGCGGGTTTCGTTTACCAGGGTGCCCCACAGCTTGCGGCCCTCCCACCACCGTTCGTAGGCCGTGTTGGTGCGAAACACCAGCACCAGGCCCAGCACCACCCCCAGCAGCGAATGCACCGTGGTCGTGCCCGACTTCCACCCCCACACGTCCAGGGCCAGGTAGGTGACCAGCGCCGTGTACAGGCCCACCAGCACCATGCCCGGCAGCAGGATGCGGAACGTATCACTCCGGTGAAACTGGAAGATCAGCGAAAACCACCGCCGCGGGTTGTAGTAGATCATGGGAGTCAGGGAGTTGTCAAGTTGGGAAGTTTGAGCATTAGGGAGTCAGCAATAAACTCATGCCGTCATCACTTCTCAAACGCTTCCCAAATTTATCAACTCCCTCCGACTCTCAAACTCTCCAACTCGATAACTCCCTGACTCCTTGCGCGAGAACTGCTGCCCGTTCGGCAAAGTGTCAACAAGCCAACCGCTAGAAGTTGCTCACTGCATGACGAAACGGATGGGCAGGGCGTACCGCACCGCCACCGGGCGGCCTTGCTGCCGGCCGGCCCGCCAGGAAGGCATCAACCCAACGACCCTGGCCGCCTCCTCGTCGCAACCGTAGCCAATGCCTTGGAGCACGTTTACATCCCGGATTTTTCCGTCGCTGCCCACCACGAAGCCCACGAACACTGTTCCGGAAGCGCCCCGGCGCCGGGCTTCCTTCGGATACCGGAGGTTGGCCGACAGGAACCCGGCCAGGGCCGGCAGTCCGCCCGGGTACTCGGGCATCATTTCGTAGGTGTCGGAAGTATACGTAAAACGCTCCCCTTTCGGCCCTTGGTACAGGCCCTTCTCCAGGCGGCCGTTCACGTATTGTTCCGTGTTGGTCAGGCGCCCTTCCTCGTCGTAGAACGTCCAGTCGCCCACCCGCATCCCAGCCCGGTACGCTCCTTTGGACCTCACTTTGCCATTGTCGTGTACGCCGTACCAGTCGCCCGAACCGTCCTTTACCAACTGCGCCCCCGTGGAATCCCAGAAGCTCTCGATCCGGTACACCTCCCATGGGTGTTTGCCCCTTCTGCCCGCCGTGTCGGCCGGGTGGCGGCCCACTTCTTGGGGCTTACCGTTTTCGTACCAACTTTCGGACGTGCCCACCGGTTCGTCGGCCAGGTATTCCCGTTTGGAAGACCGCTGCCCGTCCGGGTGGTAATGCTCAAAAAGCCCCTGGCGCTTTCCGGCCGCGTACGCGCCGCTCAGAGTCTTGCGGCCCAGGCTGTCGTACTGCGTGATGGGACCGTTCAGTTCGCCTTCTGCGTCTTTCACCACCATGCGGTACCCCCGGGCGTCTGCCTCGTTCTTCACCACGCGGCCGTTCGCATCGGTAAACTCCTTGACGGGCTCCTGTCCCAGGCACCAGGCCGACAACAGGCAGGCCCAGACAACCAATATTCCTTTTTTCATGCAATTGTTCATTTCGATTGGAGAATAAAAAATGGGAATGCATCCCGAACGGACGCGACCGAAGGGGTAAGTTATCAGCTTATGACAAACCGAATGGGCAGGGAATAACGCACGGAGAGCGGGCGGCCTTGCTGACGGCCGGCCTGCCAGGGGGGCATCAGGCCGATTACCCGCACGGCTTCCGCGTCGCAATCCGGGTGAATGCCCTTCAACACCTGTACGTCCCATACCTGGCCGTTGGCGCGGATGACGAAACCCACGAACACCGTTCCGGAAATGCCTTTGCGAATGGCGCTCTTGGGGTACTTGATGGTGCGCATCAGGAATTGGTTTAACGCCGGCATCCCTCCCGGAAACTCCGGCAGCACTTCGAAGGTATCGGCGGAATACCGGAAGGTACCCCCCTGGGGATCAAAGTACCAGCCCTTCACCAGGCGCCCCTGCACGTATTGCTCGGTATTGGTCAGGCGCCCGTCTGGTGCGTAGAAAGACCATTCCCCTTGCCGCACGCCTTCCCAGTAGGTTCCTTTCCAGCTTACCTGCCCGTTTTCGTGCTCCTCGTACCGTTCCCCGGCGCCGTTGGCGACCCGTTGTACCCCATCGGCATCCCAGAAGCTTTCCATCCGGTACCCGTCGTCACCCCGCCAGGGCCGGCCCGAAGCGGTGCCGCCGCTGTACACCCCTGCTTCTCTGGGTGCGCCGTTTGCGTACCAACTCTCGTACGGGCCCACGGGCAGGTCGTCCCGGTATTCCTGCCGCGATGCCAACTGCCCGTCGGGGTGATACTGTTCAAAAAGTCCTTCCCGGTTGCCGGCCGCGTAGGTGCCGCTCAGGGTCTTGCGGTCCAGCGGGTCGTACTGCGTGACGGGACCGTGCAGTTTGCCGTCCGCGTCTCTGGATGCAATGCGGTAGCTCACGGCGCGTTCGGGGTCCGTCACCACCTGGTCGTTCAGGTCCATGAACTCCTTCACATCCACAAGCGCCTGCGTGGGTTTCCGGATGGGTTCCCGCACGGGCGATGCAGCCGGCCGGTCCGTTTGCACGAATTTCCTGATCGAATCAATGATCCATTTCATGTTGCTCATTCACATTATCCCGTAAAACCGCTTCCCTTCCCCCCGATTCCCCAACAACGCCCTAACTCTCAAACGCCCGAACTCTCAAACTCCTCACTGGCTGTCCTCCCCCAGGATCACGTCCTTGAACTTCTGGTAGAGGAACGAAATCGTGAGCAGCAGTACGCCCAGGCCCACGAAGGCAATGATCTTGCCCAGCTTGGAAATGTCGCCCAGGTCGAAGAGGAAGAGCTTGACCAGCGTGACGGCGAACAGGGCAATGCCCAGCAGCCGCAGCACCTTGCGTTTCCGCCAGATGCCCCGCCCCACCAGGGCCAGGGCGTACCCGCCCCACAGCACGCTGAAGCCCACCTTCTGCGCCGTTTCTTTCCACACGGCCACCGGCCCGCCGCCCAGCCACACGAACCCCTGCACCAGTTCGGCGCTCAGCATGGCGATGATGAACACGTGCACGGCCGCCGGGTACCACTGCCAGGGCGAACCGGCCCGGGCCAGCCCCAACTGCCCCACCCGTTGCCCGGCCAGGCCCACGCACAAGCCCACGCCCCCGTACGCCAGGTAGCGGACCAGCAGGTAAGCCGGGCGGCGGTCAGGAACCCCCTCCAGGTAGGCATCACGCAGGGTTTCGGCGGCGTACAGCCCGCCCACCAACCACGCGGTCAGCACCAGCAGGCTCAGCCCGGCCGGGACCAATTGCCAGTACCCGCCCGCCCGCAGGTAGCGCAGCAGCGCCAGCAGGGCCGACACGTACAGGCCCGCAAAGGTGATGAGCCACAACTGCCCCAGGGACCGCAGCCGGGTGGCCGTTTCCCAAAATGTACCCACGGCTAGCTTCGACGGATCATTGGGCGGGAGCCGGGTCACCTGGTGTTCGAAGTAGTGGCTGATTTCCAGGGCAACCACTCCGTACAGCAGCACCGCCACCACCACGGGCAGGGCGATGCGCCAGAGCGGCACCAGGGACGGTGGACCCGTGAACGTGGCCGCTCCCTCGCGGCGGGCCAGCCAGGCAATGACGCCCAGCGAGAGCGCCACCCACAACGAGACGGCAAAGTGGCGGTTGAGCAACAGGGGAATGGACAATTTGGCGTCGTCGTAGGCCCCCCAGCCGGTGAAGAGGCTGAGGACGGTCAGGGCCGCCGCGACCGCCGCCAGGTAGCCGTACAGTGCCGCCCGGAGCCGTTGCCCCGCGGCAAACAGCACCACGGCCTCGGCCGCCCACACGTACGTAACCGATACGCCACCCAGTTGCACCGGCACGGCAATGGTCGCCAAGGCCACCGCCAGCACCAGGGCCAGCGAGAACAGCGCCGGGCGGTTGCCTTGGCGCCGGGCGTACCCGGCCACGCCGGCGTGGGCTGCCGCCACGATCACCGTAAACAGCCCCTGCCACCGTTCGTGGACCGGCCCGTCCAGGGCTTCGTAGCCCAGCAGGTAGTAGACAAAGGCGTTGAGCACCAGCAACACGCCGTTCCAGCCGGTCACCGATTCCCCGCCGCGGAGGCCAAACGCGAACACGGCGTAGAAGATGGCCCAGAACAGCGTGCCGAACCCCAGAGCCAGCGGCAGGTGCGTGGCTGCCTCGAAGGACAGGAAGAACCAACTGCCGTAGGTGAGCCACGTAACGAGGAACGCCGCCCCGTTCATGCCGAACCAGTTTTTGCGGAAGGCCAGCACGGCCACGCCCACGTTGATGATGGCCGTGTAGGTAAACAGCACCGCCACCTGCCCGTTGCCCTGGCTGAGCAGCAACGGCACGGCGTAGGCGCCCACTTGGCCGTACACGCCGATCACCTGCTGGTCGAACTGCATGGCGGCGTAGATGGTAAAGCCCGTGACGGCCACCATCAGCCCGAAGGCCAGCAGGTGCGGCAGGAGCCCGTAAAAGTCGTAGGCGAAGTAGGTGGTGAAGTACAGCGTGGACACGCCCCCGCTGAGCAGCACGGCGCCGTAGGCCGGGTAGTCTTTCTTGAGCCAGTAGGCCAGCCCCACCAGGGCCACGCCGGTCACGTACCCCATGCTGATGCGGGCCACCGGGCCGAGCAGGTTGTTTTCGAAGGCGTAGTTGAGGAAGATGCCCACGCCCAGCACCAGGATGAGGATGCCGACCTTGTTGATGAGGTTGCCCCCGATGTACTGCTCCAGGCTCTGCCGGCCCGGGGCGGATGACGATGCCGGGGGCCTGACCGGCCGGAAAGGAGCCGCAACCGGGTCTTCGGGCAGCGCATCGGTGTGCCCGAACCCGGCCGACTGCCGGGGGGCCGGTTCGGCGGTTGGCGGTGCAACGGGTGGTGGTGGCACGGCGATGGGCGCGGCGGGCGGCGGCACGGCAACGCGTACGGCGGTTGGCGTTTGGAGTTCCCGGATTTCCTGCCGCAGCCGGTCGAGCTGCCGCTGCTGGCGCTCCACCGACCGGCTCAGTCCGTCGAGTTCGGCCAGCAGGGCGTTTAGTTTTTCGTCTCTCTCTTCGGATTCCATAAAAAAAACCTTGCGGGCTTTCGCAACCCGGAAGGCTTAAAAGGTAGGGGTACTGACCAGCAAGGTTATGGCAGGAAAAGGTTTACCACGGCGACGCGGAGGAACACGGAGGGATCGGGTTTAAACCCGATCCTAAGGATAGTAGCATCCGGTTCTCATACCCGTTCGAATTGAGACTCGTGGAAAGGGGTGCCGTACCAAAAGCGGCCGCAATATCCGTAGGATCGGGTTTAAACCCGATCCATTCTCCAACCCACCTCAATTGTCAATTCGGGTAATCAATGGCAAAGGTGGACGCAGCGGCAACGGTTGCTACTGCAAGAACGGCCGCAGGTCATCGAGGTCAATTTGTCCTTCGTAGTACGCCTTGCCGAACATGACGCCGTGGACGCCTATTTCGTCGAGCTTGCGGATGTCTTCCACCGACCGTACGCCGCCGCTGGCCAGCAGGCAGATGTCGGGGAACCGGGCCAGGATCTCCCCGTACAGGTCGGTGGCCGGCCCCTGCAACTGGCCGTCGCGGCCCACGTCGGTGCATTTCACGTACTTGATGCCCCGTTCGTAGTAGTAGCCGATCAGTTCCATCAGGTCAATGTCCGTTTTCTGCTGCCAGCCGCCGGTAATGATCTTGCCGGCCCGGGCGTCGGCGGCCATCACGATCCGTTCGCGGCCGTAGCTGATGAGCCAGGAGGAGAAAAAGCCCCGTTCGGTGGCGGCCACGCTGGCGGCGGTAATGGACTTGGCGCCGCACTCAAAGGCCGTGCGCACGTCGGAGTCGGTGTGGATGCCGCCGGAGAAGTCAATGTCGAGGTTGGTGTAGCCCGCAATCATTTGCAGGATGTTGTAATTGACCACCCGGCCCTTCTTGGCGCCGTCGAGGTCAATCAGGTGAATCCGCCGGATGCCGTGGTCTTCGAAGGTCTGGGCGACGTCGAGGGGACTGTCGCCGTACACCACGGCGTGCTCGAAATCGCCGGGCGGCACTTTCACGCATTTTCCGTTGTAAATGGCAATGGAGGGTATTATCTGTATCATGCAAAAGGGAACGTTAAATCAAACCGGCATTTAAAATACAAATTAATCCCGCAACTCAAAAGCATTGGCCCCGGGACGGGCCGAAAAATGCAAATCTGTACAGGGATGGTACACTGATTTGTTATGATGATTATGATTTGTTATGATCTTTTCTCCTGATTTTTCTTCAATCTAAAATCAGTTCCCATCATAATCATCATAATCAATCAGTGTACGCTTAGCTCATTTCGCCCCGGAGCGGCGTGGTCAGCTGGCGGCGGGTTTCGTCGTCGGAAAGATGCTTGCCCAGCACGTACATCATCTTGGTGACGGCCGCCTCGGTGGTGATGTCGGCGCCGCTCAGGACGCCGATCTCGGAAAGGTGGCGGCTGGTTTCGTAGCGGCCCTGCACCACGAAGCCGCCCACGCACTGCGACACGTTGAACACGAACAGGCCCTTATTCACGGCTTTGCGCAGCGTTTCGATGAACCAGCCGGCCGTGGGGGCGTTGCCCGAGCCGTACGTTTCGAGGATCAGGCCGCGCAGGCCCGGCATCTGCACGGTGCTGTCGGCCACCAGCCGCGTAATGCCCGGAAACAGCTTCAGAATGGCGACCCGCCCATCCATCACCGGGGCCACGCGCAACGGCAGTTCGTCCCCGTACGGCAGGATCAGCGACCGGTTGTAATCAATGGTGACGCCGGCCTCGGCCAGCAGCGGGTAGTTTTCGGACTGGAACGCGTCGAAGTGGACGCTTTCCACTTTTTTGGCCCGGTTGCCGCGCAGCAGCAGGCCGTGGAAGTAAATGCTCACCTCCGGCACCAGGGGCCGGCCGGCCGCGTCCTTGGCCGAGGCAATTTCGAGGGCCGTCATCAGGTTTTCGCGGGCGTCGGTGCGGACGGTGCCCAGGGGCAACTGCGAACCGGTGAACACGACGGGCTTGTGGAGGTTTTCGAGCAGGAAGCTCATGGCCGAGGCGCTGTAGGCCATCGTGTCGGTGCCGTGCAGGATCACGAAGCCGTCGTAGCGGTCGTAGTTGCCGCGGATGAGGTGGGCCCACTGGAGCCAGTGGTCGGGCGTCACGTTCGAAGAGTCAATGGGCTGGTCGAGGGCTACGACCGTCAGCTGGAAGTCGAACCGGTTCAGCTCGGGCAGCCGTTCGTTCATCTGCGAAAAGTCGAAGGGCACCAGGTGCCGGCCGGTGCGGTCGTACACCATGCCCAGCGTGCCGCCGGTGTAGATCATCAGCACCGACGTGCTGGCCTGGGCGGCCGCGGTGGGAATGTGGATCGTCGTGAACATGGGGGTTAGGTACTGGATATTGGGTATTGAGTAATGGGTAGGGCTGTCAGGGTCGGGTACCGAACAGGCGGAGGGCGTTCCGGGTGGTGATGCGGCCGATTTCGGCGGCACTCGTCCCTTTGAGGTCGGCGACGCGGCCGGTAATGAGGGGCAGGTAGCCGGGTTCGTTGCGTTTGCCCCGGTACGGCACCGGCGCCAGGTACGGGCTGTCGGTTTCGAGCAGCAGGTGCCCGGCGTCCACGAAGGGCAGCACTTTGTCGAGGCCGCCGTTCTTGAAGGTCGCCACGCCGCCGATGCCCAGCAGAAAGCCCATTTCGATGGCCTGCCGGGCG